>CAYYPG010000046.1:4654-16330 GCA_964473505.1 uncultured bacterium | reverse complement strand
AAAAGTTGCGGTTTTATAGTTGTCGATTCAGTTGCGATTCGGTGTTGGAGCGACAGAAAAATATTGGGGGAAGTCTGAAAAATGATTAAGCGACGCCGAGGCCCATACGAAATAACCATCAATTATGCTTCTGCATTTCATGCTTTTTGAACTAACATTGACTTTGTCAGAGTTCTTTGTTAGAAATCTTGGAAAAGCCACTGAAACCATAGAGCACAATTAAAAATATAATTAAAGAAGTATTTAGTAGTTTGAATGTACACACAGCGGTTGCAAAAAGATTTATTCATAGCTTTTTATTGTGGAGGTCCTGAAAAAGCTTTAGAACCCACAGAAACTACAGAAAAGTTCTTGTATATTGTATTAATATAATGATAATGATGTGGTAAAATATAGTTTCCTACTAGAAGTAAAAGTGTTCCTGAATCATGGACACTATAACTTTGACTACTATTTCCTGAGCGATTTTCTCAGATCTACCCATAATTATATTTATTCTGCCAATTGCTTATAAATTGAATACTTATCCCTTTGCTAAAATCACCCCTAAAACAAGTGTAAAATTTTTTCTCTGAGAAAACTAAATGATGTTTCAAATTACTGATACCATAACCCTGACCAGTATTTTCTAAATGATTTTGACAACTCCATTCACCTTGATTCTGTAAATTGCCTACAAATTGACAGTTATATTTCTACCAAAATTAACCCTAAAAACAATTCCCAAATTTTTTCGGACCTTGCTTCCCAAAGCGACTTTCTTACTTGTTTCTCAAGCAACCCAGAGGGTTAGGGAGGGAACTGTACCCTCTTTTTAGAGCAAAATGCTGTATCTTCAAGAAAAACAACAGGTTATCTAAAAATCCACCCTATCTAAAACATTAGTTATAACTAATGTTTTTATGTTTCTTTTTATACAAAAGATGGTAGAAAGTTTTGGAAAGATGCGGTCTATGGTACAAAGAAGTTGGTTTAATAATAAAACTTAATTCAAGTTTGGCTAAAGAATTCGTAGAAAAAAGGTATGGTATAATTGGTTTGAGATATATGAAATTATTAGTGATTAATGAGACTTGTCTGGACTACCCCTACAAGTGTTAGAATCATTAGGGAATTAGAAAAAGGTCGTTGGGATTAATAAAGAAGAGAAGACTAATGGTAATATATCAACACAACGATTTAATTTGCTGGCGATATTACGCGAATAATTTAAATTAACGAGAGATAAAATTCTAAATTTTCGGTTGTGTCATCAACTAAAATTCACAATAAAATAAAATCTTATCTATCGGTTTTGTTTTTGTGGTATAATTTATCTTATATCAATTTTCCAACGTTTTTAACCTCTCTTGGACGTCATCTCTTTGCCATTGTTCCAGATTGTCTTTATGTTTTAATGCCTGTTCATACCAATATTTTGCTTGCTTTTTATCACCTTTTTGTTGATATGCGAAACCTGACCTTGCCATTGCTTAAGCATCTTTTGGGTTCAGTTCAATGGCTTTAGTATAATCGGCAATTGCCTTATCAAACTGTTTTTTTTAGCATAAGCAGTACTGCGATTGTAATAGGCTTGGACATAGTTTGAGTTCAGTTCAATGGCTCTGGTAAAATCTAAAATCGCTTGCACTAGCTCACCTTTTTCATCATAAGCAATACCGCGATTGTAATAGGCTTTAGCATAACTTGGATTAGGTTCTATTGTCTTATTATACGCTAAAATTACACTATCAAAACATTATGCACATAGAAAACATTTTCTTTAAGAAGCAATTCTTGCGCCTTTCTTTCTTTTTCAGATTCAATTGCAGGTGAGGTTGGTGTAACTGATTTTGCTTCCATTTTAGAAGCGTCAAGATTTTTGCGGAAATTGTATTTTTCTTTCATAGGTGTGTTCTTTTTTTTTAAAATATCACATAATTAATATAGTTAAACAAAAGTGAGGATAACCTTTTTCTCTAACATATCGATACTGAATTTAAACAAAATATTAGATACCACCGATAAATTCATAAGAGAGTTTTATATTCTCATTGATTGCTTAGAATCTAGTTAATGATTTATTGACTTTACTTCAGTTTTCTGATAATTTACTATTAATAACATGAAAAAAATATAAAATTCTTGTGAACATTTATACATTATATTGTTGTATTTCGATTGATGTTCGGTGTTATCCAGAAATAAATAGATTATAATATAAAAATTTTTCAAAATATTCTTTAAAATGTTATTAGATTTGAGACTCGGACGAATTTATGTTTATGTATCAATTTATCAAAACAATATATAGAGAGAGAGGTATATTAAAAGGAATATTTTTAGAGATGTTTTTGATTAAATTAATGGATGTTGGCAGATCTAAATGTAATTATAAGAAAAACTTTTTGAATTGTCTGCGGATAAATTAATCTATGTTATTAGATGTGAATGAAATCTTAAGAAAAGACAATCGTTATAAGAGACAGGCGTATAGTTTTGTCTTAGCGAGTTTAGAAGTTGCTCGACATATTACAAGAAAATCTAAACATGTGACCGCTCGTGAACTATTAGAGGGTTTTAAAGTGTTAGCCCAAAAAGAGTTTGGTATTATGGCAAAAACTGTTCTTGAATCTTGGGGAATCAAGACTACAGATGATGTTGGCGAAATTGTCTTCAATCTTATTGAAGTCGGTATTCTGAGTAAAACCGAAGAAGACCAAAAAGAAGACTTCCATAATGTGTTTGATTTCAATGAAGTTTTTGTTCAAAAATACCAATTTCCTGCAAATGAAATTAAGAAGTAATGATAATTTGAGCATAAGAGAAAATTAATGATTGAAGATTTAATTAACGATTTCTTTTCTCACAGCAGTCCTTTAGCAAAAGCGTTGGATAATTTTGAGGAACGACCAGAACAAAGAGAATTGGCATATGCGGTATATCAAGCGTTGGAACAAAAGTTTCATATTTTAATTGAAGCCGGAACAGGTGTAGGCAAAAGTTTAGCCTATCTTTTACCAATTTATTTGTGGGGAAAAAAGTATAAAAAGAAAGTTGTAGTTTCCACATATACAAAAATTCTCCAAAACCAACTTATCAAAAAAGATATTCCGTTGCTTAAGCAAGCCATTACTGATGAGATAAATTATGCAGTAATTTTTGGACAAGACAATTATGTATGTCGCCGACGATTAGAAAGCGCTTTTCACTATGGGCTCTTTGATACTCCATATGAATATGCTGAATTAGAAACATTAAAGAAATGGTTAGATGAAGGTAATTCAGGAATCATACCCGAATATCCGGAAGTTTTAGGTAAAACGCAAGATAAAATTAGTCGAGATGGTGATGTTTGTAAATTTCAGAAATGCCCTTATTACGATGATTGCTATTATTTTCGTGCAAAACAACAATGGATAAATGCGGATATTTTAATTACTAATCATGCCCTGTTCTTTGCGAATGTGGAATCTAATTATTATCTTCTGCCCAAATTTGATGCAGTCATTTTTGATGAAGCCCATCGATTAGAAGAAGTTGTCGCACACTACTGGGGAATTGAGATTTCTAATTGGGGATTACAGCGGATGTTAAATACTATCTATAATCCTTATAATCAAACCGGGCTTATTGCCCATTTAGAAATTCCCGCACTTCAGAAAAGAGATATTGGTCGAATCATTGAAGATGTTCGTTCGGCAAGTGACGAGATGTTTCAATATCTACTGAAGTTAATGCCGCCGGGTGAGACTAAAATGAGAGTCCGAGAGCCAATTAATCTTGAAATCGGCTTAGATAGATTTTTTACTATGCTCAGTAATAGTCTTTTACAAGTTGAGGTCGATGAACTAGACGAAGATTTAGAATTAGAATTGAAAAGTCGTCTCCGCCGGATTGAAGTTTATCGGTTAGGTATTAATCAATTTCTTGAGGCTAGTGAAAAAAACTCTGTTTATTGGATTGAAACCGAGGGTGTATCAAATAAAAAAAGTCCACAAATTTATCTAATGAGTGCATTAATTGATATTGCCCAATTGTTTCAACAGCAAGTTTTAGAGAAAATTTCGAGTGTGGTTTTAACATCAGCAACGCTGAGCGTGAATAAAGATTTTAGTTTTATTAAAAACCGACTTGGACTTAACAAAGCACAAACACTCCGATTGGATTCGCCCTTTAATTATCAAGAACAGGCATTGTTAATTATCCCAACGAATCTGCCTTTACCATCAGACGAAGAGGAATTTTTAATTGAATGTGCAGGATTAATCGATAAAATTCTGACCATGACTAAAGGCAGAGCCTTAGTACTTTTTACAAGTTATAATTCATTGACCAAGACCTTTCAATTAATTGACAAAAGTAAGTTTACTTTTTTGGTTCAAGGTCAAGCATCGGCTTTTGAACTTTTAGAAAGATTCAAAAATGATATTAGTTCCGTTCTTTTTGCGACGCAATCTTTTTGGCAGGGCATCGATGTTCCCGGAGAAGCATTGAGTTGTCTAATTATTGTTCGGTTGCCATTTGATGTTCCAGATGACCCACGATTAGAAGGAATATGTGAGAAATTAAGAGCAAACAAATTAGATCCATTTACTAATTATCAACTGCCGAATGCAATCTTAAGATTTCGACAGGGATTTGGTCGGTTAATTCGCAACAAACAAGACCGGGGAGTAGTTTGCATCTTAGATAAAAGAATTGTTACGAAAGAATATGGTAAAAAGTTTCTCCTTTCTTTACCTCATAATTTGCCAATTTCATTTTCTGTTGAGTCCATTAAAGAGTTTTTTGGATTTGAATGAGAATCGGCAATTATCTCCGATATTATAAAGTCGGAGTAAAGTTTAATAATTTTCTTTTTGTTAAAAATTATGAGTCTACCATTATATTGCAACACGATTTCGAAATCTTTTAGTAAAAAATTCAATCATTAATGATACCAATTTATTTTACTACTGATTTAGCATTATTAAGTAAAAAGGCAGTTCACCTCTTAGAGCATTGCACAATTTGTCCGAGAAAATGTGGTGTTAATCGGTTGAAAGGTGAATTAGGTTATTGTCAGACCGGCAAAGAGGCAATCGTGTCATCGTATGGTCCGCATTTTGGCGAAGAACCGGAATTAGTAGGAACAAATGGTTCAGGAACAATTTTCTTTAGCTTTTGCAATCTTAATTGTATTTTCTGTCAGAATTATGACATTAGTCAATTAGGTTATGGTCGAAATGTTACAATTAATGAATTAGCCGAAATAATGCTGAAACTACAAAAGATGGGATGTCATAATATAAATTTGGTTAGCCCGACGCATATTGTTCCTCAATTCTTACAAGCACTGAGCACTGGTAGAGATAAAGGCTTACATCTGCCGATTGTGTATAATTCTGGTGGTTATGATGAGATTGAGACCTTAAAGTTGCTTGAAGGGGTGATTGATATTTATATGCCTGATGCTAAATACGGTTCAAATGAAATAGGAGAGAAGTATTCAAATGTGATTTCATATTGGGAGATAAATAAGTTAGCATTAAAAGAAATGCACCGCCAGGTTGGAGATTTAATTGTTGATAAAAATGGTATTGCTCAAAGAGGATTGTTGGTTAGACACCTGGTTTTACCAAACCGCATTGCTAATTCTTTTGAAGTTTTGAAATTTATTGCCGAAGAAATTTCAATAAACACTTATGTAAATATTATGGAACAATATCGTCCCTGTTATAAGGCAAATCAATATCCCGAATTAGCAAGACGAATTAATGAAAAAGAATATCAAGAAGTTGTTGAATACGCTAAAAAATTAGGCTTGCGAGTGCGTTAAGTTATTAGCAGTTACGATTAACATATTTTAGAACAACTAGGTGCTGTGCCAAAACATTGTATCTACCCTAAGGACCTAATTCTACGGCTACTTTATTTAACATTATCGGAACAACATATCGAAATTAATGTCCGGCCTCTGCTTTTTAAGATACTCAAACAACGTCTGGTAGTCAATTGCGGAATGTGCTCGTGGATTTTATAGTTTCACAACTAGTATTTCTTAACTTTTTCTAAATAATAATTAAATCTCTTAAATCAGGCAGTATATTAGACATATTGCAACGATATCTTGACATTGTATTATCGTCTCATATAATGGTAAGCATGATTGTTTTTGAACATGTTTCTAAAATTTATCATAATTCTTGGACGGCACTTTATGATATAAATCTTAGGATTAATAAAGGTGAATTCGTTTTTCTCACAGGACCGACTGGTGCCGGAAAAACCACTTTACTTAAATTAATCTATTGTGCCGACTTTCCCGATGCCGGCGAATTAAATGTTGATGGTTATAGCATAAACAAACATTGTACTGATAAAATTATTACTCAACTTCGACGGAAAATTGGTATTATTTTTCAGGATTTTAAATTATTAACTGAAAGAACGGTTTATGAAAATATTGAATTTGCCTTGAGAGTTATTGGCATTCGACCATACTTAATTCCGGAAATTGTAATGTCAGCATTGTCAAAAGTAGGATTAACTAACCGTAAAGATTTTTATCCTTATCAGTTATCTGGTGGTGAACAACAAAAAGTTTCGATTGCGCGGGCTTTGGCTAAAAATCCTGAAATTCTTTTAGCAGATGAACCAACAGGTAATATTGATTATAAAGGTTCGGCTGAGATTTTAGGTTTGTTAAAAGAGATAAATTACTCCGGCACGACCGTTATCATGGCAACGCACGATTATTTACTTGCAGAGAATAGTAATAAGCGGATAGTAAAATTACAAGATGGTAAAATTCTTGCGGACAGTAATTTAAGTTAATATTATTTTATTAAATAATTGTGAAAAATATTAATTATATAGCGACACTAACTTATGGCCATTAAATTTTTAATTCAAGAAGGTATTCGCAATATTCAGCGCAATAAATCGGTTTTTTTTCTTTCTGCCAGTGTTTCCGCAATTTGTTTGCTTTTACTTTCAATTTTTTTAGTTCTTACGATAAATATCCTGCGGGTTAAAAACTATTTTGAAGAACGCATTGAGATTTACGCTTTTCTTTACGATAATGCGGATGCGAATGATTTGATTAATAAAATTAGTTTGCTTAATGGTGTGCGTCAAGTTCAATATGTATCAAAAGAACAAGCCTTAAAAGAGCTGAAAAGCGATTTAAGCGATAATGCTTCATTGCTGGAGATTTTAGGTCAAAATCCCTTGCCTGCCGGTTTAAGAATCCAAGTTGACCCGAACTACAAATTGGCAAACCGATTAGCCGAACTGGAGGAAAAAATCAAGTTATTAAAAGGAATAAGAGAAACCTGGTCGGGCAAAGATATTTTAATCCGATTACAAAGAATTATTCGCATCATTGTTGGATTAGATACTGGACTACTGTTGATTGTTTTTGTGGCGATAGTTTTTATCATCTCGCGAACCGTGGAGTCAACTATTTTAGCCCGGTCCCGAGAAATTGAAATTATGCGGTTGGTGGGTGCTTCTTCTCCGATGGTTAAATTTCCTTTTTATATTGAAGGGTTAGCCCATGGATTTTTAGGAAGTATTATTTCTTTTATTATTGGTATGGTCTTATTCTATATTGTGGCAATTGAGATACCGATGTTATCAATACCGATTTTTTCTATATTATTCTTTAATGTTGTGGCAGGTAGTTTATTAGGTTTAGGTGGTTCGTATATCGCCTTGTCGCATATTTTGAAATAAGTGCGATTTGTTATATTTAATAGGTTAAATAAAATTTATTGCATTTTATGGTTGTTATCGAATAGAAGAAAAAGGTTTTTATAGGTGAAATGAAATACAGATTATTGGTATTCTTGATATTAGGATTAGTCTTTGTCGTTTTAGCTCAAGAAAATATCGAACAAACCCGAAGAGAATTAGAAAAGACCAAAGAAAAACTTCGTGCATTGCAAGAAAAAATTGCCGCATTAGAAAAAGAAGAGTCAGGTGTTCTTAAACGTATTGAAGCTTTTGCAGAGAAGATAAATCTTACGAAAAAGATGATTCGAGACCTTAAAATTCTTCAAAAGAACAAAGAAAATGAGATTGTTGCAGTTACAAATCAAATTCTCCAGACCCAAAAACAGATTGAAGCCCGGCGAGCAGATCTACAGCATGTTTTGGTCAGTTATTATAAACAGCGAAAAATTTATCCTTTAGAAATTATTTTATCCCATCGCTCAATTGTCGATGTTTATAAAAAGTTTGTCTATTTGCGAATCATTGCTGAAGACCGCAAAACGACAATCCAAACTTTATCAAAACTGAAAGACGATTTACAATTACAACAAAAACAGTTAGAAAAAGCCAAGAATGAGTTAATCCGCTTAAAACAGATGCGTGAAGCTGAAGAAGCCAACTTAAAAGATGCCCAACTTTTAGAAACCAAAGTGTTAAATAAAGTACGTTCGGAAAAAGAGCAAAATCGCATCTTAGAAAACGAATTGAAAACCGCAATGGGAAAATTGGAGAAATTGATTGCGGAAATGGAGATGAAAAGAAAAGAACGTAAATTACCTCCGGGAACGCATTTCTTCGAGATAATGAAAGGAAAATTACCTTGGCCTTATTATGGTGCAGTAGTATCCGGTTTTGGTAGCGTCGAGGACCCCAAATATAAGACTAAAATTAGAAATACCGGTATTGATATTAAATGTCCGGTGGGTGCGGATGTTCGAGCAATTGCTGATGGCCGAGTAGTTTATGCCGAACGATTTATGGGCTATGGTAATTTAGTGATTTTAGACCATGGTGACGGCTATTATACTTTATATTCTAATCTTGCCGAAATGACTTGTAGTGTGGGTATGAATCTGAAACAAGGCGAGGTGTTGGGTAAATCAAAAGATATTCTCCATTTTGAGTTGCGCCGGGAAGGAAAAGCAGTTGACCCATTACCTTGGTTAAGTCAATAAGTAATCTCATGGAGCTTTTTCCTAAAATCATTGGTCAGTTTCAAGCCAAAAGAATACTTACTGCTTTATATCAACATCAGCATTTTCCGGCTTTATTATTTGCCGGTCCTAAAGGTGTGGGAAAGAGAACTGCGGCAATCAACTTTGCCCAGATAATCAACTGTACGACTCCGGACGATATTGACAAAAACCAATGTTTACGATGTCAACAAATCGCTAATCTCAACCATCCAGAAATAAAAATTCTATTTCCTGTTGCACCAGTTAGTCAAAGTGAAGATAAAGATGAAAGGGATCGTTCAAAAGGATTGGAACGGATATTTAAGGAAATTGAAGAAAATCTTTCTTTATATGTAATTGACCAAATGCGTCCTAATCTGCCGGCAAACTATACGATTTCAATTCAGGTAATGCGTTGGATAAAACAAGAGATGGCATACAAACCAATGGTTGGCAAATATCGGGTCATAATAATTATTAATGCGGATAGAATGACCAATGAGGCGGCAAATGCATTTCTTAAGACCTTAGAAGAGCCGCAACAGCAAACTTTGTTTATTTTAACCACGGAACGTTTACCGTATATCATCCCGACAATTCGTTCTCGTTGTCAAATTATTTGTTTTACACCAATTGCTAAGGAGTTAATTATTGAATATTTAGTAAAAACTAAGCATATCCCGTTGTCCGAAGCCGAAATTTGTGCCGAGTTATCCGAAGGTAGCCTCAGAAAAGCATTAGAATTTTATACTAATCCGAAACAATTCTTACCACCAGCGGATATGATAAGATTGGTTGATACTTCTTTGGTTTCTAATGAAGAACTACTTTGGGAAATAATTAATAAAAATTTAGAAGACTTTCATATCGAATCCTGGCTTAACGCTTTGCTCTTTTTATATCGGAGAGCATTGCAATTAAAATTGACACGGTCTTCTATCTATACCAATGAGATTGTTGAGAATATTGTTCGGAAATTATCAACGGACGAGATTGTCAATCGTATTGCCTTTATTATTCAGAGTCTACAAGATGCCGAACTTTATCTCAACAAAAGACTCTATTTCTTTTCCATAATGCATTTAGTCCGGTTTTAACTTCTAATCCTTATTATCCATAAAGTTAATATTAACATTGGCTAAACCGCGTATTCTTCTGATTAATCCCTGGATTTACGATTTAAAGGCATATGATTTTTGGATGAAGCCATTGGGTATTTTATATGTTGCATCAATTCTACGTAATGCTGGATGGAATATAGATTATATTGATTGTCTTGACCGCTATCATCCAGTTTTGCTGAAAAATATCGCGAAATTACCGAAGGTTGATGAATTTGGCAGGGGAAAATTCTATAATCAAGAGATTGCCAAGCCTGAGCCGTATAAAGACATTGAGCGCCGGTATAAACGATATGGTCTACCCATCGAACTTTTTGAAGAAATACTTAATGCAATACCTAAACCGGACTGGATTTTTATCACTTCAATTATGACTTATTGGTATCCAGGTGTTTTTACCGCAATTCGACTACTTAAACAACATTTTCCTAATACACCGATTGTTTTAGGTGGAATCTATGCAACCTTATGTTACCAGCATGCGCAACAGTTTTCTAATGCGGATTTGGTTTTATCCGGAACCGCAACTAACAGTTTATCAAAAGTGCTTCCTGAATTAAAACCATTGAGTTTTACAGAATATCCATTTCCCGGCTTTGACTTATATCACAAATTAGACTACGCTTGTATCTTAACTTCTCAAGGATGTCCCTTTCATTGTGTCTATTGTGTTGTGCCCCAACTTTATCCGAAGTATATATATCGTTCAGTCAATTCGGTGATTGAGGAAATCGAATATTATGAAAGTTTAGGAGTTAAGAATATTGCTTTTTACGATGATGCCCTTTTAGCCAATCCGAATTTCCAGTTAATGCTAGAGGAGATTATTCAGAGAAAAATTAAGGTTAACTTTCATACTCCTAATGGATTACATCCCAGATTATTGACTCAAGAGATTGCGGATAAAATGTTTCTGGCTGGATTTAAGACAATCTATTTAAGCTTAGAAACGGTCGATTTGAATATTCATCAACAAATAGATAACAAAGTTACATCAGAAGAATTTGTAAGAGCAGTTGAATTCTTAAAACATAGCGGGTTTTCGGAGAATCACATTCATTGTTATCTTTTAATTGGATTGCCCGAATTTACCGCAGAACGAACCATTAAAAGTATTGACTTTGTGCATAGTTTAGGCGTCTCGCCTCATTTAGCCGAATTTTCCCCTATTCCTAATAGCCCAATCTTTAATCGATTAGGATTTGATGAAAAGACCGACCCATTATATCATAACAATATAATATTTCCGGTGCTTAATAAAAAGCAACAGCAAGAAATGCAAGAAGTGAAAAAGTATTTATCTAAATTGCGACATAGTACGAAATAAAAGTTATGAATACGATATATATGAAACAAATTTATAAAATCAAGACCGGCACAGCCATTTTGAGCTAAACTTCAATAACTAATTTCTCACAATAGATACAGAAAACCATCGGACAAAAATATTGAACATTAAGTTGCGTCGTATATATACTTACGACACTAAGATATTGTAGGCACTGTATTTTTTACTTTTAATATCAGGTAGATTTTTTGTCATCAAATATCTTTTATCCTGTTTACTTTTTGATTTTTAATATTTGTGAAGCCTTACCTATTTGTTCTTTTTACTTTTTGACTTTTGACATCAAGTAGAT
>CAYYPG010000046.1:0-4554 GCA_964473505.1 uncultured bacterium | reverse complement strand
GTGAAGCCTTACCTATTTGTTCTTTTTACTTTTTGACTTTTGACATCAAGTAGATATTGTGATTGAAATTTATTATTTTTATTTAGAACCTTTTACATTAGATAGATGTTTATAATTATATCCTGTTTGCTTTTGACTTTTGACATCAAGTAGATTTTGTAATCGTAGTTTATTATGTTTATTCTAAAACCTATAACATTATTAGATAGATGTTTATAATTATATCCTGTTTACTTTTTGAGTTTTGATATCAAGTAGATTTTGTAATTGAAGTTTATTATATTTTTTAGAACCTTTAATATTAAGTAGATGTCTTATCACCAAATATTATTTTTACTTTCGATATCAAGTAGATATTGTGATTGAAGTTAATTATGTTTATTTTAGCACCTTTAATATTAGATATTTATAGATAGATGTCTATAATTATATCCTGTTTACTTTTTGACTTTTGACATCAAGTAGATGTCTATAATCAAAAATAAAAAGTTAGCAAGCCAAGCAGAGATAAAAGGACTTATTATCATTGCTTGTCCATAGGCTTTGGTTGTTTGAACTACCCCCCAATAGATAAAGGAGAAGAGTAATCCCAATCCTAGTCCAAACATTACGCCACCTTTTCTTAATGTAACTGCCAAAGGTAAACTTAAAATGATTAAGATAAAACTAATAAAACTTTGAGCAAAACGATAATGGAACTCAACTTCTTGTTTAGCAGTCTCAACCCCGGCTTTTTTTAACCCTTGAATGAATTGATTTAATTCCAGAATATTAAGTTCTTCAATGGTTCTGGTCTCTTCAATAAAATTAACTGGCTTTTCCTTGATTGGTAAAATTAAAGTATCGTAGTAGGTGTATTTTTCCATCGAGTCGGTAATAAAAATTCTCTCGCCAATATGGGTTGCAAGCCATAACTTATTTTCCCACACTGCTTTCTTACCATCATATCTGGTTTTTACTTTGCCCTTCTCATCAAATTGAACAATAATGAAGTTTGACATTATGCCGTTACTTTGATATTCTCTAATATAATAAACCGTTCGTTCCTCACCCATAACAAATAGATTGTGCCATCTGTTAACAATTGCTTCTGACCGTCGTTCAATTTTAGTTCTTTTTAACCTTTCTAATTTTTGATTCATGGGAATGGTAATAAATTCATAAGCCAAGAATTGAACTATCACCAATAATAAACCTAAAACGATTAAGGGTGAAAATAATCGATAAATATTTATACCAGCACTTTTGAAGACATATATTGAACGCTCTCGGGTTAAAACGCCGTAAACAAAAAAACAGGCAAGAATTGTACCTACCGGTAATAAAAGACTAACTGCTGATGGTGTGCTGTAAAAATAATATTCAAGAACCGTAAATAGTGATGCCTTGCGATTAACAAAATATTGTAGTTCTTCAAATAGGTCAATGATTTGATAAATGGCAACCACGGAAAGTGTTGCTAAAAAAGTATATTTGATAAACTCTTTGACAATAAAACGGTCAATAATTTTCATGAGTCATGTTTTCCCAGAAAAATTGATGTAATTAATATTATTTGCTCTTATTAATGGTTAATTTTAGTTGATTAAATTTTGATGCATATTGCGAGAATTTCTTTATAAAAGAAAACTCGAGAAAAGTTCTTGCGGTAAATTCAATTGCGATTGGAATTAAGATTAAGTTACTAAACCATATTGCAATAAAAGGCGATGTTCGGCCGGCATCAGCAAATTCTTCTCCGGCTAAAATGAGGATATAATAGACTGCAAAGAAGACTAAACCGACAATAAAGCCAACCCCTAAGCCACTTCGTCTGATATAGCCGCCTAAACCCGCTCCCCAGAATAAAAATACGATACTTGCAATGGCTAAAGCAAATTTTTTTTCCAGTTCGGTGGCAAATTGATTGTATTCGCCTTTTTTACTGCGAAGTTTTGCTTGAGTATCATCAACTCGATATTTTCTTAAATTAATGTCCGAGATTTGCTGAAGACTTTTTAATTCTATTTTTAGACCTTTAATCTCCTGTTTTAGTGATTTGGTTTTAGTATATAAATCACTAAGCACTAATTCTTGGTCCGAGCGATATTTCCTTTCCCGACGGAAAAATTCTACATCTACGGGCAGATTAATCACATAATTATCAAATGATAAGTGCCGATATTTTTCTCGGTCAACCAACTCTGAAATTTCACCGGCGTCAAGTTCAATAATAAAATATTTTTCATCCGAACTAATAGATATTTTGCCGGTTTGGGATTTAATTAAAGTTGGAATATCATCAGGATGCTTTTTTTCCCAAATAGTAACATCACTTATTCTACCTTTACGGTCATCAATGGAACCGATATAAATGATATATCCAGGAAAATCATCGATAAAAACACCTTCATAAATTCTTATGGCCGGTTTTTTTCGTGCAATATCACTAATTAGATTTCGTGCGCGATGATTAGCTTCAGGTAATACATAGCCATTAAATAGAATCATAAGGATTGTTAAGGTTGTTGTAAAGATAATTAGGGGAATTAAAAGTCGAAAAAGATTAATTCCAGCACTACGGATAGCAGTCAACTCATTGTCTTGGCTTAATCGTCCAAAGAGCATAACCGAAGCAATCAGAATACCCATTGGAACGGCAAACATTAAAACAAAAGGTGTGCTATAAATCATCAATTCAATTACCACTAAAAAGGGAATTCCCTTTTTTACCAGCAGGTCAACCAAAAGAAAAATCTTATCTAATAAAAGAACCGCAGTAAGTACAAAAACTGCAAAGACAAAAGGCCCGATAAAATCTCGCAAACACATCCGATAAATAATCTTCACAGGTTCAATATATTAGTAAAGATTGATAATGTCAAGAAAAGAAAGAGGTTTGAATAGAAGTTTTTTGGATATTAATCTTATACCCATCGCCAAACAAGCAAAAGTATGATATAAGAACAATCCAAACCTTCATCAGTTTTCGGCCGTGAATATATATGGATTTTTATTTTTATAATATAAATATTTTAGAAGCAGTCACGCTTCAATTTCAGGAAAAGGTTGCATTGGACAATAGAGAGTCAATTTTCAGATTTATCAAAACCAGTATTGTGCAAAACTTTTGGAATGGAAAACTCGTCAGACCAGTTGGAAAACGTGGCAAAAAGAGTTTAGGAAAAGGCTGACACTTTAGAAACTTCGCGAATAATATAAAAACTTTAAATTATTAAATATGGAATTCGACGATATCTTTGTCTTTCAAGATGTGATTGCGTTCTACACGCTGACCATGATATTTATCACCATCCCACAGCCGAGCAAATTTTAAATTTTTGGCAAAATCTTTATGTAAGGTCTTTCCGGCATCCAAAACCGTGCTTCCCCTTTTAATTATAACGGGTTCAGTTAAGTCTGGAGGTTTTCCTGGCGGTTTGGTGTAGACGCGAATAATATCAAGACTTTTAAAAATCTTTGTTTTTAAGTCCTCTAATCCCTCATAAGTTTTTGTAGACACTGGTATTATTGGAAAATCACTTATCATCTCTTTGATAATTTCAATACCTAATAAAGCATTGGGTTCGTCAGTTTTATTAGCGACCACAATCATCGGTTTTGCAGGAAGTTGCGAATCAGGACTGGAAATAATATTCGTTTCCTTCAATCGTCGAATACAAATTTCAGTAGATTCAACAAGATTATCGGCAACCGCATCAATGACCAAGACATTAGCATCAGCACTTCTTAAGATATGAAAATACCAAGGAGGACTATCTTCAGTCAAAGGTGGACAATCAATTAATTGGATTTGAATATCTTCATATATCATCATTCCAGCAATTGGCGTTGTGGTTGTAAAAGGATAAGGTGCAACTTCTGTTGAAGCATTGGTAAGTATTTTAACAATTGATGACTTTCCAGCATTAGCTGCACCAAATACAGCAACTTGTCCCGCACCTTGTTTTTCAATATGATACCAGACGGCTCTTCGGGTTTGAGATTTCTGATTCTGTTCTTTTCTTAGCTTGGATAATCGAGACTTTATTTCGGCTTGAAGTTTTTCTGTGCCTTTATGTTTGGGAATCAATGCCAGCATTTCTTGAAGATAAACGATTTTTTCTTCAGTGGTTTTAGCATTACGAAATCGTTTTTCGGCTTCAAGATATTGTGGTGTTAAATTTGCAGGCATAAAAACATTTATACACGAATTTCATTTACTGTCAAGACAGATAATTGCGAGAACTCAGATAAAGTCAATGACGCCTCAAACGATACCAAGTGCATAAGCGAATTTCTTAATGAGCTATTGTCAATGTTTGTGGAAATTTATTATAGTTAGGTATATCTTTTTTCTTTGTGTAAGGTTCCATCAAGTTGTTTTTATTGATACACGATTGATGTAACCAATTCCAGATAACTTAACCGCAACCATCCGTTCTCTAATCTCAACATTATCTATATTATATCTATTATAAAATATATCCACCCCCTCAAAATTTTTCTTCTTTGTCTGGTGCTAACTCCATAGATACTCTACTTAAAAGTAGAGTTAATTTTATGCCCAATAAT
>CAYYPG010000045.1:0-16435 GCA_964473505.1 uncultured bacterium | reverse complement strand
TTACACAAAGAAAAAAGATATGCTTAACTATAACAAATTTCCACAAACATTGACAGCATCTCAAAATTTCTGCTAGCATTGACAACTTCTTGTATAATCATTCTGGGTAAAAGCAATGAATTTCGACTGCTAATCGTCTTCAATAATTGAAATTCTTCATCCTCCGGTTCTCGACAATCATACACAGACAATGTTTCTGCTTAAAGGACAAGAATTCAAGAGCAAAGTCAAAATATTTAAGTCTGTTGCTTGGAGATTTCAACTTGTAGTTCTATATGACTCTGTTCAATGACGATAACCTAATTCTGAAAAATTCAATAAAACCAGAAATTAGATTAAAGTCAAAATTTTCCGAATAACTGCTTTATATATTGGGGATTGCAGTTTTGCATCCGATACGGATTTTACCAAATAGTCTTTGCTTTATTTCATTCGCTCAAGCCCCTGCTATCCGATTAAAAAACAGTCAGCTTGAAATATCGGTTTAGGTGATTATTCCAAGTGACTCGGTTTGAAAAACTGTTAGCAAAAACCTAATCGAATCAGTGATTAGTGATGGTTTTCGAAAAACATGTTCATTGCGAGCGTATCTTCATAGTCTTTCCCAAAATCGCTACAAGTAAAACAATCTGATTATCATGTTATTGGAAAGGTACCTAGTAACTAGGGTATAATTGGTTTAAGATATAGTAAATCATCCCTGGAAAGTGAAGGGTGCAGATACTTCGATTCAGCGTAAGCGTCGGTTGGTATTGGAGAACAACAGTGGTTGAATTGTTATAAGAAACAAATAGAAAATATCTTGAAGGTTATTTGATTGGTCCCATCAATAGGTATATTGACGAAATACAAAATTTGGGATACCATGTGCGGTCATCAGTGAAAAATCGCTACAACCATTTATTGACAATAATGTTATAATGCTTACAATTTGATTATGTTTTCTTTAATTTTAGCGGTATTAATGGCTTTTAGTCTTGGTGAAAGACTTTTATATGATATTCGCTATGGGCCGATTTTGGTCGGCACATTAGAACTGCAAGTTAAACCGAATAAATTTTGGCAGGGTGAAAGTTGTTATCATTTTCAAGCCAAACTTAAATCCAATCCTAAACTAAATAAGTTATTTTCCATTGATGACGAACTTAATTCTTATGTGCGAATTGCGGATTTTGCAACACTTAAATCCGAGAAATTTATTAAAGAAGGGAATTATCAAGCGACATCCTGTGCAATCTTTGATTATCAGAAGCAAAAAATAATCTATTCCGATAGTTGCACATTTCCTTTACAAACTCTGACCCGTGATTTGCTTACTACTTGGTATTATTGTCGAACAATTGATCTGAAGTTGGGCAATGATTTTACTATTTCTGTCCATATTGATAAAAAGAATTATCAAGTAAAATTACCAGTAATTGAAGTCAAAACCATAAACTTGAACAAAAAAAAATATCATTGTGCAATCATTGAACCGCAAACCACGCCTAAATCTAACCTCGGTAGTATTTATCTTTCTTTAGATGTCGACCGCTATCCAGTAATAATTAAAAATAAAATATTTTTGGGCGAACTAATCGCAACCTTAAAAAGTGTATCCACGACGCAAACCTTAGAAAATAAAAACAAACCTTATACACAAAGTCTATCCGAGACCAACGATAAGGAGTGAATAATTATGAAACTCTATGCCGTAATTCTTGCTGGGGGTAAAGGTGAACGCTTCTGGCCTAAGAGCCGAAGTTATTTTCCCAAACAATTTATTTCGCTTTTTGGTAAAGATTCATTACTTCAAATGACTCATAAACGCATCAAGAAAATTGTTCCGACCAAAAATCAATTTTTCGTAATTCCTCCCAATCTGGGCAAAATCCTAACTACCCAGATAACGATTCCTAAGAATAATATTATTTATGAACCTATGGGTAAAAATACCGCACCGGCAATTGCTTTGGCGGCAATCTATTTAGATAAAATTGACTCCGAAGGCACAATGATTGTTTTGCCTTCAGACCATTTAATTAAGAACGAATCAGACTTCTACCAAGATGTCAAATTTGCTTATGAAATCGCCCAAAAAGATTATCTGGTAACTTTTGGCATTCCGCCAAGATCTCCGGAAACGGGTTATGGTTATATTCACATCGGCAAAGAATATCGCCAAGAACATAAACAGGTTAGTTATGTCAGCTTAAGATTTGTCGAAAAGCCGAATTTATCTTTAGCCCAAAAATACTTACGAGCCAAAACTTATCTTTGGAATAGTGGTATGTTCGTGTGGCGGATTTCCACAATCCTTAAAGCAATAAAAGAACATCTTCCGGAATTTTATGAAAAATTAATTGATTTTCAAAAATATATTGGTACGACTCAAGAAAAGAAAGTTCTGGAAGATTTATATAAGAACGCACCTGCAACCTCAATTGATTATGCGGTTTTAGAAAAATCTTATAATATTATTGTCGTAAAAGCCAATTTTATTTGGGATGATGTTGGTAGTTGGTTAGCATTAGAACGACATTTTGCCAAAGACAATGCGAACAATGTGATTCGGGGTAAAGTTTATTATAAAGATACCGAAGATTCAATTATTGTCAGTGATAAAAATTTAATTGCGACAATGGGTATTAAAAATCTGATTATCGTTCAAACCGACGATGTGCTTTTAGTTGTCAGCAAAGAAAAAGCATCCGAATTAAAAGAACTGATAAAGATAATCAGCCAAAGTAAAGATGGAGTTAGATACCTGTGAAAATAATCATCGCTTCCCAAAACCGCGATAAGATAAAAGAGATTCAAGCAATTATCTGCAATCCTGATTGGACAATATTGTCATTAAATGAATTTGCACCTGATTTAGAAATTATCGAAGATGGTAAAACTCTGGAGGAGAATGCTCGGAAAAAAGCCGAAGTGGTGATGGCTAAATTTGGGTTAATAACTTTAGGTGAGGATACTGGTTTAGAAGTTGATGCCTTACAAGGACAACCAGGAGTTTACTCGGCAAGATTTGCCGGTAAACATGCAACTTATGAGGAAAATGTAAACAAATTATTAAAACTCTTAGAAGGCATCTCCAATCGTCAAGCCCGGTTTCGCTGTGTATGTGCATTGGCGTTTCCAAAGATTTTTAAAATTTCTACTCAGATTTTTGAAGGTGTGTGTCAGGGCGTAATTATAGAAACACCCAAAGGTGAAGGTGGTTTTGGTTATGACCCAGTATTTATGCCCGAAGGTTATGATAAAACCTTTGCTGAAATACCATTAGCAGAAAAAAATAAGATTAGTCATCGAGCAAAGGCACTATTAAAAGTAAAAGTATTTTTACAAGAAATTTGGAGTAAACTCCCTAATACTAATTATGCAAAAGACTAATCTGGACAAAACGAATCCTGCTGGTAAATTGTAATGTCGAATGATTATTAAATTTCCTTCTGATTCTTAGTTGATAAGTTTCTATCCTCAATTCTCACAAAAGTAGCAAAAAATAAAACTCTTTTATATTGTATTAATTTAGTGATTATGGTAAAATATAGCTTAAATATAAAAAGAACTTCAGAAAAAGTGTTAACGAATCTAAGCAGGAAAGATCGAAAAAATTCCGAGGCTTTGAGCCTATTTACCAGATAGATCTAAAAACCGAATAAGAGAAAAAATGTTGTGTAAAAAGATATTGGTTCTTGCGGTTGCTTTGGTAATGCGGCTTGGACTAACCTGTAAGGAAAAAGAAACTAATATCAAAAGCCGACTAATTCTGCAGACTGGTGATGTGCGAAATTTTAGAGTTCGTTTATACTATCTCTTTGCATAAAATTATTGACCGTATGGAAAATATTAGTATTATTATATTAAATTATTATATTAATAAATTGCCAAAGAGACGGTGATGGACAAACAATCCTCACCGAAACAACGGCAACTAAACTGGAGCCGAAGTGACGGAACTGGGAGACGTAGCGGACTCAAAATCCGCCGCCCGCAAGGGCATGAGGGTTCAACTCCCTCCTTCGGCATTTTTTCATAAATAGAAATAGAATATATTCGGGGCAGATAACCTGAAAAGAGATTATAAATTGTAGAGTGTATGAAAAAGTGGTCAAAACTGTTAGATTAATTATTGTAGATACGGAAAATAATATTAAAAAACAGCGAATAATTAGTTTCTCAATAGATTAAAAGCTTCTAAGACAAGAAAAGAGTGTTTTAATTTGATTTATGCATAGCCACATTATAATTACCCACCCCCATAACATTCTACTAATGTTTTCTGTATCCGGTAAATATCCACTGTAAACTCTATGAGGATTAAAAGTAGTTTCAGACTCAACAATTTTGCTATATGCTAAAATTAGGCTGTTTATTTTTTCTAATGTTCATTCGTCTTGTCCTTTATGCCCAAACCCCTATTTTTGATAGTCTGGGCCGATATTCTGTGGCTTATCGGATTGAGCATATTCCTGGTCAGTACGAGACAATGACTAATTCAAGAATATACTATCCCGATTCTAATTATCAAATTCCTCAGTCAGCAGTACCCTGTCCGATTGTTGTTTTTGGTCATGGTTATCAAATGGGTATTGATCGATATTATACTTATGCTCAACATTTAGCCAGTTGGGGCTACGTTGTCGTGCTTCCAACATTTTCTAATCCCTTTCCTACGCCCGAGCATTATACACGAGCCCATTCAATGGTTGACGCGGCACGCTGGACTGCTAATCGAAACTTTGTAATCGGTGATATCTTTTATAATAAATTAGACGCCTTTAATTGGGGTTTTGTCGGTCATAGTATGGGTGGGGGAATTGTGTTATTAGCAGCAGATACTTTTAAATTAACAGACACACTGCGAGCCGTCGTTTCTTTTGCTAGTCCCCAAACAACTCCCGCAACCCATTCGGAGCATCTAAATTTGCCGAAAATGATTTTAGCCGGTTCAGTTGATAATATTGCACCTTGGCAACAAATCCGACAAGCCTATTGGCAGAATGCACCAGCACCAGGAGTATTTGCAGTTATCTATGGAGCAAATCACGGATATTTTATGGATTATTCATACTTTTGGGAAAATGGTGGTACTGCCACCATATCCCGTAATTTACAGCAAAAAATCAGCCGACGTTATATGACTGCTTATTTTGAACGTTATCTACATAACGATTTAAGCGCTTGGAACTTTCTGTTTTGTTATGGTGATTCTGTTATCCATACATCGATTTTTGATACGGTCGAAATTCGTAGTCCACAAAGCGATTTTCCAGAGAATAACGCAAACCCTCTTTTCCATAATCAATATCATTTTTTCCCCAATCCGTTCCGAGATTTTTGCTATATTAATTTAGGTGATAAATCAGTAAAAATATTTAATGCTTTTGGCCAATTAATCAGAGAAATTGAATCACCTTCTGTCTGGCATCCGGCCAAAAACCTTAAAAATGGAATCTATTTTATCCAAACTTCTGATGCTAAATTATTCAAAATAATTCTGTTAAGATAGATTGTAAGAAATATTTTGACTTTTGACATATTTCCGCTATGCTTTTAATATGAACACTAAATTTATTTTATTGTGGTGGATATTTTTTATCACTTTCTGTTCTTCAAAAACTAAAGTTACGAAAAATCTAATTGAAGAACAATGGATGGGTATTTATTTAAAACAGGCAAAAATCGGTTATTCGTTTCTCCGTTTAGAAAAAACAAAAAGCTATTATAAATTGACCAATCGAATTAGAATGAATCTCAAGATGATGGGACAAGAAGAGCAGGTTGTCTCAAATTTCTCGGGTTTAATTAATAACGACTACACACTTAAAAACTTTGAGTTTACTTTCAATTCCCGAGGAAGAGTATTTAGTGCGACCGGAGAAATTATTGAAGACGGACTGTTAAATATTGAAATTAATAGTGCGGGCACAACCCAACAAACGCAATTAAAGGCTAATTTCCCTGTCTACCCATCATCAATTTTGGGGTTAATTGCGATAAAGAAAAAATTTCCCCTAAACCAAGAACAATCCGTAAAAGCCTTTGATGCCACCACCTTATCAATCATTGACGCAAAAATTAAAATATCAGGTAAAGAACTAATTTCGCTCGGCGATAAAAACTACAAATTGTCTAAAGTGGAGATAACAATGTTAGGCTTAAAAACCACTACCTGGGTTGACGAAAACGGCATCAGTAAGAAAGAAATATCTTTACCCGAAATGGTGATGATTGAAGAAACTCGTGAGCAGGCATTATCCCAAGAAGAATCTTTTGGCAAAGTGGATATACTTTCGATATTTGCTATTGCGGTTGACACGGTAATTACTAACCCCCGTGCTTTGCAATATCTGAAAATAAAACTTACAGATGCGGATTTATCTGACCTTATGATTGCCGATGAAACACAGCGCATAATTCAGTATCATCCCCTAATTATCGAAATTACTACTTTCAAACCACTTCCCAAAGATTTAATGCTTCCCATCACAGAACACAGGGAACTACTAAAATCTTCGCTCTATGTTCAGAGCGATGATAACGCAATTAAGAAAACAGTAAGTAAGATTATCGGTCAAGAGTCTAATGCTGTTACAATAACTGAAAAAATTATTCAATGGGTTTATGCTAATATTAAAAAGCGTGCAACTTCCTCATTACCTTCCGCGGTTGATGTCTTAAAAAATTTAGAAGGTGATTGTAATGAACACGCAATATTGTTTGCGGCGTTATGTCGGGCCGCAGGGATTCCTTGTCAGATTTGTGTGGGTTTAGTCTATATTGAAGGTAAATTCGCTTATCATGCCTGGAATAAAGTCTATTTAGGAAAATGGATTATGGTTGACCCGACTTTTGGCCAATTTCCCGCGGATGCTACACATATCAAATTATCCGAAGGCGAGTTGGATGAACAAGCAAAAGTATTAAAAATTGTAGGCAAGGCAAAAATTGAAGTTTTAGAATTCCACTAACTAAAACTGAAATAAAAAGTAAAGTATCATAAAAGATAATGTACAATATTTTGTGTAATTTAGTATTGATTTAAAGAAAAAGATGTTTCTACTCTCGTGTTTTAACATAATCAAGTTATGTTAGAATGGAGAACACACCTATAGAGAGAAAAAACAATTTCCACAAAAGTCTTAAACTCACCACCAAAAATTAAATATAAACCAAATCTCTAAAGAAACAATACGAAAATTTTGCTAACTAATTAATTTTTGATATAACTCCCAATACTGCTTAGCAGATTTTGTCCACGAAAAATCTTCCTGCATTCCTTGGCGAACAATTTTATTCCACTTTCTTTTATTTTGAAAAAGCGTGACCGCCTGCTGGATTTTGGCTAAAAATGCTTTAGAATTGTATTCATTAAATAAAAATCCGTTACCCGTATCCGGGTTTTCGCTGATATCGCGAATCGTATCTTTTAAACCTCCGGTTTTAAATCCAATAGGAATTGAGCCGTATCTTAAAGCAATCATTTGAGTTAGTCCGCAAGGTTCATATTGAGATGGAATCAGAAAAAAATCGGCTCCAGCGTAGATTCTATGGGCTAAGGGTTCGTCAAACGCTAATATCACACTTAAAGATTCAGGAAATTTTGTATTGAGTTCTAAAAGTTGCTTTTCATATTTCGTATCGCCTTTGCCTAAAATTATAATATTGATTCCGAGATTAACCATGGGTTCAATTGCTTCGATAATTAAATCTATGCCTTTTTGTTGGGCTAACCGAGTAATAACGCCGGCTAATGGGCAGTCCGAATCTTTTAAGTTTAATTCGGTATATAATTTTTGCTTAATTTTAGCTTTGCGGCTGATATTGGTAATATCAAAACTCGAACTGAGAAATTCATCAGTGCTCGGATTCCAGATTTCATAATCAATACCGTTAAGGATTCCAGTCAATTTATTTTTATATTCTCTTAAAACGCCATCTAGTCCAAATCCTTTTTCTGGGGTTTGAATCTCTTGGCCGTAAGTTGGACTAACCGTCGTCACAAAATCCGCATAGATGATGCCGGCTTTGAGAAAATTAATTTGACCATAATATTCAATGCCTTGAGGTGAAAGGATTTCTTTGGGTACTGCCATCAAGGAGAAAATGTTCGCCGGGAAAATTCCCTGATAGCCGAGGTTATGAATCGTAAAAACTGATTTGGTTGATTGGAATTGCTCTGCGTAGATTGTCTTAAGAAATAACGGAATTAACGCCGTTTGCCAATCATGACAATGAATTATATCAGGTTTTATTTGTAAGTTGAGCAATGCCGCTAATACCGCCCTGGAAAAAAGAATAAATCGTTGCGCATTATCCGGATAATCGCCTTTTTCATCACCATAAAGATATCCCCGGTCGAAAAATTCATCACAGCCAATAAAAATAAACTTAATCTTGTCATCAAACTGTTTGCAGTAGAGTTGAATCTCTTTCGTTTCAGGGCCGAGATTAACCGATATTGTTGTCTTAAGTGGTTCGAAATTTATTGCTTTCTCGATAACGCAGTTTGTCTGCGATAAAATCGTCTTGTTATTTTGAGCCACGAAATTTTTAACCATTCGATAATAGGGTGAAAATGCAATTATCTCCAGGTTGTTATCAATTTGACGAAGTGCTTTCGGTAAAGCACCAACCACATCAGCTAAACCGCCGGTTTTAGAAAACGGCGCAATTTCTGAAGCCACAAAAGATACAATCACTTTATACCTTTCATTTCATTATTTATTTGGCTAACAAAATAATTGATAAAAAATTATTATTTAATGCACTCGCATTCTTTAAGATAGTGGGCGGCATCTTCCGGTGATGTTGGATTGATATAAAATCCACTCCCAACTTCGAAACCAGCAATTTTGGTAAGTTTGGGAATAAATTCAATGTGAAAATGATAATGTTCCAAACAAGGTGCATCTAAGGGAGCGGTATGGATAAAGAAATTATAATCCGGAAAGGTTAATACTTTGTTGATTCGGGACAACAAGTCTTTAAGCATTACACTTAAATCCCAAATTTCGTTATCGGTAATATCAAAGAAGGAAGTAAAATGTCGTTTAGAAACAATCCAGGTCTCGAAAGGAAAACGTGCGGCGAATGGTTCAAAAGAAATAAAGTCAGGAGTTTCTCGGACTACGCGTTTGTCATCTTCTAATTCTTGTTTGATAATGTCACAAAAAATACACCGCTCCTTAAAATCATAATATTGGCGCGCGCCATCGATCTCTTCTTTGACATGTTTAGGAATAATCGGCATTGCGATTAACTGGGAATGTGGATGGCTTAAAGAAGCACCCGCCGAAGCGCCATGATTTTTGAAAATCAGAATATAGCGAAATCGTTTATCATTAGCCAAATCAATTACTCGGGCTTTATAGGCTAAGATAAAATCCGCAATTGCCTTTTCCTCAAATTTATCTAAACTCAAAGAATGTTCTGGTGTCTCAATTATCACTTCATGGGCACCAACTCCAGCCATCCGGTCATAGATACCTTCACCTTGCCGTTTGAGCGGATTTTGAATAATAAGTGCCGGAAATTTATTGGGCACCACTCTAACTTTCCAGCCTGGGGTATTCGGCGAAGTGCTCATTTCTCGAATCGCATATATTTCCGGAGGAGTCTTATCTTCATGGCCAGGACAAAATGGACAGACACTATTTTCCTTAATTGGTTCGCGATTGGCTTGATAATCCGAAGGCCGAGCTCCGCGTTCCGATGCAATAATAATCCATCTTCCAACTACAGGGTCTTTTCTTAATTCTGGCATAACTAAAAGTCCTTTATAAAAATAATTATTCTAATAGGTGCTTGGTTGAAGCATTAATGTTTTATCTATAAGCGTATGAGCGATACGAATAAATCTAAGTTTATGTAAGGTTATTGCCGTCATATGATTTTTAAATAACTCAGTAAAGATAATTTTTTCCGATCTACGGTTCTTCTTTTTCTATAGGTTCTTCAGTTAGAAAGATTTCGACGGAATGTTTTCGACGCAGTTCGGCAATGAAATTTTTATACGCAATATCTTCTTTTTGTTGTTGAAGTTTACGTTCAATTTTAGATTTGACTTCCTCAAATGGTCGAGTGTATGCAGGTTTAACTTCTTCAATTTTGAGAATGGTATAGGTTGTGTCATCGATTTTCATCGGTTGGCTGATTTGTCCAGGGCGTAAATTAAAAGCGACATCATCAATTGGTTTGGGCTTGGAACCTGCCGAAAAGAATCCTAGATCACCACCATTCCACTTTGAGGCGGCAATAGAAAAGGTGCGTGCTAAAGAATCAAAAGTTGCTTTTTTATCTATGACTAATTTTCTTAATTTTATCGCCGTGGTTTCATCTTTCACGGTTATTTCTCTTGCTCGAACTTGCTTAGGCACCTGATATTCCTTGATTGTTTTCTTATATTCGTCTTGCAAATCTGCTTCGGAAACAAAGACTTTATCCGTGACTTCCTGCTTGCGCAAATCTCTTATCAACATACTTCTTTTAGTCTCCTCAACTGGTGCGAAAACATTATTTCGAAGCCAATATTTTTGTTGTTCGAAATAAGTCAAAAGTACTCTTTCTAATATTAACTGGTCTAACATTCGTCTTTTGCCTTCCGGAGTTTCAAAATCAGCACGATAAAATGGTGGTATTTTAGCAATTTGTTCGTCAACATCTTGTTTTAAGATCGGTTTGTCGTCAATTAACGCAAATGTATCTTGTCCGTTTTTAATTGCTTGTTCATCAATGATTATACGATGGTTCTTCTTGAGATTTTCGGTGAATTTACGATAGGTTTCGTCAATTCTTTGACTTCGGATACGACTTTCGATTTCCGCGGATACTTCTTGATAAGTTCTAATTTTCTGTGGTTTTTTGTCTTCAATCTTAAGAATCACATAGCCGGCTTTAGCATCTGAATAAATGGGCCGGCTTATTTCACCAACTTTTGCTTTGAATGCAAAGTCATCTATTTCTTTAGGATGAATGTTACGCCGAAAATAACCTAAGTCACCGCCATTACTTTTAGTTGGTGCTAAAGAGATTTCTTGCGCAATTGAATCGAAAGCTAACTTTTGCTCGGTTAGCATCAGATAAACCGAATCTCCTTGGCTTTTGGTTTGAACTAAAATCTCTCGGGCTCGAACTTGTTCTGGAATAATAAATTCATGTCGATGGTTTTTATAATAGGCCTTTTTATCTGACTCTTTAATTGTTATTCTATTGATTATCTCGTTTTGATACCATAACTGGAAGATTGCGCCATTACGAAAATCGGATATCCGTTTTACAAAGTTTGGATTTTGGTCTAATTGATTATTAATTGCTGTAAGATACATCAGATGTTCATCAATCATTTCATTGAGCAATTGCTGTTTGTCTTCAAATTTTTCATAACGGCCAGGATTGCGAGCAATACGGTCATCAAGTTCTACCCGAGTAATCGGATAGTCGTCAATTTTAGCAACGCGTTCCTGATAATTTTTCTTAAAGCAACGTTCAATCGCATCTAAAGCATCTTGAGCGTAAATTGATTTTCGGTGTTTAATTGCTACCTGTTCAAACATCTGAGCCGATTCTAAGTACCGATTCTGCTTTTCGTAAACTAAACCTAACCGGTAATAAATATCACCAATATTTTTATGTTGGGGAAATTGATCGATAATTGATTTATAGGTAATTTCAGCTTTGGTTAGTTGATTTAGCTTATCAAAGTAGAGGTCACCTAATTCTAAAGCATATCTAAATTTAAGTTGCGGGTTAGTTGCGTTGCGGCTATAAAAAAGCAGTTTTTCTTCTGCAAGATGATAGTCGCCTCTGCTATATAAGATGTAGATTTCAGCAAGCGGATCATTCGGTTTTGCGCCAAAACTAATGCCAAATAAAGATAAAAGAAATAAAGTTAACATTATGATGTGTTTCATACTACGACTCCTTTTGGACTCTGGCTAAGAGTCCGTTTAGTGAAGAATTGGGAAAAATATATCTGGCCATTCTAAGCAGAATAAATGGTCTCAATAGTATAGGTATATGGTTTAGCGTTTGAGACCTATTGCGCTGCTTCAATCGGATAAAATCAGAATGGCTAAGCATATGTTTATAAGTTTTTTCAGAACATGGATACTGATTCCCAGGGTAAAATAGTTGAGATCTGTGATGTACTCGTTTACTTATAGAATGATAATTGTAAAATGACATCTTAAGATTCATCTTAAAAATAAGGTGCATAATTGCATTACCGCACCCGATAAAATCGGTATGACCACATTATCGTTAACTTCGACGGGTAAGGCTTCAACTAAAGTCGCAGTAAACGCACCAATAGCACCGATGGAGAAAGATAAACTTTTATTAGGTAATCGGGATAGAATATAAGCAATCAGTAGACAACTTACTAAACATGCAACTGTTCCGGCAACTGTCTTTCGAAATAATCGGGTCTTGCCAAACCGAAGACCGAATAAGGCCGCGACGGTGTCGCCGATTACTAAAAAAGAGATTGCCGCCATATAGACGCCGGCATCAGGAAATATTAAGATGGCAACTAATGAGGCTAACAGTAAATAACTTCCGCCGGTTAAGGAAGATAATTCGCTTCTTCTTAAAAGTTGACCAAACAAAAGTAAAAACATTTTTTTAATTGAGCCGATATGTAAGCGGATATAATCAATGATAATAAATATCACTGTAAACATTGCTAATGATAAGATACTTATTTTTCGGGGTAAAAAGTAATAGAGAATAGGTATCAATAGAGCAATGAGATGAACCAGTTTTCGAGAAATTTCGCTCTTTAGAATCGAATCCCTCCACTGAGTTTTTGACTTGCGCCCAAATCTTCTTGATAATATTCTTTGATATAGGCATAGTCAATAAATATCTTCTTATGATTTAGTCCGAAGCCAAGAGAGAAATTCTGATGGTAAAGTCCAAACCGAAGCGCTAAAATGTTTTTATAGACATATTCCGCACCAAGATTAGTATTAAAAGTCAGTTTATCAAAATGGGCATTCAATTCCGTACTCAGCAAAATATTAGAAGTATTTATGGGAAAAGTCTTACTTAGCCCAAGACTGATATGGGGAACAATTAAGTCCTGAGTTTTGTTTGACCAGAATATTGGCGAGTAGGTTATGTCTCTGAGCCGTAAACCCAGTTGCCAATTTTGGGGCAAAAGTTTCAAGGCACCAAGGTCTAAACCCAAACCAAAACCAGTTCCGATGCCCAAGGCACGGGATATTATTTTGAAATTTGTTCCAAGATAAAATTTATTCCGCATTAATCGAGCATAGTTAAAATATAATATCCAATCCGATACATTAATGGTACGGTCAATTTCGGGTCGATTATCTTCACTTGGTGGTAAATGTGCAACTGGTAACTTCGTAATTTTTATATCCGGAATGCGATTAAACAAAATTGCGCAACCGAAGGACTGATTATGGAATCGGGGAAGAATAAAGGCAAGAAAGTTATGTTGGATAATGCCGTCAAAAATTTTTGAATGGAGAAAGATTAATTGTCGAGAATCGAGCAAAACTCCGGCTGAGGGATTGTAATAGATGGCAGAAGCATCCGAAACACAAGCAACATAAGCGCCACCTAAACCTAATGCTCGTGCTGAAGCACCGAATTCCTGAAAATCACCAGCATAATGGGTGCCGAAACCAATACTCTTGCCTAAAAAGATAAACAGCCAAAATCCAACCAAGAACTTTTGAATCATTGGTATCGGTTTAAAAATCTTGTTATAAAACCGCAGTTGGATAAAGTTATTAGATTGTTCCATATTTGTCGGTTATTTTTAGTTGTTCAGTCTAAAGTTCAACTAACATACGAAAAATTTAAATATTCTTTCTTACTTTAGTTTCCAGTACTTTGACAAAAACTCTTCTTGCCAGACCGTAAGTCGGAAAGATGCTTATCCGAATGTTATATTCACCAGGACTAACTTCTTGGTTATTATTATTTCGACCATCCCAAACAATCAGTACTTCCCCGGGTTCACTAAAATATTCGGGAATCAAAGTGCGTACTAAATTGTTAGTATAATCATAGATGTCGATCTTAAGTTGCGATAATTCGGTTAGATAGAGTGCAATCGTAGTTCCTTGATGAATATCGGTCATAACTTGAGGATAACAGCCGAGTACAGTACCATCAACACCCAACCAATAATAGTATCCGGCATTGACATCAGTGATAAAAACTTGGCCGAATCGTCGGTTAATAAATATTCCGCGCGGTGAGATAAACTTTTGGGGTCCGAAACCTGTCTCTCCAATAGAAGTAATATAATTCAATGAGCGGTCAAATTTATGAATCTGATTGTTCGTCATATCCGTAACATAGACATTGGCATTATAATCGATTGCGCAACTGTTAAATTCAGCATTAGATAGACCTATCATATAAGCATTAGTACTGGCTAATAATTGCCCATATCGGTTAAACTTTTGAATTCGTTTTTTATCGCTATCAATAACAATTACAAAGTCTTCTTTATAATAATTATAAATTTCGTTTTTGTCAATAATTGATATCGCGGTAGGGTTATTTAGGTTACTAATCCAAGCATTAATCACCCTGCCCTGTTTATCATAGACTCGGATTTGGGAGTTTTTAGCATCAGTAACATATAGATTACCATCAGAATCCAGAGCAACACCATAAGGCGCACCGATTGATTCAGCAAATATTCGATTAAAATGTAAAGTGCCTTTAGAGTATAATAGTTTTACGATTCGCTCATTACCAGTATCAGCAACATAGACTTCTCCTTGAGGATTACAAACAATACCGGTGGGTGCATTAAATGCACCGTTACCCTTGCCTAAACCGCCATAGACTTTAATTTTGCTGAGTTTCACATTATAGATAATTTGTGAAGTGCCGGAATTGACCGCAAAAAGCGTTAAAATTCTATCATCAAGCGAGGTCTTCGGGTCATTTTCTTCGTCCATTTTAGCACCAGTAATTCCTTGAGGGTCAGAAAGAGTAAATTCGTCTCCTAAATAAAGTTCAATATGATATTTGGATATCCGATTAAAACCCATTGTGTGTTGAAAGGGGGGAGATAAAAAAGTTGATCCCTGACCAATAACAATCAATGTAAGTATTAATATAATTACTTTTATTTGATACCGATAAGAGGGTTGATGTTCGAGAAGCCAATTATTCTTAGTAATCATATCCATTTCCATTATTTTTCTATTTATTTATTATTAAATATAAATCTATAATTTAATTCTAAATCTATTTCTTTTCTATCTGTTTTGATTTTTGGTATCAGATTTTGTATATTTCTTTTAAGTCAATTTAAGGTTAGTGAGATTCAAGAATTATGTATTTGATAAATTAAAAACATTAATTGTTGCTTCTTTGACTTTAATCAAATTGGCTTCATTTAAACCTCTCTTAACCCAACGCTTAATCGTTTCATCTAATTCTTTGGCTAAAAATTCATCCCTATCGGTATTGGCGGGCTTTTTTTCTTTATAATGTTTATTTAGGACAAGACATATTTCTTGGGCAAAAGCCTCATAAAGCATAATGCCAGTAATATCAGGCGCAATTTCATTAAGTTGTTTTCGCACTTCATTTAAAATGGGCTCAAGTGCAATCTGATGTTCGGTAAACCCAATTGCCATCTGTTTAAGTTTTTCTCTTCGGTGTGGTTTTGTGATTATTCGTTTGCGTTCTGCACTGAGAATTTTTTGAATCGTCCGTTTTATCGCCAACAACACTGAGGGTTTCAAGGCTGCTCGTAATAACTTCTCTTCCAAAGAACTAAAAAACTCATCCGCAAATAGCATATAATAGGGAATTAATTCTTTTTCTACTTTGCTTTTTTCCAGTAGAACTAAAATATTATCGTCAATAGTCTTTTTTAAGCGGAGCAAGTCAACATATTTGTACTTATAATAAGGTAGATATTTAATATTAGGGGTATATTTAGTAATATCATAAGTAGGTTCGGATTTAATTTTGGAAACACCCAATGATTTCTCAATTTTCATTCCCGAATCGATTAATGCCAGGTCAGAAAAAAATTCTGGCCACGAAGCACCAGATACTTTTAGATAACGAAGTATCGAGCCTATAGTAGGATTTTTAATTTCACCGCGTTCTAAGGCTGAAATATATCTTTTACCTGATTTGGGAGATAATCCTAAACGCACCGCAACTTGTTGTTGCGAGAGATGGCCGCGCATCCGCATCTTCTTTAAGAGTTCTGCCATCTCCTTAGTGAAAATAAAAATTTCTTCTGACATCTTTATTTTAGAATTATCGGTTTTTAGAAGTTACCTAATTAAGATAATAGTACTTCATTTTCCGCTAAAAGTCAAGACTGTTTGTTTTTTAAAAAACTCATACAAAGTCAATATTGTTTTGCAATATGTTCAACACATACTATACAGTTTATGAAATTTAATTATAATGGTTACGTGAAACAGGT
>CAYYPG010000044.1:0-16437 GCA_964473505.1 uncultured bacterium | reverse complement strand
GTTTTATAGTTGTCGATTCAGTTGCGATTTGGTGTTGGAGCGACAGGAAAATTTTTAACCACAGAGACACTGAGAACACAGAGAAATGTTACCACGAAAACACGATGGTATGAAATAAAGAATGTATTATAATATGTTATAGTTATCCCATTATTAGTTTATGTGTTTACTCTGTTTGAGATTGCTTCGCTTTCGCTCGCAATGACACCCTTGTGCGGTTTAATAAAAACAAAAAGGGCTAACATCATTGTTAGCCCTATCATTTTTGCTTTTTTCTTATTATTTGGGCGGTTTCGGAATGAACCCTTGTTTCATTAATGCTTGGGACATTTTACGAGCATTCTTTATTGTTTCAGCCGCTTTCTTGTATAATTGTTCTCGAGTCATTGTAATTCGCGCAACTCCATGTTCAATTGCTTTCATTCCAACTGCAACTGCTTCTCGTGGAAAAACTTCCCAATCATCCATCGTTGGAATTAAATAATCTTCTCGTAAACCACGGTCTTCAGCAACTTTTGCCAGTTCCACTGCTGCGGCAATGCACATTTCATCTGTAATTGTGCGGGCATTGACATCCAAAGCCCCCCGGAAAATTCCCGGAAATCCCAAAGAATTATTAACTTGATTTGGAAAATCAGAACGCCCAGTAGCGACAATCCGAGCACCTGCTTCTTTAGCTTCCCAAGGCCAAATCTCTGGAACTGGATTAGCGCAGACAAAAACAATCGAATCTTTGGCCATTCGTGAAATCCACTCTTTCTTGATTGTGTTAGGGCCGGGAGTGGACATACCGATACAAACATCAGCACCTTCTAATGCTTCAGCAATACCGCCAGTGCGTTGTTCAATATTAGTTTTAAGGCAGATTTCCCATTTCTCTTTCCAGTGTTCTTTATCCGCTTCAATATCGGTTCTACCTTTATGAAGAATTCCTTTACTATCAACCATTATGATATTTTGGGGATTTACCCCTGCGGCAATTAACAGTCTTGCACCGCAAATATTAGATGCGCCGGCACCAATCATTGCGATTTTGACTTTATTCATACTTTTACCGACGATTTTTACGGCATTAATCAAACCAGCGAGGACAACTGATGCGGTACCCTGTTGATCATCATGCCAAACCGGAATATCCAATTCTTTACGAAGAGTATCAAGGATATAAAAGCATTTCGGTTGGGCAATATCTTCAAGATTGTAACCGCCAAAGGATGGCTCTAAGAGTTTTGCAACTTCAATGAATTTATCCGGATCTTTAGTCCGCACCGCAATTGCTACCGCGTCAACCCCTCCAAGATATTTATATAGCAATGCCTTTCCTTCCATAACAGGTAATGACGCTTCAGGTCCAATATCACCTAAACCGAGCACTCTAGTGCCATCAGTCAGCACTGCAATCAGATTGGCGCGATTAGTATGTTCCCAGACTTTTTCAATATTTGCTTTTATATCTCGGCAGGGTTCTGCGACACCTGGTGTATACCATATCGCAAAATCATCGAAATCACGAATAATACATTTTGGTAGCACTTGAACTTTACCCCGATAAAAGGGATGTAGTTTCATTGCTTCGGCTACTGGTTTTTTTGCTAAGGCGAGACGTTCTTCAACGGTCAGTTCTTTTTTCTTAGGTTTTGATTTTTTTCCGGTAATTTTTTTAGCCTTTTTTACAGGCGTTTTCTTTTTTATCATTTTATCCTCCAAAACACCAACCAGAAACATTAACTAGTTCTTGGTTTAGGTGGTTTAACTAAAAATGTTAATATCGCTCCGATTAAACACAAAATTCCAGTGACGATAAATGCAACCGAATAGCCACCGGTCAACTCTTTAACGCGTGGCGCAAAGATATTACTTAAAAGTCCACCAACTCCAAATGCAGTGAACATAAAGCCATAATTAATTCCGACATTCTCGGTGCCAAAAAAATCAGCCGTAATCGCAGGAAATAATGCCAGATAGCCACCAAAACATAAACCAACTAAAGAAATTCCAATCCAGTACCAACTAGGTAATCTGGCAATAATATTATACGACAGAATCGCAATTCCGCAGATAAGAAATATAAAGAATATAGTTTTGATTCTTCCGAACGAATCTGATATCCTTCCCCAAAATATTCTACCCAAGGCGTTGAATATGGCTAATAGACTGACGCCTAATGCTGCAGTCTGTTTAGAATATTTAGCTAATTCTTGACCAATCGGAGATGTCTGACCAATGATCATAAGACCAGTCGCACAACCAAAGAAATACATTATCCAAATCAAATAGAATTGACCAGTTGAAAGCATTTGAGCAGTTGTGAATTCAGCTTTTGTTGAAGTTATTATTTGTGGAGGGATCCACCCTTCTGGTTTATATCCAACAGGTGGGTTCCGAAGAAGCAACCCCCCAAGAAAAACCAAAACAAAATATACAGTTCCCAAAATACGAAATGTATTATATATTCCTATTCCTGAAGAATTTATTAATTTCTGCGCAATTGGCGCAACAATTAAAGCCCCAGCACCAAAACCAGCTACGGATAAACCAGTAATTAATCCGCGTTTATCTGGGAACCATTTAACGCCGGCGGAGATCGGACAGACATAAGCAATACCGATACCAATACCTGAAATAACACCATAGAAGATAATTATCGCGGTAAGACTTTGCGCAAAACTTGCTAAAATCATTCCTAACCCTAATAATAAACCGCCGATAATAGCTACTTTTTGTGGACCAACTTTGTCCTGCCAACGACCACCAATAATTGTTGATAGGGCAAAGGACATTAATATAAAAGAAAATGGTAAAGACGCTTGGGTTTTCGAGATCTTTAAAGCCTCTTGCAACGGAATTCTAAAAACACTCCAAGCATATATTGCACCAAGACAAAGTTGTATTAACAAAGCACCAACAACAATCCACCAGCGATTAAAAGTTTTTGTTCTTGTTGTCATCGATACTCCTTTAGATTTATAAATGAATTATCACGGCAAATCGTATTTCTTTTTAAGAACGATACATAAAACGACAGCGATGCCGGTTAAAACACCGACTAATATAAATGCTGGGGTATAACTTTTTGTAACATCAACTATCCAAGAACTAAGTATCGGACCAAAGGCACCAATTCCAAATGCGGTAAAGACAATGCCATAGTTGATTCCAAGATGTTTGGTCCCAAAACAAATTGAAGTTAATGCCGGAAAAAGCGCTAAAGTAACCGCATAACTCCAACCGAGTAAAGCTGATGAAATATAAAGTGTCAGTTGAGAAGTTGCAAACAAATGGAAGGTGAGAAATGTTATAGTTGATAAAATATATGTAGCTAACATTATCGAAACTGCACCTAAACGGTCAGCTAACAAACCGGCTAAAGGCCTTCCGAATCCGTTACAGGCAGCAAAAATCGATATTGCAAATGCAGCTTGAACTGGAGTTAGTTTAATAAACTCACCATATGGGGGAATATTCTTTATCGCCATTAACCCACCCACCATTACTAACGCATATGTTGTCCAGATAATATAAAATACTGGGCTGGCGAGCATCTGTTTGGGAGTTAGTTCTGCTCTGATTGTTATTGATTTTTTGGCTGATTGGGGTATCCAACCATTAGGTTTCCAGCCGACCGGCGGGTTTCTCAACAACATAGCGGCAACAAGCGACACAATAGAAATAACAATTCCCATAATTAACAAAGTTCCTTCGATTCCATAAGTTGGAATTAAATATTGCGCTTTAAGTGGTGCGATGACCAAAGCGGCTAAACCGAATCCCATAACGCCAAATGAAACCGCTGATGCAGGTTTATCCGGAAACCATTTTCTCGCAGTCGGAGCAACACAGGCGTAAGTCAGACCACATGCGGTTCCTCCAAGTAAACCATAAGTCAATACTAACCAAACGCTATTAGTAAACCTGCAGGCATAAGAGGATAATGCATAAGCGATGAAAAACAATATTGCACCACTTATTGCTACTTTTCGTGGGCCAAATTTATCTTGAAGTCTACCGGCAGGAACCATAATAATAGCAAAAACAATCATAAATACCGAAAACGGTAAAGAAATCTCAGCTTTAGTCCAACCATATTTTTCTACCATTCGTTCGGTAAACACACCCCAAGCATATGAAAAGCCACCCATTAGCGCAAGCAAGAAACCGGCAAAAGGGATTAACCAGCGTCTTTTCATTAATCCGTACTCAACTTAGTTACACAAAATCGTTATACCACGAATAGGCAAAACAGGTTAATTAACTATTCAACAATTCGTAGGATTTGATTTATTCGTATCATTTGCGTTAAGCTTTTCGTGTAATGTATCATTCCTCGAGGGTTGAAATATCACCAATTGGTTTTCCTAAAGCTTCAGCTTTTAATAAACGACGCATGATTTTCCCTGAGCGGGTCTTAGGTAATTTATCACGAAACTCAATCTCTTCAGGTCGCGCAATTGGTCCGATTTCTTTGCTAACCCAATCTTTTAGTTCCTTTGCCAGCTCTTCTGAAGGTTTGAAGCCAACCTTTAATGTAACATATGCTTTAGGTACATCACCTTTAACATCATGAGGAATACCAATGACAGCTGCTTCGGCAACTGCTGGATGAGCAACTAGCGCACTTTCCACTTCAGCAGTTCCCAAACGGTGCCCGGCAACATTAAGCACTTCGTCAGCCCGACCACGAAACCAGAAATAACCATCTTCATCAATTGTACAAGAATCACCCGTTAAATACACATTAGGAAATCTTGACCAATAAACCTGTTTATATCGTTCAGGGTCTTTATATAAGGTTCTCAGCATACCAGGCCAAGGTGCGGTTAAAACCGCAAAACCGTTCTCGCTTGGTTTTATTGGTATACCTTCCGAGGTAAACACATTAGCTTTAATTCCCGGTAGTGGTTTTGTAGCCGAACCTGGTTTTAAAGGAGTAATTGGTAAGGGTGAAATTAAAATATGTCCGGTTTCAGTCTGCCACCAAGTATCCATAATAGGACATTTTTCACTACCAACATATTTATAATACCAACGCCAGGCTTCGGGATTAATTGGTTCGCCAACACTTCCTAATAATCTTAAACTTGAAAGATTATATTTTTGAGCATATTGCTCACCATATCTCATATGCATTCTAATTGCCGTAGGTGAAGTATAAAATACAGTCACTTTTTCCCGTTCAATCATCTTCCACCATCTACCAGGATCAGGATAATCCGGTGCACCTTCATAGAGCATGGAAGTCGCGCCGATCATTAATGGTGCATAGACGATATAACTATGACCAGTTACCCAACCAATATCAGCTGCACACCACCAAATATCATTGTCTTTCAAATCAAAAATGAATTTGATTGTTGTATAAGTCCCAACTGCGTAGCCACCGTGAACATGGACAATTCCTTTGGGCTTACCTGTTGTGCCCGAAGTATAAAGGGTATAAAGGATATCCTCAGAATCGAGTTGTTCGGTCGGACACTGGTCTGATTCCTTTGCCGTCAATTCATGCCACCAAAGGTCACGGCCTGGTGTCATATTAACCTGAGAATTTGCCCGATTAAAGACAATAACTTTCTGAATGCTGGGACAATCTTTTACTGCTTCGTCAGCATTGTTTTTCAGCGTTACTAATTTACCACGACGATAACCGGCATCAGCCGTAATCAGAATCTTTGCCTCAGCATCAATTATTCGGTCTTTCAACGAACCAGCGCTAAAACCAGAAAATACGACAGAATGAATTGCGCCAATTTTAGCACAGGCGAGCATCGCGATTGGTAATTGAGGTATCATTGGCAAATAAATTGTAATTCGATCACCTTTGGTAATACCAAGGTTTTTAAGCGCATTAGCAAATTTACATACCTCTCGATTTATATCAGCATAAGTCCAACGCTCAACCTTTTCATTTTCGGGTTCCGGTTCGTAAATGTACGCAACTTTATTCGCTGTTTTCGTCTTCATATGTCGGTCTAACGCATTATGCACGATGTTAAATTTTCCACCTAAAAACCATTTAGCAAAAGGTAAATTCCATTCTAAAATCTTATCAAATGGTTTATACCATTCTAATTCTTTTGCCATTTCACCCCAAAACCATTCTTGGTTCTGAGCTCGTTCGAGCAATTCGTCTAATGTCTTTATGCCGTGTTTTTCCATAAACTTTGTTACATTGGCATTTTTCACTAGATTTTCTGGGGGATAATAGATTTCTTTATTATCAGCCATAAACGTTCCTCCTTTTTATTTAATTAAACCATATGATTTTATTTTCAATAAGCCTCTAAGACATCGGAAGGTAAAAATGAACATATCCATTAAATTTTGTGTCTTGGAGGCAAACTAAAATTCAGATAACCTCTAACAAGCAAAATATTATTCGATATCATATTATTTCCCAAATTATTTTGATACCTATTCACAGGTTTAAAGTATAATTAAAAAAGACAAAATGTCAATCAGTGAGTGCAATATGTCCAACACATACTATACAGTTTATGAAATTTAATTATATAATTATAATGGTTATATGAAAACAGATTTTTCAAACAGCAAAAGTTAATATCAAAAATACAGGTCAATATGCAAAATATATTTCTTAATATTTATAGAGTTAAAAACAGTTCCAATTATAACAACAATCCACCACAATAACATTTCGGGCATGACTTTGAGACACCTCTTAAGCATCTTAAAGAGCAACGGCTTGAGATTAATGATAAATTCATGTTATTTCTATAATGTCTATAATGTTAGATAAAGTAGCCGTAGAAATCAAATTTTTTGGAAGAGACACCATGTCTTAATACCGCGCCTGATTTAGAACATTTTAAAATTAAACATTTTTTATTTTAAGTATTCTAATGTTTTAAAGTTATAGAAAAATTGATTAAAGATATTATTGTCTTAAAGATTTTAACATTACAAGAATAAATTCATTGAGATTCGTAATTTAATACTTTACAAACATTACAATATTAGCATTACATTAATTAAAACCAATTGACTTTTCGTTTTATCTTTATTAAATTTTATGTATGAAAAATTTGGCTAACGCTTATAAAAAATCCGGTGTGGATATTGAACAAACCTCAAAAATAAAATTTCGTATTAAATCATTGGTCAAAAAAACATTCAAACCACAGGTACTATCCGAAATCGGATTATTTGGTGGACTCTATGAATTGTCATCGACGGTGCTCAGCCGTACACAGCAAGCAGTATTAGTTGCCAGTTGTGATGGCGTTGGCACAAAGCTTCTGATTGCCAAAATGATGAATAAACATAATACAGTTGGCGAAGATTTGGTAAACCATTGCGTTAATGACATTTTGACTTTAGGTGCCAAACCTCTATTTTTTTTAGATTACATTGCATATACCGAACTAGACCCACGAATAATTGAATCTGTGATACAAGGTTTGGCTAACGGTTGTAAGAAAAATAATTGTGCTCTAATTGGTGGTGAAACCGCAATGATGCCTGGAATGTATAAAAAAGGCGAATACGATTTGGTCGGTTTCATTGTCGGCTTTGTGGATAAGAATAAAATTATTAACGGTAAAAAGATTAATGTTGGTGATAAATTAATCGGCATTCCCTCATCAGGACTTCACACCAATGGCTATTCACTAGCAAGAAAAATTTTTTTTGCTGACCACAAATTTACTATCAAGACTGTACTACCAGGATTGAAACAACCTTTAGGCAAAATCTTATTGCAAACTCACCGCTCATACTTGAAATTAGTTTATCCTCTTCTCTCCTATGTTTCTGGTATTGCTCATATTACTGGTGGCGGATTTTATGAAAATATTAAACGCCTATTACCAAAAAATTTGTCCTGCATAATTTATCGAAACAACTGGCATGTACCTAAAATCTTTACACTAATTCAAAAATATGGTAAAATTTCAGAGATGGAAATGTATCGTGTATTCAATATGGGTATTGGTATGGTGCTTTTCGCTCGGCCGAATAATGTTAACAAAATTTTAAAACGAATCACTCGGGCTAAAATAATCGGCGAAGTAAGACAAGGCAATTGGGGTGTTAGCATAGAAGATAAATAGATTTAATTGATTAAGAATATCTTCAATTCTGATTCGATGGTTAGTTTTTGGTTAGAATGAAGAATAAAGAAATTGCACAAATCTTTTACCGAATTGCTGATGCCTTAGAATTTAAGGGCGAGCAGGTATTTCGAATACTTGCGTATCGTAAAGCCGCCCGAATAATTGAAGAATTATCTGAAGATATTGAAGTATTAAATAAAGAAGGTAAATTAAAAGATATTCCTGGGATTGGTGAAGGCATTGCCAAAAAGATTGATGAATACATTAAAACTGGAGTGATGAAAAAATATCATGAAGCAATGGCTGGGATTCCTCAAGAATTACTTGAATTGCTTAATATCCAAAATTTAGGTCCGAAAACCCTCAAATTAGCCAATGAAAAATTAGGCGTAAAAAATCTATCAGATCTAAAAAGCGTCATTGAAAATGGTTCTTTAGCAAAATTGTTTCGAATGGGCGAAAAGAAAGTCGACAACATCCGCAAAGGAATTATTCTTTATGAACAAGGTCAAAAACGCATTCCTATTGATACCGCACTTCTGATATCTGAAATGGTCGTTAACTATTTAAAAAAAACTCCGGGGATTTTAAATATTTCGCCTTCAGGGTCATTAAGACGGATGAAAGAAACGGTTGGTGACATTGATATTTTGGTTACTGGTAAAAATGGTCAAAAGATAATCAACTATTTTACGAAAATGTCTGAAGTAACCCAAGTTCTTGCCTCTGGAAGCACTAAAGGCTCAGTTATAATTGGTTTAGGAGAAGAAGCAATTCAAGTTGATGTTCGGTTTGTTGAACCGAAATCATACGGTTCAGCATTACAATATTTTACCGGTTCTAAAGAACACAACATCAAACTTCGTAGTATTGCCAAAGAAAAAGGCTTAAAACTATCGGAATATGGCATTTACTTAATAAAGAGTAATTCTAAAGAAAAATATATTGCCGGTAAAACCGAAGAAGATGTTTATCAAGCATTAGGACTACCCTGGATTCCTCCAGAAATTAGAGAAGACCGCGGAGAAATCGAAGCCGCCCTGGCCAACAAATTACCCCAATTAATTAGTTATGATGAAATCAAAGGCGATTTGCAAGTTCATTCCAATTATTCAGATGGTGCGGCAACAATTGCAGAAATTGTTCAAGCTGGGATAAAACTCGGTTACGAATATATTGCGATAACTGACCACTCAAAAACCGCTCAATATGCTGGTGGACTTTCTGAAGACCATCTGAAAATGCAATGGGATGAGATTGACCGAATTCAAGCCAAATATAAAAAAATCAAAATTCTTAAAGGTATTGAAGTTGATATCCTAAAATCCGGTAATCTGGACTTTTCCGACCGAATTTTAAGTAATTTAGACATTGTTGTTGCTGCGATTCATCAGGGTTTTAAACAAAATGTAACCAAAAGAATTTGTTCAGCAATTGAAAACCCTTATGTCAAGATAATTGCTCATCCTACGGGCAGGCTAATAAATAAACGAGAAGGTTATGAAGTAGATTTAGAAAAGATATTAGAGCATGCTCGAAAATATCAGAAGATATTAGAAATTAATGCCTATCCTAATCGGCTTGATTTAAATGATATTTGGGCAAGACGAGCAAAGGAAATGGGAATAAAACTTGCAATCAATACTGATGCCCATGGTGTGCTTGATTTAAACTGGATGCGTTTTGGAATTGGGGTTGCACGACGAGCTTGGTTAGAAAAACAGGATGTTATCAATACTCTTAGCTGGCAAGAACTAAAAAAATTACTTAACCAGAATAAGTAGTAAGTAAAATTTAATTTCCGCAATAAAACAATCATCAATTCTCGGGATACAGTTAAGTCAATATTACATTTTAGACACTGATAATAATTGAATGGAGTACAATCGAGATTAAAACTAAATTAACAACTGATCAGAACTCAAATATGATCGAATTACTCATTTCTTTTTTGTAGGTGATTATATTCCGCCAGCAATACCAAGCCAAATTTTACCTCTTAACGGCTCATATTCTTACAATCTTACACAACAGTTCCTCTGGTACTCCATTTCTGCTGCGGTGCTTTATAATTTAGTTGTTTTCAAAAAACACACAAGAAATTATCAATGTAAATGTTAGTGAAACGACCTATATTGTTTCTCACTTATCTTTTGGCACATATAAATGGAAAATTCACGCTCGCGATGAGGCGGAAAATTGGAGTAATTTTTTCAGAGTGAACATCTATGATAATTATTGAATCACCTGGTTGCTCACGAAAAGAAGATGTTAATATAAATTTAACACCGTAAATTTTAAATGTAATAAAAGAAGATGGTGCCTTAGTTAGTGTTGGTGATGAGTGCTTATATGCATTCATTGATTCGAAAACTAATATTTTCCAACAATACCGAACTTGAATAAATTCTGGTATGGATAAACTTTATAAACTCTATTCTCAATTTATTTAGTCTCTTAATTTGTGTTTCTAATTTTTATAGGGATTTTAGGACAAAAAATCGTTTACAGAATATTAAGCTTTTTCTCATATTACATTTAGAAAAAATATTGAAGCTAATTTTCGGATTTATGAGTTATAGAACAAAAGGTGAGTGTCAAGATTTTGTAGAAATTAGTTTTTTCTTCCATCGGTGTATTTTCCTTTCTAATCTAATCTATGATTATATTAATATGTTTAGCCAAGGAGCGGAATATCTTTAACTTTAACATGTCGATGCTGAATTTACCTAAAATATTAGACACTGCCAACAAAAAATCCTTATCCAGAACACTGACTTTTTGCTCATATCACGTTTACAAAGAACTCTGAACCTGATTATTAGATTTAAATAATGTATAATCACCTACCCCATAGGCGACCTTCTCTCCTGCATATAAGGCAGGATTATCCTAACATCTGGTTAGGAATTGGTTATCTTTGACCTATGCCTACCCTAGCCTAGGAGCTACCCCCTACCCCTAAATACCTATGCAGCCTGCTTGTGAAAGATAATTATGTATTGTCTCGTGGTTGTACCTTTCTGTGAGATAACCTTAAAAAATTAACTGGTCCGGTGAGAAAAATCCCCAAAATGGACTTTTCTGATTTTAGCAAGAATCAAGATATCATTATGAAAACTTGGGATATAATATTAAAGTTCAAATGCGTGATTAATTCTTTTTTCTCAATCTTAGATATTATGCCTCTAAAAAACAATGTAGCAGACCGCATCACCTTTGTTATTGGTAGCAGCTGAAACAAAAGCGACATGCCATAATATGATAATAATCCACATACTGCAACCAGCTCTCATTTTTGTGGATTAAAACCTCAATATACATTTGGAATAAGTCAGTATTGGAATTATATTCCTAAAGATCAGCTATAGATTTCATCCTTCAATCAAAAAGACCGACAAAAACTTAATATATTTAATTCTCAGACAGTTGCTTGATTAATTCTTTTTTCGCAATCTTAATTAACAATGATCGTTCACGATTCATAAGGTTTTAATATATTTATTGCCAGGTAGTTGTTTGATTAATCCCTTAATTTCCAAAGACAGTAATTGGACTAACACTTCAGAAATTGGTTCATTTAATAAGTCCGCGATTTGGTCTGAGTAAAGTGGGTCAGAATTTAGTATCTCTAAAATTTTCTTTTCTTTCTCATTAATCGGTATTTCTCGTTTTTCTTTTTTATGCCAAGCGATTTTTAACTCCTCACAAATATCTTCAATAGTCGTAACTGGTTTAGCACCTTGTTTTATTAGTTGATTCGTGCCCATACTTGTCTGTTTATCAATTGCTCCAGGAATGGCAAACACTTCCCGACCTTGGTCTGCGGCCCAGGTGACAGTATTTAATACTCCAGAATCTGAAGGTGCTTCAATGGCTAAAACTCCTAAAGAAAGACCACTAATAATTCGATTACGTTTAGGAAAATTCATTGCAAAAGGAGTTGTGCCCAAAGTGAATTCAGATATTATTGCACCATTTTGTGAAATTTTATCATATAAATGTTTATTTTCCGGTGGATAATAAACATCAACCCCGCAACCTAAAACCGCCAAGGTGCGGCCTTGAACTTTAAGTGCTGATTCATGAGCAATGGTATCGATTCCTCTTGCCAGTCCACTGATGATGGTAATACCGACTTTTGCCAATTCACTACCGAATTTTTCCGCAACCATTTTTCCATACGCCGTGGGTCGGCGGGTACCAATAACGGCAATGGCTTTTTCGTCTTCAGGTTTAAGTTCTCCGCGAATAAATAATACCGGTGGTGCATGTGCAATCGTCTTAAGATTTTTCGGATACTCTCGGTCAAGATAAGAAATTATCTTGACTGATAATTTTTCTGCGGTTTTACATTTTTCTTCGGTCAATTTGGTCCGCTTATAATTCTTGATTGCATTTGCAATTTCATTATCAATACCTTTGATCATCAACAGTTCAGAAACCGGTGCATCAAAAATTGCTTCAGGAGTTAAAAATCTCTGAAGAAGATTTTTTACTTTCGCCTCGGTCATTCGAGGAATATCATATAAATCAATAAATAATAGACTCATTTAATTCTCGTAAATATTTATTTAGGAATATTTTACCGCCAGATAGGATAAAAGATTTTCGACTCCTTCTCCAGTTAAACCTGAGACATAAAAACTGACTAAATTAGTTTTATATTTAGTAATCTTCTTAAGCAAGTCAATTTTATTAAAGACAACAATTTGTTCTTTATTAAGAATTTCTGGATTGTACTTAGCAATCTCATTTTGGATTGTCTTTAAATCTTCAAGCGGATTTGGTCTACTGATGTCAATTACATAAATTATGATTTTAGTCCGTTCAATATGTCGTAAGAAAACTAATCCTAAACCTTTACCTTCAGAAGCACCTTCAATTATACCTGGCATATCAGCCACAGTAATTATCTGTTCTTGAGATTTGAATACACCTAAATTCGGTGACAAAGTTGTAAAAGGATAAGAAGCAATTTTGGGTTGTGCGGCAGTTATTCGGGATAAGAGGGTTGATTTTCCGGCATTAGGCAAACCAACTAAACCAATATCCGCAATCAATCGAAGAATTAATTTCAATTTTCGTTTTTCCCCGGGTTTCCCTTCCTCTCGGATTCGCGGTGCGCGGTTAGTTGAACAAACAAACGCCGCGTTACCTCTACCGCCTTTGCCACCTTTAGCCACAAGCAATTTTTGATTATGAATTAGAATTTCACCTAATTTTTCATCAGTTTCTTCATCAAAGACATCAGTTCCTAATGGCACTGGGATAAAAATATCTGCACCATTTTTGCCGTGTTGGTTTTTACCTTTACCGTGCATTCCCCGTTGTGCTCGATAAGTTACATGATATTCTAAATCCGCAAGTGTTCCTAAATCTTTGTTACCAATCAAATATACTGAACCGCCGTCACCGCCATCGCCACCATTCGGACCACCGCGAGGCACAAACTTTTCTCGACGAAAAGAAATACAACCATTTCCGCCATCACCGGCAAATACATTTATGATTACTTGGTCAACAAACTTCATATACGGCTAATCGACTGAGTTACTACGGAGTTATGTATAAATATGTATAATTATGTAGCATCAAGATTTGTGTTTTCCATTCTAATTATAATATTAAAACATGGAAGAATGTATAACTTTTTCTTTATATTAGTACTAAATTTCCACAAAATATTATACACTTCCTTTAAATAACATTACAGGAAACATTATTTATATTTATCATTATCCTTTGCCATTGACTGATATTACTTGAGATCATTTTAATCTGATACTTTTTTCTTTTATCCGTTTTTTCAAAGCAATCATAACTGGTTTGGGAACAAATCCTTTCAGGTCACCGTCCATACGGGCAATTTCTTTAATTAGAGTCGCGGAAAGATAAGCATATTGCTCTGAGGCTAAAAAGAAGATGGTTTCAATTTCGGGTGCAATTTTGCGGTTTGTTAATGCCATCTGAAATTCATAATCAAAATCTGAAATCGTTCTTAATCCTCGAATAATAGCACAGGCTTTCTCTTTTCTGACAAAATCAACTAATAATCCATCAAAAGATTTTACCTCAATCCGAGAATTTTTTCCGATAACTTTTTTTACCAGTTGTTCTCGTTCTTGCGTTGTGAAAATCGGTGATTTTTCTTCGCGTCGGGCAACCGCAATAATTATCTTATCAAAAAGTTTTAGTGCTCTTTTAACTACATCAATATGACCATTAGTAATTGGGTCAAAACTACCAGGAAATACCGCTTTTCTCATAATGTCTCCTTAAACTATAAATTTTTCTTGAAAGTTAATAACTCCTTGGAAAAATTAATTGGTATAGTGTATAGTATTTTGGGTAAATTCAGTATTGCTATGTTAGAAAAAAAGATGAGACTTGACCTTTGTTTATCATCTAAAAAAAAGAATACTCCTATGGGCAAAAAAGTTAATTTACTCCAAAATCTTGATGTTACATTATTTGGCGTATAACCCATATGGATAAGCCTTCCTCAAAAATGTTCGTATTTTTTTACTTTCTAATCTCGTAATCATCTATAATCTTTCAAAACTGCTTTTATGAACAAAGTTCATTAGACAGACACACTAAGAAAAATAAAGTCCTTGATGGTCTCTGAAGAAGTATTTCTTTCACAGGATTTCATAAAGTTTTTAACTGCACTACTGATACTACAGTATCAGTATAATTTTTTCTTTTATACAAAATAAGCCTTTCAGGTAAGGCGAATTTTTCCTTTGGGGAATGTTCGATAATAATTATACCGTTCTCATCTAATATTTCATATTGTATTATCTTTTTGATTACTGGTTCAATCAATCCTTTATTATATGGGGCGTCTAAAAAAATAATGTCAAACTTGCGAGATTTTAATTGGGAAATTACTCGCAATACATTGCCAATTATAACTTCAGTTCTGTCTTCCAGTCCGTTGAGATTTTTTCTTAAATAGCTGACGATTTTTCGGTCATGCTCAATAAAGGTAACAAACCTTACTCCGCGTGAAATCGCTTCAATGCCAACTGCTCCAGCTCCGGCAAAAAGGTCGCACATAATTGTTTGATTTAAGAGATTCGGAAAATGTGCTTCAATAATATTAAATATTACTCCCCGAATCTTATTAGTGGTTGCGCGCAAAAGTCCTTTAGGATAGATAAGTCTTTTGCCCTTAAGACTACCTGCAATTATCTTCACTACTCAATATATATCAATAATATTGATTTTGTCAAGTTTGGGTGAAAAGAATTCTGACAAAGTCAATATTAGTTTAAAAGACGTGAAAATGCAGAAGCATAATTGTTGATTTTTTCTTATGAGGTGCGGTATCTCTTGAGCATTTTTCAGAGTTTTCGTAAAGAAAGGTCTACAAAAATTCCTTATAATATTCTGAACTTGATTTTGAGTCTTCTGACTCATTGACTATAGTAAATGCTAAAAGAAGTTAAGTATGGGATTTTGTGTAATTATAGACTTTTCCTGTTTTTTTTGCAAATAGAAACTACGGCAAAAATTATCTTTGGGTTGTCCTGAAATTAATTTCAATTCTTAAGAGATTTGAATTAAAACCAGTTGCTTCACATTAGGCATAATATTAGGGGTAATTGTAAAACTTTTTGCTGAGTTCAAGAGCAAAATCCTTGCTATTGATTTGTGATTTGAAAATAATGGATACAGAGAACTTGTTTGGCGGTGTAATATTGGAAGCAGAAAAAGATAAAAAGTTTGCCCTCCTATCTATCAAGATAGCAATGGTAATGATGGTCAATTTTTGAGGTATGAGATAACATAGATTGGATAGGGCTTTGAGGCACTTTGACTTTTTCAGAACGCTCTAACTAATCTATTTACTTCCTTTTTACTTCTGTCTCAACAGTTTGTTTCCGCTTAAGGAGTTTTAATGCTTTCTGTTTGGTTGATTGTTTCAAAACTACGACTCGCTCGGTAATCCGTTTGATGATTCTTTTTGCTCGATCTTTTAATAGATTAACCGTACGTAATCCACGAGAAAAAGATAAGACACGCGTTGCATCAATAATCCTTAACTTGCCTTTGTAATAACCTAAAAACTGAGAGCAACAAAATAAAAAGAAAAATACTTCTAGTTAATTAGGACAGAAAAAATATAAGGAAATTTGTAGAAACCCAGAGAATCTAATAGAAACAGATAAGAGCAAACTTGTGCGCTGGTAAGTTTCAACAATAAAAATTGTCAGAAACTTATAAAAACTAATAGAAAGTTATTAGTAAAAAGCAGAAAATCAGATAAAATCAACTAATATTAAACTTGTGTTCTGATAAGTGTCAGTAATAAAAATCGTAAGAACCCTATAGAAACTAATAAAAACATATTAATAAA
>CAYYPG010000043.1:1519-16648 GCA_964473505.1 uncultured bacterium | reverse complement strand
TCTCACAATAAAGGAGCTATAATGAAATCTCTGAAAAATGCTCACAAGACCCCAATCCCTCAAGAAAAAATCAATAATTATGCTACTGCATTTCATGCCTTTTGAACCAATATTGACTTTGTTAGAGCTCTTGCTTACAATGAAGAAAACGAAAATTAAAAGTTTGAAATTGAATGCGGTTGCAATGATTGGATGCAGCATTAGAAAAAAATTCTTCTTTTTGCTCTCGCTATTTTTAGCGAGCATTGTCTTGGCTCAAACTGGTGCGAAGTTAATTATTATTTGTCCGGATAGTTATCTCTCTGCAGTGCAACCTTTGGCTGATTGGAAGACCAAAAAAGGCATTAAGACAATTATTGCACCACTTTCCGTAACTGGTAGTTCTTCGAGTCAAATAAAAAATTATATACTTAATGCTTATAACAATTGGCAGATTAGACCTGAATATATCTTATTGGTTGGTAATGGTTCCTTAGTGCCCGCTTCAGGCTCTTCAGATGATTATTATGCGAATATGGATGTAAATTATCGGATTGAATTGAGCATTGGCCGATTGTTTTGTACTTCGCTTGATCAATGTAATACGCAGATAGCGAAGATTTTAGGCTATGAGCGCAATCCTTTTTTGGAAGATTCTACATGGTTTCGAAAAGGAACAACCATTGTCCGCGAAGATAATCCTCCAGATCAATATTATCAAGCTGATTGTCGATATATTAGAAATATCTGGCTTAATGCTGGATTTATGGTTACGGATAGTTTTCTTTCAACCCAAGGGCATAATTCTACTAATGTGATGAATGCAATTAATAATGGCAGAACTTTTGTTGTGTATCGTGGTCAAGCAGTCACTAATTGGTGGAGTCCGTTTAATAATGTTGACCCGAATGCTACAACTAATGGTTATAAACTTCCGGTAGTAGTCTCAGGCACTTGTGCAACAATGTCTTTAACTTCAACTGGTTATCAAGGTGACCGCTTTGTTACTGCAGGCACTGCGCAAAATCCCAAAGGTGCGATTGCCTATTTTGGTACAACTAATACCGGTTCGGCAATTTCAGTTTACCGTAGTGCAGTAACCCGAGGATTTTTCCGAGCAATTTTTGAAAACAAGATATATTATCTGGGCGATGCAGCAAAGAGAGCAAAGTTTTATATGGATTCTATGATGCCGAGTCAGGCCCGGTATCAAGAATGGAATCTTTTTGGTGACCCGACGCTATGTTTATGGACAACAACGCCTAAAAGAAATATTGTTATTTTTGACTCAGTAGTTCCGCAATCCGCAAACAATTTTACTGTTACAGTGAGAGATCATTTAGGCTTACCAGTTCGGGATATTACAGTTTGTATTAGAATGGATACCACAATTTATGCGGTTGGTCTCACTAATTCCCAAGGACAAGTAGTTTTACCAATCCAGCCGCGTTGGGCTGGATTTATGGAAGTAACGGTCACAGGACAGGATTTTATTCCTTATGAAGGTAGAGCCCGTATTATTCCCCATAATATACCTTTGCTTACTTATCAGTATTCTCTAATCAATGATACGGTTACGGGTAATGGCAATGGTCGAATTAATCCTAATGAGATTATACAGTTAAAAGTATTTATCAATAATAGCGGAGCTATTGCTGTGCAGAATCTGTTAGCAATCTTAAGGACAACTGACCCCAATATAACAATTACTGATAGTATCAAAACTTTTGATTCGATCCCGATAAATACGACTGTAGCGAATAACGGTTATTATCAATTTGCGGTAAACCAAGCTTGTTTCCATAATTATCAATTAAACTTTCAACTGTTTGTCCAGGACAATCAAGGGAATAACTGGAATCTGCCATTCACTTTATCGGTTTCTGCCGGAAAATTAAATTACATAAGTACTACACTAATTGATACATTTCCTGGCGGCAATTATAATGCCCGATTAGGTCGAAAAGAGAGCGCGCTATTAAAAATCCAGATCGAAAATGTTGCAGAAAATCTTTATGCGGTAAATGCGATAATGCGTAGCACTTCACCATATGTAATCGTTACTGATTCTACAGCCAGTTTTGGCAATATTGGAAATGGTAGTGTGAGTATGAACCATAATGACCCGTTTGCGGTTTGTGCTGCGCCGGATCTACCAATAAATTTTCCGATTAGTTTTAAGGTTCTGCTTAAGGCGAATGGAGTTGGATTCACTTATAATGATAGTTTTACCTTTACGATTACTTCTGAAGCGGGTTCAACCCAAGACCCAACTGGACCAGACCTTTTTGGCTATTGGGCATACGATAATACGGATACGCTTTCCGGACGGGCACCGGTTTATAATTGGTTCGAGATCGGTCCTTCTGGTCCAGGAACAATTATTCCCGAAATTACCAATCATGATGCGCAAGTAACTACTTTACGTTTGCCTTTTACTTTTCGCTATTATGGGCAAAATTATGATTCCATTTCGGTCTGTTCTAATGGCTTTTTAGCCATGGGCAGAACTTCTTATCGGTTTGGTAATAATCTGTCGGGAATTCCTGATACCGCAGGACCACCGGCAATGATTGCTCCGTTCTGGTGTGACTTAGACCCATCTTTGCAAGGCGATATTTATCAATATTATGATGCGGTGAACCATCGCTGGATTGTTGAGTTCTATGATGTGGCTTTAAATGGTTTAGCCAATATGCGCCAGACATTCCAAGTAATACTTTATAACCCGCAATTTTATCCCACACCTACCGGTGATGGTGAGATTGTGTTCCAATATCAGACAGTGGCTTTGCCATCAAATGTCGTCGTAGGCATTGAAAATCAAACCGAAACCGTCGGTATTCAGTACCTTTTCAATAATATTTATCACGAAACTGCCGCACCTTTAAGTAGTAATCGAGCAATAAAATTTTCTACTCATCAGCCGACTTATCAACAAAGTCCGTGGGTTGTTTTAACTCGGCGCATTACTCGAGATTCGATTGGTGGTAACAATAACGGTATTTGTGAACCCAATGAACGTATAGAACTCGTAACCTACTTAAAGAACTTTGGTGCTTTTCCCGCAGAAAATGTTAATGCGACTTTAAAAAGCCTTGATAGTGAAGCCGTCTTGACTGATTCGTTCAAATCGTTTGGAAATATTCCGGCTCAAGGTGAAGTCCATAATCAGAATAACCCATTTGTCTTTTATGTTGTCCCAAATCCTCAAGACACGATTCTCGATTTTCTTTTGACCGTACGAGCGCAAAATTACTCTAATACTATCTATTTTTCCATCGACATTCGCCATGCGATGGCAATCGAACAGATATTATTGCCCACATATATTCCGTCGCTTTATCTCAACCAGAATACGCCAAATCCGTTTAGAAATACCTGTAAAATAAACTACGCAGTCCCTTCAGCCCAGAAGATTGAATTAAAAATCTATAATAATAGTGGCAGATTAGTAAGAACTTTAGTTTCTCAAGAGCAACCAGCTGGCGAATACCAAATTATCTGGGATGGTAAAGATGAAAAGAATGTGCGTGTTGCTCAAGGTGTCTATTTTTATACGCTCACAGGAAAGACATTTAATCCGATAACTAAAAAATTGATTGTGCAATGATTAAAAAATTAGGAATACTTAAGATAATTAAAACTAAATCAATCATTCGTGGCAGTTATTCGAATAATCTTGCAAAAATATTCAACCAGACTACGCAAAAATCATCGTTAGAGTATGAGTATGTCTACGATTAAAAATGAAGGCAATGCTCAAGATTAGTTAAGAAGCAAGTGACATTTATGTGTAATACTACACTTATAAATATAAAAGTATACAACAAAGTTACACAGAAAAGTCGCTTAACTATTGGCCGATTTTGGACTCTTATCCGCTATATAGTGTTTATTTTAGGCTATTTATTTGCGGTCAGTTCGCTACAGGCTCGAGATCCCAGATATCATACTTATGGTGAGATGGTAGATGAAATGTTTTATGTAGCGTTGAATTATCCCCATATCACCCGATTACATATCATTGGCTACACAACCGTGAATCAATTACCGATTTGGGCAATAAAAATTTCCGATAATCCTGCTATCCAAGAGGACGAACCAAGTATTTTATATAATGGTGTGCATCATGCCTGCGAATTGATCGGCGTAGAAATCTGTCTTTATATGATGTGGGATTTAGTAACTAAATATAATGTTGACCCATTTATTACCTCAGCCATTAACTCTAATGAAATTTGGATTGTGCCGATGGTCAATCCAGATGGCCATTATATTGGTTCATCAGGCATTGATACTTTATGGCGCAAAAATACCCGCGATAATAATAATAATGGGGTCTTCGACGCCCAGGACGGGGTTGATTTGAATCGCAACTATGACTTTTTATGGCATCTGGGAAACTCGAATCCGAGTAGCAGGGAATATCGGGGACCATATCCTTTTTCTGAAGCCGAAACCCAAGCTATAAGAAATTTAACCAACCAAGAGAAATTTGTCTTTGATATCTGTTATCACAGCAGTCGAGAATACGGCGAAGGTGAATTAGTCTATTATCCGTGGCGTTGGGGAAACTCATTTTGCCCTGACCGACCTCATATCAAAGCGGTTGCCGAAAGTCTAGCGAAAAGAATTAGAAATGACGCAGGTACCGGAACTTATTTTGCTATTTATGGGAATGTAGCCGAAGGTGGTGTTGCTCGCAACTGGTTCTACTATGTTGGTGTCATCTCATTTACGATTGAAGTCAGTAATGGCTATTTTCCGCCGGGTTATAGAATAGATTCTATCTGTCAAAGGAATTTAGCCGGCGCCTATTATTTGTTAGAAAGAATGACCGGCAGTCAAATTACCGGACATATTAAGGATTCGATAACCGATGAACCTTTAGTTGCCGAAGTAAGAATTCTTGAAGCCTACGCACCACCTGAAACTATAATGCCCCGAATGTCAGATTCAATGTTTGGCCGATTCTATCGCATTCTTAATCCAGGAACTTATACAGTCCAGGTACTCAAAAATGGCTATCAAACCAAGACAATCTATAATGTCAATGTTAGTCCAGGAACGCCAACTTATTTGGATATCAGACTTAATCCTACCACCGCAATTAAAGAGACATTCTCTAAAGCTCTAAAAAAATATTTCAAAGTAATTCCCAGTATAACCCATAAGAATCTAGAAATTCATTTTTCAGTTGAATTTCCATCCGATGTGGATATCAAGATATACGACAATAACGGAAGATTAATCCGAACTCTGGTAAATCAGAGAATGGATAGTGGGGAGCATAGGGTCTTATGGGATAAAAAGGATGGTTGGGGGAATAATGTTTCTGAGGGAATCTATTTTATAAAGATATCGATTGGCTTAAGCACATATACGCAAAAGATAATTATTACCAATTAAACAAAGAGGATCTCAATAAATAATAGTTCTTCTTAGTCACCAAGTAAAGACATCGATTAGCTTGAGCACATATATTCAGAAGATAATCCTTTTACCAAAAAAACGACTATCCGTTCTCTAATCTCAACATTATCTATAATTATATCTATTAAAATATATCCACCCCCTCAAAATTTTTCTTCTTTGTTTGATGCTAACTCCGTAAATACTCTACTTAAAAGTAGAGTTAATTATATGCCCAATAATTGGGTAGTAATCTGATTAATTGCATGGTTAACAGGGGGTTAGATAATCCAATCGGTTGTCCCAAGAGGAGATAGGGGAGTATTCCCTGGGTAGTCCTGGAGGTTAATTGGGTGATAGTCAATCCGATTACTTAAAAAGCAACCTCTTAGGTTAAGTAATACTATGACTTTATGTATGAACCGAAACAAATTGATGGGTGCTTGCAGAAAGAGAAAAGAAATACCTATTTATGATTAACTTCTGTTAATATTCTCATTGTCTACCCCGGATAGAAGGACAAAATAACTATCTATAATAAATACCCATAAATATAGACTATAGATCTATCTATAATACATTTCTACTAATATTGACTACGCTCTTGCAGAAAAAGAAAAGTTACACCTGACGATGAAAAATTTCCACTAATTCTGACAATCTCTTTTTTATTTTTACCATAAAACAGCATGTTTGCAATTTTCAATAATATTTGATTATATCTCTTAATTAACAACAGAAGATAATCTCGTTTATCTTTTTTATCTTCGTAGTCTTTTCAAGCAACCTGTCTAACCTCTTCTGGAATCTTAAAGATAATCTAATATACTATCCTCCAAGTAATCCCCTGGTATACCGCCTAGTCAATCCTCCTGTCTGCTCACTAAATAATTTAATCAATTGGCTTATTGATAATTAGCTCAATTACCAGCTATATTGTTAATTAAATTATCAACTCAATTATGTATCAGATAACCTCCTGACCTATACCCAAAACTGTTAATTTTACAGAAAGAAAAAAGCAAAAATGTGCTTAATTATAAATAAAACTGCATGTTTTCAATTTTATCAAACATTTGATTAAATCTCTAAATTTCCGCATAAATTGACAATATCTCCTTGCAATTATCCACGCATTCGCATTATAACAATAATATTATTTCTGGTGAAATTAATAATTAGATGGTTATTTTATTTTAATTTGCTTTAGGATTATTCGTTCAATATTCTTTCTTTGCCAGTAAAAAATAGCCGCAAAGATGAATAGCAGAAGCAAAAAGATAATCCATTCTTTGAGGGTAAGAGTAAATGCTTTAGCACCAATAAGATTGTTGATTAAAGTATTAGGAAGCCGGGCAATTAAGACCAATAAGATATAAACCAAATAGGGAATGGCGCTTAATCCAGATAGATAATAAAGAATATCACCTAAAGGTGAAAAGGGTATCAAAAGCAATGTAAATATTACAAATGGACCTTTCCGTACTACATATCGGTCAAATTTCTCCATATTCTCCTGAGCAATAAATAGTTTTAAGAGCTGTCGGCCAAAAATTCTGGCGACCCAAAAGGTAATACTTGCTCCTCCAAAAATGCCTAACAAACAAAAGATGGTTCCTCTTATAACACCAAAAAGATATCCAGCAACAAATGCTATTAGATGACCGGGAATGGGCGCAAAGATAATCTGCAGTATTTGTAATCCGATAAGAATAAAGGGTGCCTTAATGCCAAATTGACTAACGAAATCCCGAATTTTCGGTTGGTCTGTAAAGATCGTTAACAATATCGGATATTTTGCAAAGAGATAGAAAGTGATTAAGATTATTATCGCAATAAATAATAGCAAATAAGTAACTCCCAGAAATTTTGCCCGATTATTTGGATGGTTGGTCCTATCCCAAATCGCTTTTAATCTTAACATAAGGATTATTGATTACAATGTGTTAGTCTTGAGATTATAAATACTTTTTCTGTTTTGAGTTTCCAAGAGAAACTTGTGCGCTAACTCTATATCGTTTTTGTTTTATTAATGAAGCTTGCATTTATCAAGATTATTATTATTTTTTCGCAATTTTCGAACTTCAGATTATCATTTTATAATGGTTATGAGCGTCTGGGTTAATTAAGGCAGATTCGTTTCGTGTAATAGAACTAAAATTTTTAATGAAGTAATGTTTTGGTCAAAGTCTCAATTTCAGATCTTCGTGATTTCGAGGCGGACAGGTTTAAAAATTTCATCTTTTGAAGGTTGCAATCGGTTAGAGATTCCCTGTATTCATTAAGTCTAAAAGTAGAAAGCATTCGAATGACATTTTAAGTACTTAGGCACATTTTCAAAATTCTGGTATTTGGCTTTTGTCTTCTTTAGAACAATAAAGCAATGTGAAAGGTAAGAGTTATTCCGGACGATAGCCCAAACGATGAAAAGGATTGACGACCGAAGAAGCAACATTTTTTAGATGGGCGGAGACACGTTTTAGAAATCGTGCTAAAAGGGCATAAATTACTGCTTCACGACCACGAAGCGAAGTGTCTTCTAAGATATCCTCAATAAGATGCTCAAATTCTGGGGCTAATTTTGCATGAGCGTCCATAACCATTTGTCCTAATTGGGCGTCAACCTCTTTGAAGGCTCTAATTGTACTTAGGAAATTCTTGGTTATTTCCATTTCAAAATTACGGACCCGGTCACAGTAAGGACCGCATAGTTTTTGCGGATAATGGTGCGCAAGCTCAATTAAATTTTTTGCGTAATCGCCAATACGTTCAATATCAACCACGATTGTTACCAAAATTAACGAACTGGTAATATCTTGTCGCGGATTAATTGAGAGATGTTCAAGCACTTTTCGTCGTACAGATATCTGCATTTGGTTAAGTTCCTGGTCAAGTTTATAAATATCTGAAACTTCTTTTTCGTTATCCATTAATACCCGCAAGGAGAAAATATACATATCCTTCGTCATCTCGAGCATTTTATAGGTTTCTTCGACTGCTTCGTTCAAGAGCGAAGACTTCTTCCATAACTGTAAAAATTCAGTAAACATTTTTTACTCCTTAGAAAGCAAATAAGAACTTGTTTTGCCCAATTAGATTCACTCCTGTTTTTAAAACACAGATTTCACAAATTTTTTCACTTTGTGTTTTTCTGACTGAATAGTGTGGTTCGTTTTATACCGCATATTAGTTATTATACCGCCTAATAATTAAATACTATTTATTTCATTTTAGTTTTGTTATTAAGAATATTATAATCGGAACCAAATAAAAGACAACAATTAGATAAAGTAAAGCCCAGACGCGTCTTCGGCTGGCAAATCGACCAAAAAGTAAAGCAATATTAATAGGAACAATTCTGGCTGGATACCAGATACAAGTTCCCAAAAGATTAAAAGCGAAATGGGCAAAGGCGATTTGGATGCCCAGAGAATTACCAATCGCTAAGGATGCTAAAATCGCAGTTATGGTCGTACCAACATTTGCACCCATCATATAGGGAAATACCTTATAAATAGATAATAGGCCAGCACCAACCAGGGGTACAACCAAAGAAGTTGTGATGGAAGAGGATTGGATAATTGAAGTTACTATTAGGCCGACTAAAAAACTCTGGAATGTCCGGCCAAAAAGATATCGGTCAATGACTAATTCTAACTTGCTGGTGGTTATTACTCTCATTATGTCGACTAAAAATTTTAGCGCAATAAACAAAACAACAACCGCAAAAACAACGATGACGATTCCTTTATTGCCCATCAGACATACAATTCGAGCACTAACAGTTGCGGTTACAAATTTTAGAGGACTGGTAATATGCATTCCACCGAGCCCGGCAAAGATTTTTGTTAAGAATGCTGATGTGGTTCGGATAATATGAAAATTGACTTCTATGGGAAAGAGAACTAAAACTGTTAAGATATTAAAGAAATCATGCACGATGGCCGCAGGAAACGCGCGTTGGAACTCGGGTTTTCGAGTGATATGTCCGAGTGAGACTAAGGTATTAGTAACTGTGGTTCCAATGTTAGCGCCCATTACAATTGGAATCGCGTTGGTGATGCTAATAGTATTTGATGCTACTAAGCCAACGACGATTGAGGTTGTTGCCGAAGAACTTTGGACTATCGCAGTAGTAAAGACACCGATGATTAGTCCTAAAAAAGGATTAGAGGTAATACTAATTAGATTTGTAACAAAACCTTTACCTAAAAGTTTTAGGCCATCACTTAATAGATTAATACTAAGAAGGAAACAATACAAACATACCAGAAGGACTAATATCTGTATAGCCTGGTGAGCACGATAATTCATTGAAAATTAAGAACAAGAAAAAGAAAGATACTTTTAGGAAAGATGGGAGAGGAAACTAAATACAGTTCTGAATTCTGAAGGACGATAATCCGGCAAGAGCATAGGTGCTTTACGGTCTTTAGTAATACCTGCTTTTTCTAATTCTTGATGGTATCGTTTAACATGGTCTAAAGTAGCTTCTTGGTTGATAGAAATTTTGCGAGACTTTTCTGCAGCATGTTTGCCGGCACGACGACCAAAGACCAAGATGTCTAAAAGCGAATTACCCATTAGTCGGTTTCGTCCATGTACTCCACCCGATACTTCGCCAGCCACATAAAGTCCTAATACATTGGTTTCACCATATTCATTACACAAAATACCGCCATTTTGGTAATGTTGGGTTGGGTAGGTGAGTACCGGTTCTTTAGTCATATCAATGCCGAATTTGATGAATTGACGATACATTGCCGGCAGTTGTTTCAAGATCGTGCCCGGACCGGAAATTAGTTCAATTAAAGGAGTATCAAGCCAAACACCGCCAGCTTGAGCAGTCATAATTCCTTTTTTTCGGTCCTGGACTTCTCTAATGATTGCCGAAGCCACAACATCTCGGGTTTCAAGTTCATAGATAAATCGTTCGCCGTCAACATTAACTAATTGCGCACCGATACCCCGAACTTTTTCCGTGATGAGTTGGCCTAAAATTTGTTCTGGATAAGCAACCCCAGTAGGGTGATATTGGATTGTATCCAAAAAGATTAATTTGGCACCAACACGATAACCCAAAACCACGCCATCAGCAGTTGCACCATAATGATTTGAAGTAGGAAATCCCTGGATGTGTAATCGGCCAGCACCGCCGGTGGCTAAAATTGTTGTTTTAGCCTTTACCGTAAAGATATCTCCATTTTCCATATTAACTAAAACCGCACCAATGCAATTACCATCTTTGTCGGTAAGTAGTTCTAAAGCCGAAGTGTATTCTAAGTAACGAATACGACCAGGACCAGGTTGACTTGCGATATCAAGAAACTCATCTTTCAGACAACGCATTATTTCTGCGCCGGTATAATCTCGACAGGGATGCATTCGTTTTCGGGAAGTTCCGCCGCCATGAATCGAAAGCATTGTGCCATCATCGGCCTTATCAAAAATTACACCTAGATCTTCCAGCCAGCGGATAATTTCCGGACCGTCAGTTACTAAAGCTCTTACTAATTCCGGAATGTTTGTAAATCCACCTCCACCGATGACATCAAGATAGTGGATTGCCGGTGAATCGTTTTCTTTATCTGCTGCTTGAATGCCACCTTGAGCCATTGTTGTGTTCGCATCACCGATACGCAGTTTGGTCACGAGTAAAACATCGGCTTGGGATTGTTTGGCGACAATTGCGGCCGCAACACCAGCACCACCTCCACCAATGACTAATACATCAGTTTCAAATTTAGGGTTGGGGATAATAAATTTATCTGGGTCAAGATAAGAATAGGCTTCCAAAAGATTAGCAAATTCATGGGGAGTTTTATCGCCTTTGTTGACCCCAACAGAAATCTCTCGCATCGTACCTTTTTTATAATCAGGATGATATGCTTTTAAAAGTGCAGTGCGTTCGGCTAAACTTAACATCGGAAACTCTTGTTTCATTCGGAAGGCGCGAGTGGCTTCAACTTTTTTTATTGAATCTTGAAACTCCTTAGGATACATTTGAGCTACTCCATTATTCTTAAATCAAGGCCAAAAATTTAAAAATGTTTAAATTGCTCATTTTTCAATGTTGCGTTTTGCATAGAGTTCTTTTAACTGTTCAAACGAACTCTTCATCAAAGCTTCAATTTCGGCATCAAACTTATGTTCTTTGATTTCTGCCAGGCGTTTATCTAAATGCGGTGCTTTTTTCATTATATGAGCGCCGTAAATCCGGCGTGCAGCCAAGGCCACATTGTATTGAACAATTTCTGCCGGACACCGTGTTGCACAAAGCCCACACATTATACAATCAAACGACAGTTCGGCAACTTTTTTATAATCACCACGAATAGCGGCATTAATATAATCCATAACTTTTATGTCTTGAGGACAGACCTTAGTGCAACTGTTACACGAGATACAACGCATAATTTCCGGATATAAGGCGCAAAGAGTTTCCGTTGTGGGTTTTAGCTGTTGAATATTATGAACTGCTTTGTTTCCGGGATAAAATGGAATTTGCGCCAGATACATGCCATCTTCAATTTTACTTTGGCAAGCAAGGCTGACTTTCAGTTTATAAGAGTCTTTAGTGCGATATACCGTGCTACAGGCACCACAAAATCCACCCCGACAGCCACAGCCACGAATCAATAAAAAACCGCAGTATTCCAATGCTTGAAGAATTGTTAAGCCCGAAGGAACTTTATATTCCTTGCCCATTATATATATAGATAAAAGTGAGTTTTGAGACATCGGCGTTACCTGTTTATCTATGAAATCTTGCGATACTTTTTCATTCCTTCTTCATAAAGGTCATTGCCATAACAATCATTAACCACAACCACTGGAAAATCTTCAACCGTGAGTTTCATTATTGCTTCCGGTCCTAGATCTTCATAAGCAACGGTTTCGCATTTCTTAATTCGTTTGGCAATCAACGCAGCCGCACCGCCAACCGCAGCAAAATAGACACCAATATATTTCTTTAAGGCATCAATTACTTCTGGAGTTCGGTTGCCTTTACCAATCATTCCTTTCATTCCATATTTGAGTAGAGTCGGAGTATAGGGGTCCATTCTTTCGGAGGTTGTGGGCCCAGCAGGTCCAATTGGATAACCGGGTTTAGCCGGAGCTGGACCAACATAATAGATAATTTGACCCTTTAAGTCTACGGGCAGTGGTTGATTCGTCTCAATTGCTTCTACTAATCTTTTATGAGCCGCATCACGGCCGGTATAAATAATACCGGAAATTAAAACCGAATCACCGGCTTTTAAGTCTTTTACTATTTCGTCAGTTAAAGGTGTTGTTATCTGCTTCATAACTACTCCTTATTTTGCTATTTCTTACAAAATATCAAATTTATGTCTTGAAACATTTAAAATACTAACCGCGACTGGCACGCGAATAAAACTAAATAAAAAATAATTATTTCTGTTAATTTGAAATTCCATTTTCCTTATAAAATAGCAGTTTATGTGATGTTCTATTTAAGAGCATTACTGCAAATATAAGCAAATGTTCCATAAAGATTTGGCTTTTTTTATGTCCAGCACTGTTAATTCCTTGTTTCATTCTTGTGAACTAGCAGATTTTACAGTACCCGCAATTAATATCCTCATTAGCAGTCATATTAGTAATGTCTTGCAATGTTTTTATATTACAAGATAGCAGTTTTATGTCTGGCCGCATGGCAATTAATATTCACCGCTACGGGCATACTCGCAATATGGCACGGATAGGTTTCAATAAATACTGCTAAAGCAGTTACTCGACCACCAAAACCTTGAGGTCCGATTCCGGTTTTATTAATCTCTTCAAGCAATTCTTTTTCTTTTTCCGCATAGAACGGGTCAGGATGGACTGAACCAATTTCTCTTAGCAGTGCTTTTTTGGCAAGGTAGGCAACTCTTTCAAAATTGCCGCCAATGCCGACACCGACTAAAATTGGAGGGCAGGGATTAGCCTTTGAGCGCATTACTCGGTCAACGACGAATTTTTTGATGCCTTCCCAACCCGCAGCCGGAGTCAGCATTTTTACTTCAGACATATTTTCACTGCCACCACCTTTAGGAGCTACGGTAATTTTTAAATTATCCCCAGGCACGATTTCCGTGTGAATTACTGCCGGAGTATTATCACCGGTATTTTTGCGTCGGAGTGGGTCAGCAACAATTGATTTTCGTAAATATCCTTCCTTATAACCTTTAGCCACACCGGCATTTACTGCATCGAACAGTTCGCCACCAGAAACTTTTATTCCTGAACCGACTTCTAAAAAGACAACCGCGGTGCCGGTATCTTGACAGGCTGGAATCATCTCATTTTTAGCGATTTCGGCATTATCAATTAATTGTTGCAAGATATCTTTACCCGTAGGTGATTCCTCAATTGTAAGTCCCTGTTTAAATGCGTTGATAATATCATCGCCGATAAGACAATTTGCTTCAATACATAGTTTCGCCACAATATCAACAATATCTTGATATTTGATCTCTTTCAATTTTTACTCCTTTCGATTAATTAATATACACGAATAAGTTTTTTATTCAGCGAACAAATGTTGATTAATTTTTCAGGTGTCAAAAATGCTTTATAATGAGCTAGTTGGTGATTATAATAACACAAATGACTATTGTGTCTTTGCCATCAATAACACCCAGATTTCAGGAGTTGTCGGCAAACTTTCTTTACTTATGACAATTTCGGATTTATCAAATTTCTTCACATTTTTCTTGTCTTTAATAAATTCATCAACCGCAACAATCGGAAAATCTAAGGAAGGTGTTTTGTAGTGCATGGGAATTGTAATCCTCGGATTTAACCGATTCATTATTTCTGTAGCAGCTTTACTATCAATTGTAAAAAAACCACCAACCGGAATCAGTAAAATATCAATCGTACCCAATTTATCACATTCAGCTTTTGATAAAGTATGTCCTAAATCTCCGAGATGAGCGATGCGTATATCGTCAACTTCAATTACAAAAATAATATTTTTCCCGCGTGCCGAACCCTTTTGCGTATCGTGATAGACACTTATACCCGTGAATTTAATGTCTTTTTCAACCCATGTTCCTTCACCTTTTATAATTTTCGGGTTTCCTAATACTTCGGAAATGCAATTATGGTCATCGTGGTCGTGACTTATTAAAACAATATCTGCTGATTCATTAATTGGTTTATATCGAAGAGCATTATTAAAACAACCGGATTTATAAGGGTCGGTTATGATTCTAACACCTTTATTGGTTGTGATTATAAAAGATGCGTGCCCTAAAAAATTTATTTGCATAAAAGTTTGATAAGTTTAATTTTAATCAAAAAAAAGTAAATGTCAACATTGCAATATGTCCAACACATACTATACAGTTTATGAAATTTAATTATAATGGTTAGGGGAAAAGGGTTTTCAATTAGTAAAGGTTAATTACAATATATCCAACATATACTATACAGCTTTATGAAAGAAATTAATAAGATATATGAAACCGGTTTTTCAATGAGCAAGAGTTAATTTTAAGAATCTGGTACAATATGCAAGATATATATATACTTAAATTATATTAAAAAGAGTGAAAAAACAGTTTCAATTATTATACTGTTATATTTACTATTAAAGAGTCAAAAACCAGTTCCAATTATTATAGACAATTCACAAGAAGATTTCAAACTTAACTACAAAATACCCCTATATTTACTATTAAAGAGTCAAAAACCAGTTCCAATTATTATAGACAATTCACA
>CAYYPG010000043.1:0-1419 GCA_964473505.1 uncultured bacterium | reverse complement strand
AGAAGATTCCAAACTTAACTACAAAATACCCCTATATTTACTTAAAGAGTTTAAAAAACCAGTTTTAATTATTATAAACAGAAGATCCCCAACCTGATGTTGTTCAATGTCTTGGCACCGCATTGTCTGTAATCTGGTTAGAGTAGTCGTTTGCTTCTAAAATTAATCTCCATTATAAGCCCTGAAAAACGACTTAAGATACTCATTATTAAATGCCCTTTTAAGTATCTATCCATAGATTCTTTTACATGGTGAGCTATCTATGGTTTTAAGCCCATGATTAGAAGTAAAATCCAAATTCCTTTTGAGCCTTCTCCTAAATTTACTACTCCGTATACCCAACTATACCCCTCATAAACGATTATTAGTTATTAGTTGTTAGTTATTAAAGACTTAGCTGAAATTTGCCCATTGTTTGAATTCTATTTATATATAGAGTTTTTGAGTTACTTATTTTCTAACTCAGTTTAGTAGGGTTTGACAATGTGTGGAATAGGATTGTTCTTATATTGTGTTATTTGACGGAGGCGTTAATTGGTTATAAAAATTTGCAATTTAGATTTTGTTTTGAAGGTCAAGCATAATGTATCTGAAAAGCACTCCTCTGGAACTGGACACGGGTATTTGTTATACTTTAGGTTTAGAAAAAAGCAAAATGAATCGTAAGTTCTGATCAGCCAAAGAAAAACTCTCGGTCGTTTTAGAAATGCTAAAAAGTGCTCTTCCATTTATTGTAATCTGTACAATTTACATTTTAGAAAGAAAGACTCTTAGTCGTTTTAGAAATACTAAAAGGTGAAGCGTCATTTACTGAAATCTGCCTGCCACATCAAATCGCCACCTCGCAAGCTTATCATTGCAGAGATCTGTTTTTAGAAAATGGCAAAGGGGTATTTATCGACCAACGACATAAAAATAACCACAATCATCTACTTGATGAAAACCGACGGCTCAGTGAATTGGTTGGTAGTCAATCTTTGATTGTTGACGCTTTAAAAAAGTTTATCGGTCACTAAAGAGATAGCGTCATGATTTTTGTGTAAATTGATTCTCTCTTATATAGATATATTCTTCTTTCTAATTAAACAAGGAAGAGAGATATATCTTTGTGAGTGGACATTTATATGTTTAGCATATAATTTTACAAGATTATTTCAGTTAACAAGAGGGATTACTTGATAACAATGGGATGTGAGCGGTAGAAGTGAAAGTGTATGAAAGATTGGTCAAAATGGATAGATTGATTATTGTAAATATAGAAAGTAAAATTAACAAGCAACGGATAATGGGTTTATCATAAGATTAAAGGCTTTTAAGACAAGAAAAGAGTGTTTTAATTTAATTTATGCACATCCACGTATTCCCTGGGTAGTTCTGGAGGTTAATTGGGTGATAGTCAATCCGATTACTTAAAAAGCA
>CAYYPG010000042.1:0-16731 GCA_964473505.1 uncultured bacterium | reverse complement strand
GGAAGTAGCGGATCTGAGGCTCTGTCTTTCTTCCACACTAAATGGTTAAGAGCCACAATATTTAGCACTTTTGAAAGGCAATTAGAAAATTTTTGTTAGGTGGGCATTAGGTCATCAATTCAGTTTAAGTGTAATTTTGTGTAAATTATGTGCAGTTTGGAAGACGAAGGGAATATGGTTATTTATCAAAAGGTTTTCGTTTGCAAGGAGATTATCGTCAGGATAAATTTTGAGATAACTCTTGTTGGCAATAGCAATAATCCGAGAGATTATTACGGAAAATCTCTGAAAAATACTCATGAGACACCGAACGCCACAAGAAAAACCAATAATTATGCTTTTGCATTTCATGCCATTTGAACCAATATTGACTTTGTCAGAGTTCTCATTACGATGTGGTTTATTTAAGACGACTGATACTTAACATATTTTTATCTACCACCTGGCTTAATTCTTGGAGTAATTGTTTGCTAAAAGTAACTTTCATCAAGCCGAGTTCCATTTGCATTTTCACTTTTTTATTTTCAATCAAGTACATTCTAACTATTTTGGAACCGGGATGTTTTGCCAAGATGGATTTAATCTGAGTAAGATTTTCTTGATTTAAGTTTTCGCGCTTAATCGCAATGATTAAAAGATCATAGTAATTTACCCATTCTTCAAAAGCTAGAATTTCTTTAGCTTCGATTTGGGTTTTGACTTCATCGCGGAAATTAACTTTGCCGCGGATGATGACGGTTGAATCGAGCATTAAAACGGATCGGCATTTTTCATAAACTTCATTAAAAGCAATGATTTCGGTGCTGGCAGAAAAATCTTCGACTTGAAAAATAACATAATCATGACCTTTTTTGTCTTTTCGCCGAATAAGATTGGTGATGACGCCGGCGATGGTAATTTGATGGTTACTAACATTATTGGTAGTTTCGGTTTTTAATTCGTGTAATTTTTGGCAGACGGCAATTGGTTGTAAACGAAGGACGCTATATTCCAGTGCATAATTTTCTAAAGGGTGGCTTGAAAAATAAAAGCCAAAGGCTTCTTTTTCATACTGTAAGAATTTAATTTTGTCCTCGTCTTCGGTTGGCTCGTTAGAGGTCTCGTGGTTTTTGACTAAAGGTTTTGCTGGAGAAGATTTTTGATTTGTGAGTTGCGGGTAATGATTAGCGGTCATTTTATCAGAAACAAACAGACCACCTTGTTTTTCTAAAAACAACAGACGTTCTGAACTTAACTTGTCTAATTCTTCTTCCAAAATAGAAAGTAAATATTTGCGGTCTTTGGTTAAAAAATCCAAGGCACCTGCCTTGATTAACGATTCATAGGCTTTTCGATTAACAAAGTTTCGAGTTCTTTGGAGGAAATCACGAAAACTATTGTAAGGTTTGGTGCTACGTTCATTCTTAATTGCCTCGCATACCTTTTCACCTAAATTTTTAATACCACCTAATCCATAACGGATTTTATTATCTTCAATGCTAAACCTGTAATCACTGTGATTAATATCCGGTGGCAGGATCTCTATTTCCATTCGTCGGCATTCCTTAATTAAGATATTAAGTTTATCACTATCGCCAATTTCATTGGAAAGTAATGCGGTCATATATTCAACTGGATGATTGGCTTTGAGATAAGCAGTAAGATACGACAGATGCGCATAACCCGCAGAATGAGATTTGTTAAACCCATAACCAGCGAATGGTGAAATTAAATCAAATATCTGTTCGGCTTTATTGATTGTCGGATGGTGTTTTTGGGTGCCTTGAATAAATAATTCACGCATCTCTTTCATTTCCTCAGGAATTTTTTTGCTCATTGCCCGACGCAACCGGTCGTACTGGGTTGGAGTAAATCCCGCGATCAATTTGGCGATCTGCATAACTTGCTCTTGATACACTATAATTCCGTAAGTATCTTTGAGAATGGGGGTAACCGTAGGATGAAAATACTCAATCTTTCTTTGGCCTAATTTCCGTTTTATATACTCATCAATGTTCGCCATTGGTCCTGGACGATATAGGGCAATAATCGCGCACAGGTCTTCTATTTTTTCAGGCTTTGACCGGCGCAAGATATCGCGCATTCCCTGACTTTCAATCTGAAAAAGACCAGTAGTTTCGGCTTTTTGAAGCAACTGAAAGGTCTTCTTGTCATCAAACGGTATCGATTTTTTCTCCAGGGATTTTCCTTGTTCGGCGCATATTCTGAATGTGTCTTCAATTACGGTTAGAGTTTTTAAGCCAAGAATATCTAATTTTAACAGACCGATATCGGCTAAGGCGTCCATATCATATTGCGTGCAGATTTCATTGTCGGACGTGCGATATAACGGCACAAGTTCTAATAAAGGTTTGGGAGCAACAACAATACCTGAAGCATGGATGGATGCATGCCGAGCCAAATTTTCCAATTTTACCGCAATATCGAGAAGTTCTTTATATTTAGAGGAACTTTCGATTAAATCTTTTAATTCCTCAATTGTTGCAATGGCCTTACCGATTTCCATTCCCATCGGAATAAGTTTGGCAATGCGGTCGACTTCAGCATAAGGGATATCGAGCGTGCGTCCAACATCGCGTACGACTGCACGGGATGCCATCGTACCAAATGTGATGATTTGAGCCACAGAATCTTCACCATATCTTTGACGAATGTAATTGATAACTTCACTCCGTTTGGTATCAGCAAAATCAATGTCAATGTCGGGCAAAGAGACGCGTTCAGGATTTAAAAAGCGTTCAAAAATTAATCCGTACTTTAAGGGGTCAATATCAGTAATGCCTAAACAATATAATACTAAACTAGAGACGGCAGAACCGCGACCAGGACCAACTGGAATATTATTGTGCTTCGCATAATCAATAATATCTTTAACAATGAGAAAATAACCCGCAAATCCCATCTGACCGATTATTTTTAATTCATATTTTAAGCGTTCCGTAATTTCAGGAGTAGCTTGAGGATACCGTTGCGTTAAGCCAAGGTTGGTTAGATGTACTAAATATTCCATATCGTTATTAAAATTTGACGGTAAAGGGAAAGCCGGCAGATAAACTTTTTTCTCATCAATGGATAAAACTAAATTGCACTGTTCGGCAATTTTGAGGGTGTTAGAGACGGCTTCTGGGATATCGGCGAAAAGCTGGGTCATTGTTTCGGGCGATTTGAAATAAATTTCCGGTGATTCAAACTTTAATCGTTTTTCTTCGCTGAGTTTTTTGCCGGTTTGAATGCAAACCAAGACATCATGGGCTTTAGCATCGTTTGGCTCTAAAAAATGACAATCGTTAGTTGCCACTAAAGGTGCGGACATTTCATAACTTAGTTGACGCATTCCTGCAATTGTTTTTTGTTCATCCGGTAAACCTAAACGAGTTATTTCTAAGTAAAAATTATCTCTTCCTAAAATGTCTTGATACTCTCCAACTATTTCTCGGGCTTTATCATAATTATCGCGTAATAAGTAATAATTGACTTCGCCTTTAAGACAACCAGAAAGCGCAATGAGACCTTGAGAATATTTTGCGAGTAATTCTTTATCAATTCTTGGTCGATAATAAAAGCCTTCCAGGTATCCTAAAGAAATCAATTTAATTAAATTATTATAGCCTGTGAAATCTTTGCATAATAGCGTAAGATGAAAATTTGATTCCGGAATTTCTTTTGATATGATGCGGTCTTTTCGCGAACCAACCGCAACATAAACCTCAGCACCGATAATTGGATTTATTCCCTGGGCACAACACAATTTATAAAACTCAATTGCCCCAAAAAGATTACCATGGTCAGTTAAGGCTAATGCAGGCATTTTGTATTTTACTGCTTGGTTTACTAATTTTGAGACCTTAATTGCGCCATCTAACAAGCTGTATTCGGAATGATTATGGAGATGGACAAAATTTGCTTTTTTCATATAAGTGTTAATATTTTACTGCTTGGTTTACTAATTTTGAGACCTTAATCGTGCCATCTAATACGCGGTATTCGGAATGATTATGGAGATGGACAAAATTTGCCTTTTTCTTAGAGGTATCGTTAGAAATGTATCGGTTTTTAAGATGCTGAATGAAGTTATCCATAGGCAAATACAAATAAACTCGGTTTTAGTCTTTATTTTTGATTAATTTCAATTCGTGCAACAATCTCTAAGTTTACTGTTTTCGTACTGGGTAATGTTAATTTATTATTACTATTTTATCAAGGTTTGAATTCAAATTCAAGATGCAGGCGCAAAGATTCCTGATTAGCGAATTCACCCATCAAGGGAGGTAAATTTTTAGTAATGATTACTGCTCGTTCACATGACCGGTCATACAATTCATTACCCGAACTTCTTTCGATTTTAACGCCGGTTATTCGGCCATCTTTTTGAATAACAAAATAAATTACACAGGAAAACGATATTCCGGAGTTAGCAAACGGATTTATCCAATTACTGCTGATTTTGGTTAAGACCGCATCAATATAATAAGAGTATTTACCGCCTTTGCTGGAAATTTTTAATCCGATATTAGAATGCTCTTGTTGGACCTTTTTGGTGGGTCGCGGTTTTTCTTTGGTTACCACCGGTTTGGTTTTTGTCGGTTTTTGCTCAACCACGGCAATTCGGGAAGGTGCCTCCTCTGCTTTCTGGGTTCCGGATTCCAGATTGACAACGGAAACCTGAAAAACTTCCGGATACAACCTTTCTTTTGGCGACCGAGATTGGGATACTCCTGCAAGGGCAAAGAAAATCAATAAATGCCCAATCAAAGAGAACAACAACTCTTTTGTCATACTTCTGTTTACCGATTGAACATTAGGCAACGGGTATTGGTTATCAATGGCAGTAAAGATTTTATTTGCCGATTTTCTTTTTAATTGCTTGGGGTGATGCGACTAAACCGACATTTTCAATCCCGGCTTCACGAATTTTGCTCAGAACTGTAATCACCAGACCATAATTTACTGCTTCATCGGCAATCAAGTAAACTTGTGCGGTTGCTTTTTGGGCCAAAACCGAGGTTAGTTCGGAATTAAATTGACTAAGATTTGTTAATTTGTCCTCGATGTAAATTTTTTCTTGTTTATCCACGGTTACAGTAATACCTTCAGTTCTTTGGAAAATTGCCGCGGAACTACGGGGAACAGAAACCGGAATCCCGGCACGACTCAACGCAACACTGATGCCCGCGATAAGAAAGATTATCATAAGACTAATCGCAACATCAGCCAAAGAGGTTATATTCATCTCCGAGATGAATTTGGGTGAGTAATTTAAGTTTTTTCGTTCTTGCTTATTCATTACTATAATGTTAGCATTAAATTTTTATTCGTAAAGAGACCAATTTAATCGTCTCGGAGTAATAATCTATTAAAAACTCATTTTAGAAGAAAAAAACTATATTATTGTTTTGAGTGCCTTGACTGGCAACATCTATTGTGGGGCGAAGCGCAATTTATTTGTTTCGAAGTCGCACAACAATTACTTTTAGTAGATACCGAGAGAAGTAGATTTAAAGTTAATTTGAGTCGTATTCGCATGATATTGGGTGGTTTTGAATTTTTTGTGTTTGTTGGTTTTATTAAATTGACAATTTGGGATTTATGTTGTTCGATACATTTTCAATCTAGATCCGAAAACACAATTGTCTTTCTTATATCGGATTCAATTTCTAATATCCAGCGGTCCAGGTCATTTGAAAAAGACTTGATTTTACCGACAAAATAATTATAAGCAATAACCGCCGGAATTGCAACCAATAAACCGGCAACAGTTGTGATGAGCGCATCAGAAATACCCGGAGCAATGATTTGTAAAGTTACAACTGGGATATGTCGGACGCCAAGAAATGATTGAAGAACACCCCACACTGTTCCCAGCAAACCCAAAAAAGGAGCGACACTACCACAAGTGGCTAAAAAGGGTAGATTTTGTTCTAAGCGTTCAATCTCTCGGGATGCAGTTCTAACTAAGGCGTCGTTGATATTGGGTAAAAGGTTTAATAGATTCGTTTTTTCTTGAGCAACCGGATTATTAGGCATATTGATTCGGCGCCACTCTTCAACTGCCGTAAGCACCAATTGGGATAAAGGACTTTCTGGATATTCTGTTGCCAGTACGCCGAAATCTATTACCGAACTGCGGTTCTGAAAAAGATTATTTAAAAAGAGATTAGTTTTACGAATTTTTCTAAAGAGAAAAAATTTTTTAATTATAATTGCCCAACTAATAATAGAAAAGAGAAACAAAACTAAAACGATAATTTTAGCAAAGAGCCCCAAATCCCACATAGTTCGGAAAAAATTATCTTGATAGGGCAAGGTTAAAGGTTCAGGCATCTTTAAATTAAACGGTGGTTTAAGGAATACAGATTAAGGTAAACTTGCGAGTTTTTCTTTTGCTAATTTAGCCTCAGTCGTATTAGGATATTCATTAATAACTTTTTGGTAATATCGCTTGGCTTTGTTGATTTCGTTCATCGACTGATAAGCAAGTCCGATCTTATAAATGGCTGAAGGTACTTTGTTACCTTGGGGATAATTACTTATAACTTTTTCAAATTCTAAAATTGCGTCGGGATAATGTTTTTGGGAGTAATAGCATTCGCCAATCCAATATTGAGCATTATCTGATAATTCGGTATTGGGAAAGAATTTTAGATAGCGTTTAAATCCTTCGATTGCAAGGTCAAAATTTCCTTTGGTAAAATCAAGATAGGCGGTATTATATAATTCATCAGGTTCCATGTTCGGAGAAGTTTGGGTGATGGTGCTTTCCGGTTTGGCTTCTTCGGTTCGGCCGATGCCTAATTTTTGATAAACTCGACTTAAACGGGTTTCGTTATCTTCAATCTTGGCGTACAATTGATTAATTTGTTCCGTTAAATTTTCCAAATTAGTCAAAACATCTGCTTTTAATTCCAGTAAAAGACGATTCTGGATACGTGAGATACTATCTACCCGATGGACCGATGTTTCCAGACTGTCAATTTTCGTACCGTGTCTAACAAACCGCCAGACCGAAGCACATCCTGTAAAAGAGCATATGTAGGTAATTAATAATAATGCGCTTAAACAGAATGCGATACTTGCACCGAAACGCAGAATTATTTTATAAAATAACATAATGGTCACATTCTCTGAAGGATTAAACGGAGTAATCTTATAAAAGTGCGTTAATAAGATTTAACAGGTCGCACCGGATATAGTTAAACAAGTGCGACCTGTCATTTTACAAACCTTATCGGTTATCTACCGGTCTCTTTAAATTCGCAACGACGATTCTTCCAATATTCGTCAGGGTTTTCGGTAACCAATCGCTCTTCACCATAGCTCACAGTGTTTAAGCGGTCTTGAGCAATGCCTAATTTTACCAGATAGTCTTTAACCGCATTAGCGCGTCTGAAACCTAATGCCATATTGTATTCGCTTGTGCCAATTGGACAACAATGTCCTTCAATAGTAATTTTCACATTTGGATTCTTTTTGAGCATTTCCGCGTTTTGTTTAAGAATACCTGCGTCTCCGGGTCTGATGTCGTATTTGTCGAAATCAAAATAGACGGTGGATAATTTTATCGGTGCAGGTTCTTCTTCCGGCTTTGGCGCTACCGCTTCTTCCGGAGGAGGTAGGATAGGTTGTTCTTTTTTTACAGCTTTTTTCGGGCAGCCGATTACTGTAAATAGCAAAATAAATATACAGGTTATTTTTAGTGCATTTTTCATAATGCCTCCTAAATAAATATAATTGAGTCCTTTTATACAGTCAGACACACCAGTTGTAATTTATAATACAAGAATTTATAAACTTGTCAATGATAAAATTAAGAAATCTTTGAATTTAGCGCCGAACACACGGTTCTTATGGTAAAATACCAAACAATACCTCTGCGTACTTTATTCCTTTTGAGCAAACATTGACTTTCTCCGCGTTCATAATTAAATCATAATCATAATCACAATTAAAGAACTCTGACAAAGTCAATATTAGTTCAGAAGACATGAAATGCAGAAGCATAATTGTTGGTTTTTTCTTATGTGGCTAGATGTTTCTTGAGCATTTTTCAAGTTTTCTCATTACGTTCTTGATAGGAGGGAGGTATAAACTTTTTACCTTTTTCCTTTTCTTCAGTATCACATAACTAGACAAGTTTTTTGTATTTATTATCTTTTAATTCATAGCAATGAAGGTTCGTATTTTTTATCAAAACTTTGAGGTTAATTTTGTGTATTTGTTGTGAAATCAAGAGTTTTTTCATTCTGAGAAATACAAAAATCGTTCACGAGCGATCGGGATTCATAAGAAAAAACAACAATACGCTTGTACTTGTTAAGCAATATTGATTTTATCTGAGTTCTCTTTGCAATATAAATAAAATTCATTATCTAAAAAGTGAAAAGTCTTCAGTAATTTCCGAAGAGAATTGTCTTTAACTCTATGAGCACAACAATTCTTTATCTAAAGAATAAAAGAGATATTCTCTTGTTTTTTGTATGATAAACCAAAAAATTTACTTACCTACGTTTTAATTTAAATAAATACCGAATACAGAAAACTTTGATTTCGTTTAGGCTTAATACTTTTTCGCACAGATTCATTTGGGGTCAGTGATTGCGCCCATAAATAAAATCGAGCCCGTTTTGTTATCACAAATTGCACAAAAGAACGGTCGGTCAACAATCATCATAAACTCTTGTGGTTCACGAATTGATGTGGTGCGGATTTCGACCGCAGTTACTGCCGCGGCTTCGGTACCTTCTTCATTGACTTCCACAAAGGTTTTATGTTTGACTTCATTGATATATAAATCGAGCGGCATTTGAGCCATCCCCGAGAAATCAGCTTTGCCCGCAGTAAAGGCAATTTCCATTCCCAGATTCTTTAATGCAGAATTTAATGATTTTTCATATTCCAGTTGGAAACGAGGCAAAATAATTGTACCATCCATAGGATAAAATTGCGATATCCATTCTTGCCAATTTTTCAGATTGAGATTTTTTAACAACTCGTTGAGTTGGAAATTAGTGTCAGGCAAAAAGATATACATACTTATATTTCCTTTGCCATAAGGTAAACTGATTGCCTGAAATTTGTCGGTCTTAAGATAGCGATAGTTTCCTTTTTGATACATCATTGGAAGTTGTTTTTGGGTTCCATCCATTAGGGTAAATGGTCGGTCTTGGGTTTGTTTCTTGTCGAATTTCACAGACCAGTTGCCTTTGAAATAAACAGCGTTAATTAAATAAAGCATCGTATAAACCGGATCAATCTTATCAACAATTTGCGGTATTTTATTGTTGGTTTTCTTTTTTACCCAGTCATTGATAATCTTAGTTGCTTTGGGGTCAGCGAAATTAAGAGCAGTGATTTGAGCATTAAAATAATTTTTATTGCGATTGAGAAAGTCGGATTTGAATTTAACTCCGAGTTTTGCCCATAAAGAATTAGCAATATTTAGCGTAACTTTCGGGTCGGCATTTTTCAATCGGCTTATCAGAACTTGATTACCTTCATTAACTTCTTTAAGTGATAGACCTTCTATGTTTAATGTCTTTGCCATTGCGGTTTTAGTCTCTTTTTCTGCTCCGTTATAGGTCATAGTTAATGCCTGAGCGATACTTATTGGTGAGATGAAGATATTTTTACCGGGGTCTTGTGAAAGTAGCTCTTGAAAGAGTTGAAACCCAAAGTTATTATTTGCATTAACCAGTTTTTCTAACAGGTTGGGTTTTGTTTTGGATGGAGCGATACTGGAATTAAATATTAAAACTGTTAATAAAACAAAGACAATAAATTTGTAATTTTTTTTCATTTTACATCTCCTTGAGTTTTTTTAGTGGTTTTGCATAGCCAAGGACAGTTGAACTGATTGTAATTATAAGTAAAATAATGCTAAAGTTGATTATTAAAATGGTTGAGCAAACAAAGATTAATAGATGATTTATCTGCATTTTAGGTCTTTTTGATTTCTTTTTATTGATTTTTGATAACCGGCAATAACTGAACGGACCGCGATTGCAATCAAAACAAAGCCGCCAATAATCGCGCCCCAAATACCTAACAAGGAGAGGGTAGTGACAATTATCGCTGCAATTAGGACTCCACAGAAGATTGCAATAAAAGATTGAAAATAACCTAAGCCTAATAAAAAAGCCGCGACTGTGCCGGTCCAGGCACCAGTTGCTGGCAGAGGAATGGCAACAAAAATCATTAAGCCAATCATCTCATATTCTTCAATAATTTTGCTCTTTTTGCGAGTGCGGGTAAATAACCAGTTGAAAAACTTTTTGAAAATCGGAATCCGACTTAATAAATCAGTAAATTTATTAAGGATAAAAAGTAACGGTAGAATTGGTAACATATTACCAATGATGGCTAAGATAACTACACGATACCAGTCAAGATTATAAAAATTTATTCCTAAAGGTATGGCACCGCGCAATTCAACAATTGGTAACATTGCGGTCAATAAGACCGCGAGATTAGGTGATATGCCGTAATTTTGAAGGGCTAAAATTACTGTTTCGCGATTACTACAACTCGCTAATAATAAACATATTAAATAAATAATGCGGGATAGTTTTAGGTTTTGAATTCGGGTTTTTAAGTTTTGTATCATAAAAGACCTTTCTTCTTGAATCTGATGCTAAAAAGAATTACTGAGTTTTTTATCATAACACTCTTAAATCCAATACTAAATGATTATAAATGGTACACAATAGTTTTAGGATTAAAGTTTGTAGCATAAAAATGTTTTCTTCTTAAATCTGATACTAAAAAGAATTGATGAGTTTTGTCTTTTTATCATAAAATATTGCTTACATCTAATGCTAATTGTAAAATAATGCACAATAATTTCGGAGTTCGAATTGCAGCTCATAAAACATCTCTTTTCTTGCTTAGAAATATTCCGAGGCTGAAAGGAATCACAATAATCATATAGCGTAAAGGATATAAGGTATTGCTAAGTTAATCTGTATCATAAAAGTCCAGCTCTCTTTCTTAGAGATAATCCGAGGCTGAAGATAAGCGCAATAATTATATTGCATAAGGATTATGAAGGTACTGTTAATTTGATTTGTATCATAAAAGTCCAGCTCTCTTTCTTAAAAATAATCCGAGGCTGAAGATAATCGCGACAATTATATAAACATAGGGATTATAACTTATTGCTAAACTGAATCGTCTTTGATATTTAGCCAATTGCGGTGCAAAAGTTTCTTGAATAAATTCTTCATAAGAATAATATCGACCATTACTTGCTTGAGCAATACTTTGGAGTAAGTCCGCATTTAAGCCGGTAATATCTTCCACGCTCTGCTCATTTATAATAACAGTGGTTTTCGCCGTGCCAATCGGTTTATTATCCTGAGTAATTTGACAGACGACCTGATAAGTACCAGGTAGAAGAGTTTGAATGGAGCCTTCGTAATTACCAGGCGAGATTTCAAATAAAGGCAAAGAAGTTTTGGTATCAGAAAACAGAATTTTGGCATCTAAGTTCGACCATGGTTTTCCATTAGGAGTTGTCGCAATGAGATGGAAAATAACTTCTTCTCCTGCCAGATAATTATTCTTATTAGTTAAAAGTCTAAAATTTTCTACTTCTTTAATTGCCAAAAAGCGTATAAGGTTCGTCAGAAAGTTTTGAAATTGATTATAGATGCGCTCAGTTTCAATTGCCGAGAAACCTAATCGCCAGAAAGGAAATCCTGTAATTAAAATTGTTTTACAGTTCATGTGTTTCCTGTAACCAATCAACGGCAAAGAATCGGGATTACTTTTTGCCCAGATTATGGCATCGGGTTTAATTTTCGTCGGCACGGAAATTCCCCATAACGGCGGTGTATTATCTAATAGGTTAGCACCAGTCGCAGTTGTAAAAAGTGTACTGACGATACCTTCATCAGTTAAATCGAAGAAATACTCCTTACGCGCAATATTCATTCGGTCAAATTCAAAAGGTGCAATTTCGTTTATGAAGTTCTGGGACCTAAAATTTTCACCCGAGAGTATCAATATTCCCTTACCTTGGGCAATCCAATTTTGCAGGTAATTCCGCATAGTATTATCTAAGCGTAATTCCGAGACATTATCTAAAATAAGAACATCCGCTTCCGTAAACAGTTTATCTTTTGGTTGGTCAGTTAAAACTTTGGTTTCATTGGCAACAAAATTAATCAGGGGATGTACCGTAAAATTTTTATCTGCTCTTAAAGCTGAAAGAATAAATCGAGTGTTATACGAGGGAGCATTGGTAAAATAGATTATCTGCCAACGACCTTTTAAGACATCAATTATAAAATTTTTGCGGTTGTTCTGATAATTGTCTTCCTCAGGCAGGCTTTCGGTTCTCAAACTATAATTCCGACGACCTAAAGTTTCGGCAACAATTCGAAAAGCAACTTCTTGAATGATATTAGGCCGAACAAAATTCACAGTCTGCGATGCAATTAGTCGTTCGCGACTAAACAAACTGATTTTTATTAATTTAGGTGCTTCTACTTGACTATCAAAACCTCGATATTTGATCCGAGCGTTAATATCTATCGTATCTCCTTGAAAACATCTTATTGGGTGTCGGATTTGTTCAATTGAGAGGTCATTTTTTTGTTTAGGACCAATGCCAATTGTATAAATTGGGGCTACGGAGTTTTTTGCATAGTTAATCGGGTCCGAACCATAGTTGTGTTGACCATCAGAAATCAAGACAATTGCTCCGGGCTTTTGTTTATGGGCAAAACTTAATGCTTGCGCAATATCAGTTCTTAAGCCAGTCGGGTTTTGATAATCAAGCATCTTACCAATTGAATCTGCAAAGGAAAAAATACGCACCCGATAGTTGGTTAGTTTAACTTTATTAATTACTTCTTCAATCAAACGCGGATTTTCTATAGAAGACATACTTTTAGAAGCATCAACTAAAACCAGAATCGGAATTCGGGCAGAACGAGTAAAATTAAATCGGAAGACACTTCCAATTAGAATTAATATTAAAACCAAAAGAACTAAAATCCGTAAAACGAACGGTAATTTAAAATTTGCTAGGTTTTTCTCTTTTAAGTAAAGTAAGAATACCACCGCAATTAATAGCAGGCTAATGAAGATAGTCATATTTTTAATTTTTAATTTGAACCATAGTTATCGTTGTTATCATATTTTTTTTAACTTACATCCGAACATTTATTACTGAAACTCAGGCGTTCTGTAGTTAGTGTCATAAGATATCAGTACTGAAAGACAAGTATTGCCCAAAATTTCTGCCATCTTAAAATAACAGCTTCTTAGGTAGCGTCAAGATTTTTGTGTAAAGGGGCTTTTGCTTGCATAAGGATGTTTTTCCTTTTAAATGTTAAACCAAGCCAAAGTTTCAGCATTTTTCTTTAACATCTTAATACTGAATTTACACAAAATATTAAACACACTGCTTTTTAGCGGAATAAATCAGAAAAGTATTGCGATGTAAGACCGTATCCGATGAGATAGATTCGTGTTTTAAGATATTGTAATGCTTGAGTATTTGAGTGTTGAGTGTAAAAAAATCGTGTATCATCACCGATGAGATGTTTTGTTTGGTCAAATCGGGCATACCTAAAATGATAGAAAAACGATTCCATTTCATTTAAAATCGGCTTGAAGATATTCATCAACCAATTTAGCTTCAGTTACTGGATGTAAATTTATATTAATGGTTTTCGTAGCAAATATAGAATCGATTAGTTTTGCGGACAGGTCAATTCGATTATCAAAGTTAGTGTCAGCAATTGCGGTAATATTATAAATTGCCGGAGTTAATCTTAAAGAAAAACTTCCCGTAGCACGAGAAATTGTAATTGCCTTATCGTTGCCTCGCGAAAATAAGACAATACCATTTTTAATCGGTCGAGTATTATAAATTAAATTTCCGGAAACTAATAAGGGGACTAAAACCGAATCACTGGTAAAAAAGGTATAACCGAGTTCTTTTAATTGATTGTTTTCTAAATCGGTGAGAGTTGGTAATAACAAGAAATAGACATAAGTTTTCGGTGGCAACGAATCTTTATAACTAAAATAGAGTCCTTGCCAGTCACTACGCCAATGAGGAGTAATTTTTGCTTTATCCAAAGATAAGGTCAGATAATTTATTGCTCGGTTGGTATCGATCGGTTCGGAAAAATTGACTTCAATTATAATATTTTTTGATTTATTTAAAGTTCCTAACGCCGGAGAAATAGCAATAATTTTTGGAGCTAAGGTGTCAATTATTGAACTTGGACGAAATCGTTTTCGCAGACGCAGAAGATTGCCGTAGCGGTCATAAACTAAACCTGATAAAGTATAAATTTCTGGTTTTGCAGGTGGAGTAAATAAAGAAATGATTTCTGATTTTTTTCCAGCAGTAATAGTTTTAACTTCTAAGGTATCTTGGGATACAGAAACAAGGACAAAATTTTTAGTGGAGAGCTGAGAGATATCAATTGGTTCATTAAACCACAGGTCAATTCTGGTACGGTTTATCGGTTCAATTTTTTCTAGATGTGGTGAAAATCGGTCTGGACTGGGTGGTAATGCTTTCTTCGCACAGGCAAGCAGAAATAGATTTATAAGTCCACTTACTAATGCTAAGTAAAATATATTTTTCAATTGTGCTAACAAGAAAACACCAAACATGCTTTTCGTTAATAGACTTAAAGTTTTTTTCTTTCTATCCAATAAGGACATACCTGAAAGGTGGTTTACAGTTTGAGATCTTGGCAAATCAAGACAATGCTAAAAGACACTTGTTTCACAAGTCAATTCTATTGTAAATAAAAAGTAAAGTCAAGATTGCCGTATGTCTAAACCAGACTATACAGTTTATGAAATTTAACAGTTTTTAGTAGCAGGTAATCAAGTTAGCAAAGATTGGTTAGAAACAGCGAGTAGGGACGAAGCACTGATACGTAATACGTGATTATCAGCGATAAAGCATTAAGAAAAATTAATATCAAACCACTAAAGCGTATATCCAATGTTTAGATTCTGTGTTCAGTCGTTTATCCTTGCTTCGCTTTTCATCAAGTCAAATAAGAAAATAACTGCAGATAGTGAATAGTAGATTCGTGTATAGCTGATGTTGCTTACTCTATTCCAATAAGATAATCGCAAACGAAAATACCGTCCGAATATAATGAGTAGCAGAGTCTGTGTGAGCTGATGTCGCTTGTTTCATCACAATAAGAAGACGGTAGCTGAGAATCCAATCCAGATATAACTAGTAGCAGATTCTGTGTGTCGCTGAGTCGCCTGTTTTATCACAATAAAGAAATTGCAGACGAGAATATAATTCGGATACAGTTTCCGCGAATCAGTCGTAGTTTTGCCTAAAGGCAATCTGTTCGTTTAGGGTAGCCAAATTGTCAAAGAACAAACCGACAAGTTAATCCTGTCGGATATTAAAAATTAAAATACCAATGCAAAATACACTTTATATCTAACTTCTTTCAGTTTTATTATCCAAACTAATTGCATAATATTTTGCATTAATTTAATACAGCCGGACTGAGCCTTTTGTTTCAGTCGCGCCTTTATATATATAAAGACGTTTTGGATCCCCCATTTCCAGACATTGACTTTCAGTGATAAGAAGGGTCAGACCCTTGGTTTTCCAATTTCTGGAAAATAGAGGTTGATTGTAAGCTAAACAGCATAAGAATATTTAGATTGAGCATTTTCTGTTTATCATTTTGTGTTTTAATTAGCCAAAGTATTTGCATAATCTTGCATTAGCCGGACTGAGCCTTTTGTTTCAGTCGCGCCTTTATATATATAAAGACGTTTTGGATCCCCCATTTCCAGACATTGACTTTCAGTGATAAGAAGGGTAAGTTATTTAAGTTTATACAATAAAAATAGAACAGTTTTTGAGATGAGATTTTATTTAACTGTTTAATAGACAATAAGTAATAATAATTTACCTTTTCTATATGGGTATAGTTCCCTGTATGGCACGGATATTGCTATACGCTGAATGCTTTATGCTAATGGATGATTATGGGTTAGGATTAAACAAGTATAAGGGAATAGTTTGGGATTTGGTTAAGTATCAAATGAGTTAGTGCTTTATGCTCTACGCTAAATGCTGATTGATGATTCTGAAGTATAATAATAGGGTTTTAATGGAGTTTGATTGTTGGGTTATTAGGTTCTTTTAGATTGTGGTAGTCTACCCAAGAATTTCGCAAACTATATCATTTGATTGTTAGGCTATTGGGTTATTTTAGGTATTTAAAAAAAAGAAAGAAAAGAAAGAAAAAGAAAAGAAAAAAAGAAATCTAAACAATGCTAAAAAGCATAAATCATGTTAAAAAGCTACAATAATCTTATTTTTTATTATTCTTTGTCTAATATTGAACTTATATATATTGTGCTGTACACTTTGGTGAACAGGCCTGTTTCCTATAGGAAACACCCCTATGTCCTCTGGTAAACAGGGCTAATGGCAGGATAGTAGGGGTGCTAACCTTAAAAAAAGGGTATAAAAGTTTAAAGGTCCAAAATGGTGCTATTATCCGGATAATAATGCTTATAAACAGGGTTAGGAGCTAAAAGTTTAAGGGTTAAAAGTGCTGTTATCTAAGTAAAAATAGTCTATACAGTGGTAAAATTAATAGTTTAGGGAGCTCAAAAGGTATATTCTGGTCAAAAATAGTTCCAAAATGGTTAAAATCTAAAAGTTAAGGTTCATAGCATTGTTTTAGGTTAAAAATATTTCAAAAAATGAAAAAT
>CAYYPG010000041.1:14952-17557 GCA_964473505.1 uncultured bacterium | reverse complement strand
TCGTGGTTATGCTCGCATGGGGTTAAATGTGAAATTGTTTTTACGGTAGACAATGATGAAGAGTTTGGCGGACAGTCATGGTTAAATGTTAAAGTGCTACGGATGCTACTGGACGGTTTTGGATGTCGTCTTATCCAATATCATAAAGATCAACCTGAAAAGTATGCCCATTTAGTGCGGTCTCATCGGACTGACGTTAAGATGTTTTATATTCCGCATGTATTTAATATCAAATCCAAACCCGCCTTATTATCTGAAGGATTAAAATACAATTACTATTATAACAATTATCGAGATCATTCGTCTCTTGACTACGAGATACCTGTTTGAGCATCTTAAAAAGCAGATGCCAAAGCTTTAATGATAAAAATCTGATATGTTGATCTGATATTGTTAGATAATGTAGCCGTAGAAATAGGACCTTGGAAGAGATACAATGTCTTGGCACATCACCAAATTTGTTTTGTCTTTTAGGTATCAATCTATTGAATGTCTTTCATTGTAGACTGATAGTCTTGGAAATTGGTTTTACGTCGAGAACTCGGAGAAATTCGCTTGTGTGGTTTTATGCCTTTTAAGCAAATATTGACTTTGTCAGAGCTCTTTGCATTGAACACTTGACATTATTATTAAATCTTGTATTTTATATTAGAATAAATCCTGATTTTTTATTGTATTTTTTGAATAATGAGAAATCTCTGAAAAATACTCATGAGACACCGAAACACACAAGAAAAAAACCAATAATTATGCTTCTGCATTTCATCCCTTTTGAACCAATATTAACATTGTCAGAATTCTTAATGATTGACCTTGACATATATCTGTCCGTTAGTTATGAATTTAGACTTTAATTAATGCCTAAAAGGCTGGCCTAAAAGGCAGGCCAAAGGGAGGAAAATATGGCAAAACATTGCGAGATTTGCGGAAAAGTCAGTGTAATTGGTTCTAATATTAGTCACGCACATAATGTGACAAAGCGACGATGGAAACCAAATCTCCAAAGAATACGGGCAAAAATTGATGGTGAAACTAAAAAGATTTGGGTTTGCACTCGTTGTATTCGCTCGGGAAAAGTCGAAAAAGCGTAATGTCATCTATTGAATGTCTTTCATTGTAGTCTGATAGTCTTGGAAATTGGTTTTACGTCGAGATCTCGGAGAAATTCGCTTGAGTGGTTTTATGCCTTTTAAGCAAATATTGACTTTGTCAGAGCTCTTTGCATTGAACACTTGACATTATTATTAAATCTTGTATTTTATATTAGAATAAATCCTGATTTTTTATTGTATTTTTTGAATAATGAGAAATCTCTGAATTTCAAAGACATTAAGTCTGAAGATTGCACATTTATAAAGAAAAAAGAAAAACCCTGAATAATCAATTTTGTAATGAAAAGAGTTACATTAATATTATTTTAATATTATACTTAAACTTCAATGGAAATTTTACCCGTCTGCAAAGGCAGGCCTGTCTGCAAAGGCAGGCCATCTGAAAAGGCAGGCCAATTGAAGAATTACATCTTTGATTAATAAAAAATGAAAATATTTAAGGAGTTGATATGAAAGTATTAATAACAGGCATTACTGGCTTTGCTGGTAGTCATTTAGCCGAATATCTGTTAACTCAAAAGAATTGTAAGGTATACGGTATTTGCCGTTGGCGTTCGCGGATGGAAAATATTAGCCATCTTGTGAATAAGATTAAACTTTTTGAGTGTGATTTACGAGATGCGGTATCAGTTAACAATGTTATTAAACAAATTAAACCAGATCTAATATTTCATCTTGCGGCGCAAAGTTATGTACCAATGTCCTGGGTTGCTCCGGCCGAAACCTTAACCACTAATATTATTGGCGAGTTAAATATTTTTGAAAGTGTCCGGAATATAGGGCTTAAAGATTGCCGAATCCAACTTGCGTGTTCGAGTGAAGAATATGGATTGGTCTATCCTTCCGAAGTACCAATTAAAGAAACGAATCCTTTAAGGCCATTAAGTCCCTATGGCGTAAGCAAAGTTGCCCAAGATTTATTGGGATTTCAATACCAGAAAAGTTATGGCTTAAATATTATTCGTACCCGAGCATTCAATCATACTGGCCCAAGAAGAGGTGAAGTCTTTGTTACCTCTAATTTCTCAAAACAAATTGCGGAAATTGAAAAAGGCAAAAGAGCACCTGTAATTTATGTGGGAAATTTAGAAGCGGTGCGTGATTTTACTGATGTCCGTGATGTCTGCCGAGCATATTATTTATGTCTAACAAAAGGGACAACCGGTGAAGTCTATAACATCTGCAGTGGCAAAGGTTATAAAATCAGAGAAGTGCTTTATATGTTGCTGGAGTTAAGTAAAATAAAAATTCAAGTTAAAACTGACCCATTACGCTTACGACCTTCAGATGTTGAACTTTTAATTGGCGACTATAGTAAAATTAAAAAAGAAATTGGCTGGAAGCCCGAAATTCCGTTTAAAAAGACTTTACAAGATTTGTTAGATTACTGGCGCGAACGAGTTTAACGACTTTTTATCCCGCTCGCTTCTCTCGATGATGAAAAAAACTACATCAAATAATTTATGGTATCTGCCTGTCTGCAAAGGCAGGCC
>CAYYPG010000041.1:0-14852 GCA_964473505.1 uncultured bacterium | reverse complement strand
TGAAAAAAACTACATCAAATAATTTATGGTATCTGCCTGTCTGCAAAGGCAGGCCTCGGTGAATGAATTACAATTAAACAAAAATTCTTAAAGTTGTGAAAAGAATTTTAATTACTGGTATTGAAGGATTTGTCGGTAATTATCTTGCCGGATATCTTCAGTCATTAAATTACGAAATTTACGGCACCTATTTTGCTATTCCCCAGAAGTCTAATTATAAAATTTATTACTGCGATATCCGCAACTATTCTGAGGTATTAAGTGTGATAGACATGGTTAGGCCTCAAGTAATCTTTCACCTTGCTGCCCAGAGTTCGGTTTCTCAAGGTGAAAAGCATATAAAAGAAACATTTGCCATTAACGGCCTCGGCACATTAAATATTTTAGAAGCAGTACGAGAAGTTAAGATAAAACCGCGTATCATCTACATTTCATCATGTGAAGTATATGGCAGAAGTTCTAAGAAATTAACTGAAAAGACTGCGACCAATCCAGTAAGTTTTTATGCTTTAACCAAACTTTGCGCGGAGAAGGTCTGTCTGTATTATGCCCGTCAATATAATTTTGATATTATAATCTTAAGACCATTTAGCCATACTGGTCCGGGACAAGCTGAACATTTTATTTTTCCCAGTGTCGCAAAAAAAATTGCTGAAATTGAAAACGGTCAAAGAAAACCCGTAATTGAAGTTGGTAATATTAAGGTTAAAAGAGACTATCTGGATGTTTCCGATATTATCCGAGCTTATTATTTGGCAATGAAAAAGGGTAAAACTAAAGAGATATATAATATTACCTCTGGTAAACCTTATACAATAGAAGAATGTATAAAGTTTCTTTTGAGTCTCAGTCAGAAAAAGATAAAAATTAAACCGGTTAAGAGTTTAATCCGGGCTAATGATATTCCGCTACTTACGGGCAGTGCCCAAAAATTTATGACCTTGACCGACTGGAAACCGGAAATATCATTTTTTACTACACTTGCTGACCTCTTAAACTATTATCGGATGCAAACCGTTTCCTAAATTCCAAACTTCTGGTCATTTCTCAGAAACGGAGTCACAACCATGAAGGCGCATCATAAAGAATAAAAATTTCACCGCACAAAGAATGTTGATTAGTGGATGATGATTCTATAGTTATCTGCTGCATTACAAACTGTAGCGACAATAGATAATGGTTTCAATAATAATTGTAACTTGGAATAGTGAAAAGTATATTCGAAGTTGTTTAGATGCAATTCTTTCTCAAAAGAAATTTAATTTTATCGAGTATGAAATTATTATCGTTGATAACAACTCCCAAGATGAGACGACTAAGATTATAGAAATTGAATATCCGCAAGTTGTTTTAGTGAAAAATTCGAAAAATCTCGAATATGCCAAGGCGAATAATCAGGGCATAAAGCTTGCTCAGCATAAATATATCCTTTTTCTTAATCCGGATACAAAATTGCACAACAACTTTTTTCCACCATTGATTGAATATCTGGAGAAAAACCCAATGGTAGGCGCAATTGCACCGAAGATATTAAACTTAGATTTAACGATTCAGGATTCAGTACGTTCTTTTCCCAATTATTCAATTTTATTATGGGAACTAACCGGTTTGGCTCGACTCTTTCCCCAACATAAGACTTTTGGCCGATGGCGGATGAAATACTTTAATTACAACCAATTATCCGAAATCGAGCAACCAATGGCATCATGTCTTTTAGTTCGTAGAAATGCGATTGTCGAGGTCGGCGATTTTGACGAGAGTTTTCCTTTGTTCTATAATGATGTCGATTTTTGTTTTCGGCTAAAACAAGCCGGCTGGAAAATAATTTATTTCCCTTATGCTTCAGTCATTCATCATCGGGGAGCAAGCACAAAAAGAACCCGAGCCAAAATGATTTTCTCAATGCATAAAAGTTTATATCATTATTTTGAGAAGTATGATAAAAGTAGATTGTGGCGGATAAAAAAAAATATTTTATATCCGATTCTTATTTTCACTGCTTTGATAAGAGCAATTTTAAAAAATTTCTGATTGCTAAAATCTTGAAAAACTCTTATATGGCTAATATATTATTATCGGGACAAGAGCAACCGCAAGTTCTACTGCTTTTACAATAAAACTCTTATATGACTAATATATTATTATCCCAACTAATTATCGCTTGAATACCATATAGCTATTAAGTCTTGCTTGACTTAATCTTCTGTATCCCTCAAATGATTGTTGCCATAAACTACACAGTTTCCTAATCCCTTTAGTGCTTTTTAGAAAAACAATTAGAAAATAGTGAACAGTGGTGTTAGTCAATAATTTCAGAAATCATTTACTTTTATTTAGCACTTTTTTTTAGGCAATTAGAAAACAGTGGTCAGGCTTTAAGTCTATAATTCAGAAAACTATTTACTTTTATTAGCACAACATACAAGACTTTCTTTTATCTCTTAAGTAAAGATAAACACAAAAAACATTAGTTAGGTAGTGTCTGATATTTTGTGTAAAATTAATATTTCTATGTTAAAGAAAAAGATGTAACCTCGTCCTCGTTCAATATTTAAAAAAGGAAAGCACGCCCATGGAAGAAAAACCAATTCACACAAAAATCTTGCCACTTCCCATTAATTATAACTAATGTTTTAGATATGTTAAATTTTCAGATAAGTTGTTGTTTTTCTTAAAGATACATCATTTTGCCCTAAAAAGTTCAAAAAGCATGAAAACAAGAAACATAATTGATGGTTTTTTCGGGGGGGCTTCGCAGTCTTTTGAGCATTTTTCAGGTTTTTTCAATGATGCTTGACAAAACTGATTTTTTTATGTAATATAGAACTATGGCACATAAAAAAGGCGCAAGTTCATCAAGAAATGGCAGAGACAGCCATGGTCAGCGATTAGGTGTTAAGGCATATGCCGGCGAAATGGTCAACGCCGGGAGTATTCTCATTAGGCAACGCGGAACCGTCTTTTTACCGGGTATTAATGTTGGTCGAGGTAAAGATGATACTTTGTTTGCATTGACATCGGGAATAGTTAAATTCGAACGCGTCAGTCGAGCTAAAAAACGCGTTTCTGTTTGGCCGGTTTCTGAAACTAATATTCCGATCTCAAACTAAGGCCTCTTTTGACAATAATCAATTTAAGGTTGTCTTTGCCCATTGGCAATCCCACCAAACTAATTTTTTTATTTATTTTACCCTACAATGATTCTCAATAAATTTAGCGATCTTGATCAAAAATATGAAAATGTGCTAAGAAACCCGTAACCTCTGTTCGAAAATAGCAACTACTAATTTTTATTATCGGCAAGACCATTTTCGTCTAACACGTTTTGTGCTCAAAGAGACTTTATTTTTATCGAACCTTAGGTTAAATTAGAGAAAATTTTTCTTTTCTGTTGAATAGAGAAAATTTTTCTTTTCTGTTGAATATATATACATTTCCTTTTTTACATTTCCTTATTCTTTCAATTATAACACCTCTTAAGATATTTAACCCCCAAATAAAATTTATTTGGCTTGGCAATTCGATTTAGTTAATCTGATTTCCCAATAATCTTACCGGTATTATCAATATAGCACCATTTTTTATCAATTCTTACTCTGGCTAATCCGTGAACAAAATTTTCAGCTCGATCATAGATTGCTTTGATTACAATCTTGGTGTTTTGGTCAATGTATCCGTAATTTTTACCTATCTTCACTACTGCCAGTCCTAAAGCAAAATCATCTACCCAATCATATTGAGGTTTATTGTTTTTCATTCTCGTAATTTTTATTGGGACTTGCTAACCGTGCAGGAATAATTTCTTTTAGCCGAGCGTAGGCTAATAAAACCTTATCATTTTTACCACCGCCTTCGGCTAAATCCGGTCTACCGCCACCACCGCCTTCCATTAATTTACCAACTTCACGAGCAATATCATTTGCCGGCAATTGGGTTTTAAGATTATCGCTAACAAAAATAATATATCGGATTCGCTCAACATCTTTAGAACCGGCAACCAGAAAACCACATATATTTTCTTTTGCGACCTGACGGATTTTGTCCGCGACAAGTCTTAAGTCAGCAACATCAAGATAATCAAAGTACTTAAAAATCAATTTAATTTCCGCAATCATCTCCGCGCTTTTCAGCAATTCATCGATTTCCGCATCAATTACTTTACGGGTCAGCCGGGCAATTTGTCGTTCTAATTCTTTCTGATGGGCAAAAATACTTTCAATCTTATTTATCAACAGATTAGGTCCTGTTTCTAATTTCTGATTCAGCTCATTTAGAATTTGCCGTTCGGCCTTTATTGCCTGAAAAGCCAATTTACCGACTAAGGCTTCAATTCTTCTTATTCCCGCAGCAATGCTAGTTTCTGAAATAATTTTAAAGATTCCAATCTCGCCGGTTCTTCTCAGGTGAGTTCCGCCACAAAACTCGCAAGAGAAATCGCCAATTTTTAAGACATTAACTCGCTTACCATAAGTTTCGCCAAAGAACGCTAATGCACCCATTGCTTTGGCTTCATTAATTGGAATATTTTTCAAGTGGTCTATTTTAATGTCTTTAATAATGTTGGCAAAGACCAGTTCTTCAACTTTTTGAATCTGCTCTGGAGTTAAAGATAACGGTGCGGTAAAATCAAATCTTAATCTTCCTGGTTCTACTAATGAGCCTTCTTGTTTTACCGATTCGCCCATAATTTTTCTGAGGGCCGCATGTAAAAGATGGGTTGCAGTATGAGCGCGTTCAATCTCACGTCTTCGTTCCACATCAATCATTGCGCGCACCGAAATTGGTGATTCAATAAAAACACCTTCTTGTAGTTCACCTTTAACCAATTTGGCTTCACACCAGCGATGCTGATTCTTATAATAGCAATCAATTACTTCTAATACAAAATCTTTGCCGATAATTCTACCGGTATCGCCAACTTGTCCACCGGCTTCAGCATAAAACGGCGGGTCTTGAAGTAAGATTTCCCAAATCTCCTCGGAAAGTTTTTGGGCAACAAGTAAATGCGTGTCTTTGGTATCGCATTCGTAACCACAAAAATCTTTAACCTGCATCGATAGGGCTTTTTCCATGGCATCCGAAATTGACATTTTAAGGTCAATGACAACTTTGCGTGAACGCTCCTTTTGCAATTCCATCTCTTTTGCATAACCTTCTAAATCCAAAGTATAGCCACTCTCATTAGCCAATTCTTGCGTCAGTTCTACTGGTAGACCATATGTGTCATGAAGTTTGAAGATTTCGGTGCCAGGAATTCTTTTATCCGTTTGGTATTGGTCGGCTAATTCCTGCCAGCGAAGCAGTCCGGTAGAGATTGTTTTTAAGAATCGTTCTTCTTCCGCCTTAATAATAAGTGCGATGGTCTGGCGTTTGTGAACATATTCTGGATACCATTGCCGCATCTGTTCAATGATTTCACCACTTAACTGATATAAGAATGGTTCTTCAATACCAATTTTATAAGCAAAGAGTAACGCTCGACGCAAAATACTTCTTAGCATATAACCTCGGCCTTCATTAGAAGGAATTGCGCCATCGCCTAAAGCAAATGTTAATGCCCGCGCATGGTCCGCACAAGCATAATAAACGACTCGGTTTTCATCATTAAGAGGTTGATTTAGAATTTTAACTAAGGATTTAATAATGGGCATAAATAAATCGGTCTCAAAAATAGATTTCTTTTCTTGGGAAACCATACACAATCGTTCCATACCCATTCCGGTATCAATTCCCCGATTTTTTAATGGTAATAATGTACCATCCAATTGCATATCATATTGAGGAAAGACAATATTATATAATTCAAGAAATCGGGGACAATCGCAGCCCGGACCGCAAGTCTCTTTACCACAACCGAATTCTTCGCCCATATCAAAATATATCTCCGAACAAGGACCACACGCACCGGTTAAGCCAGCCGGTCCCCAGAAATTATCTTTTTTGCCTAGTTTATAAATACGATTTGTTTTTAAGCCCACATCTTTATGCCAAATTTCATAGGCTTCGTCATCTTGTTCATAAACTGAGACATAAAGATTTTCGTTCGGCAGTTTAACAATTTGCGTTAGATATTCCCATGCCCAAGGAATTGCCTCTTTTTTGAAATAGTCGCCAAAAGAGAAGTTCCCTAGCATTTCAAAAAAGGTGCAATACTTAAACGATTTACCTACCTCCGCCAAATCCGTTGCCCGTAAACATTTTTGGATCGATGTTGCCCGACGATACGGCAAAGGAACCGAACCAGCAAAAAACGGCTTAAACTGTACCATACCGGCACTAGTAAATAGTAAAGTTGGGTCATCTTTGGGAATTAAAGAAGAACTAGGAACAATCTTATGTTCCCGCTTAGCATAAAAATCTAAAAAAGTTTGTCTAATTTCGCGATGATTCATTTTGGTTCCATTCTATTACATTTCCCATAAAGTTTTTGGTCTTCATTGCAGTATTGTTTTATTATATGCTGTCAATATTTTGTTCGTTTTCAATAATATTATCTTCTCCAAGTTTTAATACTTTTTTAATCGACGGATAAGAAAATCCTCTTCGGGTTAACAGGGAATAAAATTTTTGTTTTCTTTCAGGAAATGGTAGTTTTTTATATCGATTTTGATATTTTGCAATAATGCGTTTTAAGGCATTTTCTTCGCCTTCAACAATTTCAGGGTCATTGAGGACAGATACAATATCTTTTCGGTCAATACCTTTTTTTCTCAGTTCAGCAAAAATTAGATGTTTGCCTTTAAGACTAAAATTAATTCGGTCGAGGGTAAATGACTGAGCAAACTTTTGGTCGTCAATCAATCCTTGTTTTTCTAACTCTTTTATGACTTCTTTTATGACAGAGACCGAAAAATCTTTAGCAACCAATCGTTGTTCCATTTCCTTTTTAGTCCGCATTCGATAAGAAAGTAATAAATAGGCATAATCTTTACATTTCTGTTTTTCGGATTGCCAGAGTAAATTCTGTAGTTCCGATTTAGTAATCTCTTGTTTATCATAAAGCCTAAGTTGCGATAAAGTATCCTTATCTACGCTGAACGCATATTTACCGTTAATGTAGATTGATGTTCGTTCAGGATTTTTTCTTTGTGGTCTTAACGATATCTTCACTTTCTTCAGGTTGCGATAAATGTAATGTTTGGAGCAGTTTCTTTTCAATCTTTTTACGGATATCGACATTCTTTTCTAAAAATTCAATTGCCGCATCCCGACCTTGTCCAATGCGCGTATTTTCAAAAATTATCCAGGTGCCGGATTTTTGAAGCACATTATGTTCAGTTCCTAAGTCAATCAATTCTGCACACCGGGAAATACCTTTACCATAAATAATATCAAATTCAACTTCCTTAAAAGGTGGAGCCATCTTGTTTTTGACAATTTTAACTTTAGTGCGATTTCCGATTACGACATCACCTTTTTTTATCGCCCCAACTCTTCTAATATCAAGTCGTAAACTGGCATAAAACTTTAGCGCCAGACCGCCGGGAGTAGTTTCCGGATTTCCAAACATCACACCGATTTTTTGCCGAATTTGGTTAGTAAAGATGGCACAGGTTTTAGATTTACTAATCACGCTGGACAATTTGCGCAGTGCTTGAGACATCAATCTTGCCTGAACCCCAATAAACGCATCACCCATTTCTCCTTCGATTTCTGCTCGGGGAACTAAGGCGGCAACCGAATCAATCACAAAGACATCAAGTCCGCCGGAACGAGTTAAAGTTTCGGCAATTTCCAGGGCTTGTTCGCCAGAATCGGGTTGCGCCACAAAAAGGTTAGTTAAATCCACACCTAAGGTTTCAGCATAATTTACATCCAGAGCATGTTCGGCGTCAATGAATACTGCATTACCACCCATTTTCTGAACTTCAGCAATTACTTGCAACGCTAAAGTAGTTTTTCCTGAGGCTTCGGGACCGAAAATTTCTACTACTCGTCCTCGGGGAAATCCACCAATGCCCAATGCATAGTCAAGTCCAATTGAGCCGGTAGGAATAACTTCAGCTTGCACTTTGGTTTCGGTTTCACCCAGTCTCATTATTGCACCTTTACCAAATTGTTTTTCAATCTGGGCAATTGCGGCTTTTAAGGCATTTATTTTTTCTTCTTTAGCCATAAATCACCTCGTTTTTTACATTGGAGAGATTTATATAGCTTCTCTCCCATTTCTATACGGTAAGTATAAAATCAATAAAAATAAAGTCAAGACTGCAATACGACCAATTATTATCAGAGGTTCGAATTCTAACTAAACGAATAGATTCGTATTTTACCCAATATGTTAATTAACACAGTGTTGTAGAATATGTTGTGTAAATTCAGTATTTTTGTGTTAAAGAAAAGATTTATCTTCTCCTTGTTTGCCCGTATTAATATATAATATATTTAGCAAGAGCGCACACCGATGAAAGAAAAACCGATTTACCCAAAAAGCTTGACACCACCTTGCAAACTGATTCTTTGAAAGCAGTCCAGATTTAATTATTAATTAGTCAGTTAATGGTGAAGTCTGCCAGAAAAAAAGATTTTCTAAAGAAATATCATATTCTTCCTGTTTAGGTGATAATCGGATTTTCGATAACGATTCAGACGGATAATGGCGGAGAATCTATTAGATACGGATTTTAAAGAAACTGAGAGTATCTGGATTTTGTAAGGTTATAGAACGATTGAGAATAAATCATCAACGAATTGCACTGCACGCCAGTAGTTAACAGAGCAATGTGGAGATATCGCGCAGATTGATTGAATAAATATAAGTTTTACAATATTGGATTATCGTGATTGGGAAAAATTTATTGCCCAGGCGTATGCGTAAAGCTGATATTTCAACTATAAGGGTAAGAATCAGTGTTGAAGGAGAAAGGCACCGGTTGAGTTGTCAGGAAAAGACAAATAACAAAGTATCGCCAAAGGTGTTTAACTTACCGGCAATTCAGAATATCATGTCGACAAGGTGTTAAATTCCAAATAGTATGTGTCGTCATCAATCAATTCCCATTTAAATTAAATAATGCTTGATTTTTAATCAAAAATTATATATCTTTTCTTACTGATATCAAAGTTATATTGTTTTATAGGTGTATTCCTCCTTTTCATATTAAATGTCTGGGAGGATACACTTTTTTTCATTATCGCAATAGTCAAATCGCACGAAATATTATCCACTGCCCATTTAAACTTCTTAATGTTAGTAATAGAAAACAGCCGTGGAAAATATTTTACCGGCTGACGACAAATTTTTTCGTAATTGTTTGGCTGGGCAATCTGAGGATAACAAAATATACGCCGGATTGTTTAGGATAATAAATAAAATTATGTGTACCTTTAGGAAGTCGGTTGTTGTAAAGTTCTTGTTCGCGTTGACCAAGATTATTATAAATAATGAGTTTAATCTTCATATCTTGTTCAAGCATAAAATTAATATTTAGAACCGTCCGGACTGGATTAGGAGTTGTCAATAATTTGATATCCTGATTTTGTATCTGCGTATAGGGTACGCCTGAACCTTGATTTCTTACTCTTACAGACATACTTTCGGTTCTCGCATTACCATAAACATCATAAGCAGTAACTTTTATCCAATAAGTACCATCGGCAAAATTGGCTGTATGCCAACAAAACATCGAATCTGCCGGTTCTAAAATCGTATCTCCATTAGTATTAGTAACGATGAAATAATAATCTCGGTAATTATAATCACCACGACTTTTACAAATGTTGTCTTGTTTATAGACTACTCGAATGTTATTTTGTGAAATCCGACCAGAAAATTGCACAAAAAGTGTTGTTGGTACTGAATCGTTATCCCCCCGAATTGCATATTCAATACGATAAGGTGCTAATTTATCCCAGGTTAAATTCCCAGTGCTTTTGCCGATTCGGTCATAAATTTTAGCAATAATATCAACATCGCCATATAGACTATCCGGATTAAGATATATACTCTTATTATTCTGACAAAAGGCAAATTTTTTATTACCGAGCGCATTTTCAAAAATTGGTGCTACTGTGTCCGTATTAGGTGTTAGAAGGCACAGGGGATTTTTTACAAACGCCCAGTCTGCGACTGTCCAAACGCTACCACAGTCTTTTATCCGCGCAAAATGGAGATGGTCAAAACCACTTACTGGCCAAGGAATCAAATAACCAATCAAATCTCCAGGATTAACCTCATCTCCTACATTCTTATGATAACGAGTTGGGTCAATATGCGCATAGAGCCAGGCCTCACAAGAATCGGTATAAGCAAGACTTGAATCCGCAATTCCTAAGCGCCAATACAAATCTCCACCTAAAGTCAACCACGCCTTTACCCAACCATGCGCTACAGCATAAACCGCAGCACCTTGTTGATTGGGAGTAATAATATCTATGCCATTATGAAAATATGGACCAGTTGAACCGTAATCCTGAAAATTACACCAATTATTTCCTAATGGATGTACAGAATCAATTGGACTTATGGGCCAAAAAACACCATTAACCCGACTAAATGCCAACAGGATAATCAAACCAGCCCAAAGGTGTATATCACATAAAATCCGAGTAAGCATCTGTGGACAAATTCTTAATTGAAAAAGTGCTATTGCCAGTCAACTAAAATACCGATTGCTTTAATCAGCCACAAAAATACAACTTGTATACAACTCATTAAGAGATAATGCGTGTTTAAATTAATAATAATATATCTTCTAATACTAATAAATTGCTAAATATATTTTTTAATATAAATACGGCGGGCAATTTTGATTAGATAATCTTCCAGTTTGGCTTTAAGTTTTTCTTCAAAAAGATAGTTTCTAATCTGGTCTTGGATTTCGTCTAAACTCAAAATTCGTTCTTCTTTTTTATTCAGGACTTTTATCAAATGATACCCATGTTCGGATAACACTGGTTCCGAAATATCTCCAACTTTTAATTTCTGCACTGCACTGCGATATGGTTCTTGTAATCCTGATAAAAGAAACACACCCAAATAACCGGCACTATCTTTGGTCATCGGATCATCGGAATAGATTTTGGCTAATGAATCGAAGCTAACTCCTTTTCGGGCTAAGGCGCGTACTTTTTCTGCGGTTTTTTTCGTTTGTACTGAATCGGTTCGAGACATATTGATTGCGACCAGAATATGTCGCAATTCAATCTTGTTACCTTTTCGACTCAGACATTTAAAGATTTCATAACCATACCGGGTTCTGCTGGGCAAAGAAATTTCGTTGGGCTTCAAGTTTTTTACTACCGCCTGAATTTCCGGTTGAAGATTTTCGATTGAAACCATCCCCAAATAACCTCCCCGATTTTTGGTTGTCAGATCATCAGAAAAACTTTGTGCAACTTCTTCAAAATCACCACCACGCATGAGAATATCATAAATTTCCGTCACCCGTTTTTGCTGGGCCTGTTCTGTGGCCAACGATGGTTTTATCATGAATAAAATATGCGCCAGTTCAATTTGACCTGGTTGTTTTGCAATTGAATCCCGAAACTGATGATAAAAATTTTGAACCTCAGTGGGCGTAATATTAATATTAGTCAAGCCTTTTTTGGCTAATAACCGTTGGCTCAAATAGCGTTTTCGAACATCGGTGCGATACCGTTCTCGCAATTTACGTTCTGTAATCCCCTCACGCGCTAAAGCTTCACGAAAATCCGCTTCATTATCGAATCGTTGTTTTAAGATTTGAATGTTGCGTTCAACTTCATTGTCAATTTCTTGCCGGGATACTTCGATGGTTTCACGTTTGGCTTCTTCTAATAATAATCGGCTTTTAATCAACTCATCTAAAACCTGCTCAGCTAATTGCGAATCGGTTGCCGAGGTTTTGGTCATCAACTTCATAAATTCAACTGCTTCATAAACTTCACTGGCTAAAATTACCTCATCGCCAACTACCGCAACAATCTTATCTGCTGTCTTGCCGAAGAGCAATAAGTTCCCACTTGCGATTAAAAACGTTAAACCAATTATCAACTGCTTCGTCATAGAACTTACACCATTCAAATCTGTCGGGAACCAACCCAGAGTAGAAAAGTGGATATGGCTAATAAGAAATCAGTCATCTTAATAATATTTCAGGATTCTGGGTAATTTTCGTTCGGGCTTTTAAATCGTTAAGTAAAGTCTCAAGCATCTCGCGACTTTTCTTATATTGCAAAACTGAATTGATATAATCTTCAACTTCGGCTAAAGAAATATCTTTTTTTACTTTTTTCTTATCAATCAATTTAACAATCTGATAACCTTCCTGAGATTTAAGCACCTCCGAAATTTCACCGGGTTTAAGTTGGAAAATCGCTTCTTCTAACAATGGGTCGCCACCAAGACGCGGATCCCCGACGCCCCGGCTAAAATATTTAGACTCTGCACCTTTGGCTAAAACTCGGTCTAATGATAAATCCTGGGCCAATTTAGTAAAATTCGCACCGGCTCGTAACTCGGCTAAGGTTCGATATGCCAAACTCTCATCATTGAATACTATCCGGCTAATTTTTATTTCATAAAGAAATTCGTCTTTATGCTGAGTAAAATAGTCAAATATCTCTTTACGGCTTACCGAAATTTTTGCCATTTCTCTTTCTAAAAGATTATTAACCACTAACTCTTTGGCTAACTGCTTGAGTTGAATCTTGAGAGTTTCATCGCGATCAATTCTTCTTCTAAGGGCTTCTTGATATAGAAGTTCGGTATTAATCCATTTCTCGATTAAGGTATTAATATTCTCTGGGGTTAAGCGGATTTCGGCCGGAATCTGAACCATAAGTTCTTTTTTGGTCAATTTACTATTCCCTACGGTCGCGACAACTTCTTTTTTATCTCCACACGAATTGATTGCCAAAATTCCTAACAAAACCAGAAAACATATCCTAATTGATTTTGTTTTGCTCTTTTTTATTTTTTCCACTTTATGCTCCTTTTTTATTTTATCTCTTAACTTTAATTCTTGTCTTTGATTTCTTGCCTACGTTTAATGCTCGGTTTTCATCAATTTCTATTTTACTTTTTGCCTTTAATTCTTGGACATAATTAATATAGCGTTCTTGCCGTTTTTGTTCTAAGAGTTCATTTTTAATGAGTGGGGAAATATCAGATAACTTGTTCGGTAGATATTTTTCTTTATGAGCATTATAATAATCTTCAATCTCCTTATCCGTAACACTTAACTGTTGGGTTATTTGCATTTCATATAGTCGCTGGTAGAGCAAGTTAATTTTTCGTTGCTCTAATTCTTTTTGAATTTCTGGCAACTTATCCAAATTACGATTTAAGGCATCTTCACACATCACATCCTCTTCAATCGCTCGACGGATTGCATAGGTCTTAAGTGCGGTATCGATAATCCGCGGAAATTTCTCGGCAACATGAAACAAATTTTTAGCATAAACGAGTTTGCGGTTATCTTTCTTAACTATCCAAGTTTCACGCTCTTCGGCAGTAAAAGATTCTGGTGGTTTATAGAACAATTGTAATCCTACCGGATTATACTCGAGTCGTTGGGATAACTTTTGCAAGTATGCTTCAGCCAACTTACGACTTTTTTCCTGTTCCACCAATCGCCGAGCATTAACTTTAAGAATTGGTAACGACTCAGAACTCATTCTTTTCTCAACTAATTTTACAATTTTATAATCTGCCGAACCTTTAATCGGTTTGCTAATCTCATTAACTTTCATCTTCATTACTGCATTGCGCAAGGACTCTTCTAAATAATAGCAGGGCCCAAAACCGATATCGCCGCCTTCCGCCGCACTTTCATCTTGCGAATATCGTACTGCCAGCGATTCAAATGGTATACCTTTCTTTAACTCCGCACTCACTACTTTAGCAGTTGATTCTTCAGGCACGACAATAATTTTCAAATGCACTTCAGTCGCTAGCTGTTTTACCATTTCGTTTATCTCTCGTGCTGTAATTTTAACATTTTTAGTCACAACATCATCATATAGGGCTTGAATCAATCGGTTTTTCTTCTCATATTCTAAAATTGCGTCTATTTGGGGTTCTAAACCCAATCTTTTGGCTTCTTGAATAAATAACTTTTTAGCAATTAGGTTATCAATTAAAGACCGTCGGTAATTGTTTTCAATGGAATCTGAAGTAAAACCTTTGGGTAAAGCCGCAACAAACTCTTTTTCTGTAATCGGTTCGCCATTTACCCAAGCAATTACCTGTGAATTATTTTTGGTACAACCATAAAAACAACTACTCAATGAAATCCAAAAACAAGTTAACAAAAATAGCTGACAATTTTGTGAAATCATTACCACTTCTTAAAATTTAGTCCTAAACAACATTTCCGCGAAACTGGAATCCTTGGGGAATTTCAGGAACACAGAAATATTGCGTGGAAAAGACAGCGGAAATTCTAAACAGAAAAAAATCACAGGAGTGTTTCTTCTGCCAATGAAAACTAAAATATCCTCGGTAAAAAAATTTCATAAAATAGATATATCATTAACTAATTCCCTAAACATTTCGGTTCGACTCATTTAATCTAAAATACATCTTTTTTATTATAAGAAATACTATTACAAAGTCAACCCAAAGATTTTTAGGATCTTTAATGACGCATAGTGTTTTTATTAAATGAGGCTCTTAACCATTTAGTGTGGAAGAAAGACAGAGCCTCAGATCCGCTACTTCCACATTTTTAATCCCACGGTGCCCCTCATTCGATAGACCATAATTTTTTTCTTTTAGGTTCCTGAGCCATTATCTAAAAATCTTCACCCCCTTTCAGACTCAACAACAGGCACTTTCCCAAAATGTTTTCAAAGAACAATCTTAAAAATTATATACTCAACTCAGGAAAAGTCAAGAATTTGAATCAAAAATAATCTTACCGAAAGGG
>CAYYPG010000040.1:0-17717 GCA_964473505.1 uncultured bacterium | reverse complement strand
CAAAAATAATCATTAGTCAAGTCTAAAATACACATTTTTGCACAGGCACTACAGTCCCCTCCATAGCCCTCTGGGTAGTTTTAAAAATAGGTAAGAAAGTAGTTTTGGAAGGCAAGGTCAAGAGAATTTTGGGAGTTGGTTTGAGGGTTGGTTTTGGTAAAGATGTAATTGTCAATTTATGCGCAATTGACAAAATTAATATGAGCGGAGTTGAGAAAAGCATTAAGGGGATAATAGCAAGGATTATGGTATCAGTAATTCAGAGAATCATTTACTTCTACCAAGAGATAATATTTAGCACTTTTCGTAAAGCAAGTAGAAAATAGTAGGCAGGTTTATTAGTTCATAGACTTCAATTAAAAGCTAAGAACCAAAGGGAAAAACATTGTTGAGTGTTTAGGAAGACAAATAACAAAGTATCGTCTAAGGTGTTTAATTTACCTTAGATCATTATTAAGATACTATATCGGGTTTCCGGGTCTTGTCCGCGCCAAAGTTCTTTTTAGACAAAAAGAATTTTTTGAGCTGTGAGGTGCTCAATTATTCAAAACCTTTTTATTTAGATAATCTGAAAACAAATTTGTCTGTGTTGACACCTTTGAATTCGATTCAAGTACAGAACGTCGGCATCAGAAACAAATTAGTGATTTAAAGTATTATTCTTCCCCTACACGCCGCATAAAATTCTGTTATTCTACCTAAAATCTGATATGTATCTCAAAGAACAAACATCTCATCCGGAAAAATGTTGTCAGTAAAGATTTCTGTGTTAGTTAGAAATTGGATTTGTTTTTATTTGAAATCTCTGAAAAATGCTCACAAGACACCGAACTCCACAAGAAAAAACCAATAATTATGCTTCTGCATTTCATGCCTTTTGAACCAATATTGCCTTTGTCAGAGTTCTTTATTTGATATACGGTTTATTATGCTGGAGGTATAATTAAAGATAACCAAGTAATTCGGGCTAAAAACTCCAATCTTTCTAACCGATATCGGGCTTCATTTAAATCTAAACCACATGCTACAACGCCATGTTTTGCTAAAATAATTACATTGTGTTTAATAACTGCCCTACTTATTGCCATCGCCAACTCAATACTTCCGGGTTGATAATAACCAAGATATTTTATGGAGCCCAGAAATTGTTTGGTTTCAGTTAATAAGTTCACATCTAACTTTTTACCGACTACGGCAAAAGTTGTGGCAAAAGGCGGATGCGCATGAACAACCGCATTAATATCCGGTCTTTGCGCATAAATTGTTAAATGCATCCGATATTCCGAGGAAGGTCTTGCTTGATGAACTTCGCTCTTCGGTTCCCAATTGCTTAGATTCTTTTTGCTGGTATTATCAGACTTTAGTTTGTCTTTTGTATATCCATAATGAGATTCAAGTTGATTTGTTATATTCTCTGATTTCCAATCGTTGATATTTATTTTCACGATATCGGCGATGTTTAACTCGCCTTTACATACTCCACTTCGAGTAATAAGAATTTCCTGATCGTTGAGCCGAAGACTGATATTACCATCGGTTGCAACCACATAGCCCTGATCAAACAGAAATTTTCCCAATTCAATAATCTTCTTTTTCGGCGTTATGTTTTCCAATTTTTATATATTTAGTTTTTGGTCTTGAGGTTACCGTTATCCGATTTTACTTATGCCGCCCATATAAGGTCTAAGGACTTCGGGAATTATGACGCTGCCATCTTTTTGTTGATTGTTTTCAATTAATGCGATGAAGATACGAGGAAAGGCTAAGCCCGAACCATTTAAGATATGGACATATTCCAATTCTCCTGATTTCCGACGCAATCGAATATTAGCACGTCGGGCTTGAAAATCGACACAATTAGAAATTGAAGACACCTCCAGCCAAGCACCAATGCCTCCTGCCCAAGCTTCAATATCATAAGTTTTTGCCGACTGAAAAGCCATCTCTTTTGCGGAGAGTAACTTCACTTGATAAGGGATTGCTAACATCTGCATAAGTTCTTCGATGTCCTTTCGCATTTTTTCTAATTCCTCAAAAGAATCTTCCGGTTTAGTAAATTTGACTAATTCTACTTTATCAAACTGATGAATCCTTATCATCCCGCGGACATCCTTGCCATAGGAGCCCGCCTCACGGCGAAAACAAGGTGTGTAGGCAGTGTAGTATTTAGGTAATTCGTCTTCTTTGAGACATTCGTTACTATGTAAATTAACCAAAGGTACTTCAGCAGTGGGAATTAGATAAAACGGGTCTTGTGTACAGCGATACATTTCGTCCGCTAACTTTGGTAAGGCACCGGTATTATAAAAACATTCTTCCAAATTTAATGATGGCGGATTAATTTCTTGATAGCCATGTTTTATAATATGGATATCCAAACAAAAATTGATTAGTGCACGCTCTAACCGTGCACCTAAACCCTTAAAGAGTACAAACCGAGAACCAGCAATCTTTGAGGCTCGATTAAAATCAACAATTTGAAGTGCTTCGCATAAATCCCAATGGGCTAAAGGAGTAAAGGTAAATTCTGGCTTATTACCCCAAGTAGCAACAATTTTGTCTTCATCAGGAACTGATTCGTGAATAACATTAGGCAGAAATTTAATTTTGTTTTCTAATTCATTTTCTATAACGGTTAGTTCCTGCTCAACGGTTTTTATTTGCTCGCTTAGTTCTTTAGCTTCATTTAGCAAATTACCGGCATCCTGTTTTTCTTTTTTAATTTTTGCAACCTGTTCAGAAATTCGGCGATGATGCATTCGTAGTTGGTCCCGATGTTTAATTATCTCCCGTCGTTTTTCGTCTAATTGCAAAATTTCATCTAGAGAAATTTTTTCATCCCGACGGCGCAAAATCTCCATCGCTAAGTCTGGATTATTACGGATAAACTTTAAGTCCATTCTGCTAATCAAAAATAAATTTTTAGAATATTGGTGTTCATTTGGGATTTAGTTTGAATATTCTTTTATCATGCAAAAGACTATTATAATCACTATCGAGGATAAGCATTAAGTGCTTGGGCAGTTTTCTGCAAGAACTCAATTCTTGATTTTGTGTCCTGGGGTACGATAAATGGTCTTCGACCGCGGCAGTCGATAATTATGCCAACGACACCACCTTCAATTTCGGTATCCAATTCTTTACCTTTACCTGCTCCCACATCAAAATTCTTTTCCGGTCGAATCCGGGCTTTGGCTTTTATATTTTCTAATGGAATTAAGAATATATCACCGTAATTAACCGTTTTCTCGATTACTTCGCCGTTCGGCTTAGTTATTTTTACCGAGACACATTTTGCTCTGGGTTTACCTTCACCGACCGGGGCAATACAAGTTCCTAATTTCACCAAACAGTCTTTCTCAAAGACTTCTTTTGCGGCTTCTTGATGCACTGTCGATAGTACACCTAAATGAGGCATCATAAAAATACTATCAACTGCTAACCGTGTAACGCCTTCGGGTAAAAACGCATCGACCATCATTAGTGCTGCCTGTACTCTTCGGGGTGCATGCGACAAAATACCGCCTGAGCCGACGATTAAATTAAGACTTATCATATTTACTAAAGTCTCACCGGATAATGTTTGTGCGAATGCATCAGAAATTGTTCTTTCTTGTTGCACGCCTTTGAGACCGACCGCCATCGATTTATGCTGTTCCAAGGCCAAGCGTAGCGCTTCCCGGGCAATCGCGTGTTCAATCTTTAATTCTTCTAAGGTCGACGGAATTGTTGTCGGTCGAATCATCTTATTACGAATTCGATTACGGACATCTGCCACTGAAATCTCAAAAGGTATCCAGCGCATAATATTTTCTTCACCGGCTTCAGCCAAGACATTAGAAATACTATAAGACATGCCGAGATTGGCACTGACCGTTCGATTAAAAATGCCCGAAAAAACAGAAAAGATATCCGTAGTGGCACCGCCAATATCCACACCCAAGACATCAATATGTTCGGTCTTACCGATATTTTCAATTAGAAATCCAACAGCACCCGGTGTAGGCATAATTGGGACATCGGTCCATTCCATTAATTTTTTATAACCAGGCGCATGAGCCATCACATGTTCCATAAACAAATCGTGAATTCGATGACGCGCGGGAACAAGATTTTCTCGCTCTAAGACCGGTCGAAGATTTTCCACAATGACTAAGGCGCTTTTATCTTGTAAGGTCTTTAGAATCAATTCGCGTGCATCTTTGTTACCGGCATAAATTACAGGTAGACTATAACCGGTGCCAAATCTCGGTTTAGGGTCAGCCGCCCGAATCAATTCTGCCAACTCAACGACATGGGAAATTGTGCCACCATCAACTCCTCCTGAAAGTAGAATCATATCTGGTCGTAAGGTTCGAATGCGCTCAATTTTTTCGTGAGGCAAACGTCCATCATTAGAAGCAATAACATCCATTACAATTGCTCCTGCACCCAAAGCTGCCCGGGCAGCACTTTCTGCGGTCATCGTCAATACGACACCAGCAACCATCATCTGCAAACCACCACCAGCCGATGAGGTTGAAATATACACATCTACGCCTTCTTTATCATTTTTCGAGGGCTTAACAATTTTTTCGCCATCCAGAATAACCTTTTGAGATAACTCTTCAACTTCCCGTATAGAATTCAAAACACCGCGCGTGACATCCTCAAACGGTGCTTCGACCGTAGTTGGTGCTTCGCCTCGAGCTTTTAACCGATATTCATTGCCTGTCTTCTCAATTAAAATTGCTTTGGTAGTTGTACTACCACAATCAGTAGCTAAAACCCGTTTTATTTTGTCTTTTTCTATCATATTTTACATCCTAATGGTTAATTTCTTAGACATCTAAACAAATCCGAGCAATTGACTCTCATCTTTTCAGCCAATAGTTCATGTACAATTCTTAAACCTATTATAAATTTTATTCATATCGCAAAGCCAACAATTGTTTGTCCAGTTCTTAAATCTTATAACTTGTTTATTCATTACTAATGTCCTTATTGTCAGTTATATGTACAATTGTATATTTATCCATACCTTTATCTTAAGCCAATAAGTGCTTGTTCATTTCTGAAATCCATAACTTGTTTATTCATTACTAATGTCTTTATTGTCAGTTATATGTACAATTGTATATTTATCCATACCTTTATCTTAAGCCAATAAGTGCTTGTTCATTTCTGAAATCCATAACTTGTTTATTCATTACTAATGTCTTTATTGTCAGTTATATGTACAATTGTATATTTATCCATACTTTTATCTTAAGCCAATAACCGCTCGTTTATTTCTGAAATCTATAACTTGTTTATTCATGTCCAACTTCTTTACTGTTCGTTTTAAATTCATATCTCAAAGCCAATGGTTATTTATTCTTTATCCAGCGCACAATTCGAGAAAATATTGATATTTTTTTTGTTGGGTTTATTTGGGTAGTGGAAGATTGGGCATTATGATTTCCTTTGACGGTTTGATTGGCCTTTTTCGTGTCTTTGACTTCAATTTCCAATCGCTCAATCTCTCTGATGAGCAACTCAATATTTTCTCGGTTTTCCAGTAGTGTTGCAATCTCATTATATGGCTGTGCCGGAAATACTGCCGAATAAATTGGCTGAAAAAACACCATCAGTTGCGAGCCAACAAAAGAAAGTGGTTTTGACGATTCTAAAAGAACAATTGCCATCGGTGTCAATTTCATATCTACCACTTTCAACGCAATCTTATGTAGAATTTCATCTCGTCTTGTAGGTGTAATTTCTTCAACCAGCATTGTCTGTATCTATCGCTTCACTAAATTATCCGACAAACTTGCATTTTACATCTAATTTTCATTATAGCTTTATTTCGGAGTATATTTCACATCTAATTCTCGCGATGCTTTTACTTCATCTAATCGACGCACCGGCGTGGTTTGCGGTGCATCCTTTAAGATTTGAGGATTTTCTTGCGCCTCTTGATAAATTTGAATCATTGCCTGAATAAATTCATCAATTGATTCTTTCGATTCAGTTTCTGTCGGTTCAATCATCAACGCCTCGGGCACAATCAAAGGAAAATAGACGGTTGGGCTGTGAAGTCCGAAATCTAAAAGTCGTTTTGCAACATCATGGGTCCTAACGCCGTAAGGTTTAAGATTGTTAGCGGACAATACGCATTCGTGCATACAAATACTCTTATACGGTAATGTGTAATATGTTTCTAATGCTTTTCTTATATAATTGGCATTTATTATAGCACATTCTGAAACTTCTTTCAAGCCTTGGCTACCTAACATTCGAATATAAGTATAAGCACGCACCATAACTCCAAAATTGCCCCAAAAGGCGTGAATTTTACCAATAGAATTGGGTCGGTCAAAATCAAATCTAAATTTATCGTTATCTTTAACAATAACTGGAATTGGTAGAAATTGGGCTAAGTCCTTTTTTACTGCCAAAGGACCAGCACCAGGCCCTCCACCACCGTGTGGCGTTGAGAATGTCTTGTGCAAATTAAAATGAACTAAATCAAAACCTACATCACCCGGTCGATGATGACCTAAATAGGCGTTAAGATTAGCACCATCTAAATACAACAAAGCACCTTTTTTATGAAGTATCTGTGCAATTTTAAAAATTTCGGTCTCAAAAAGACCCAAGGTATTAGGAACCGTGAGCATTAAACAGGCGACTTCATCATCGAGTACCTTTTCTAAATTCTCTATGTCGACTAAACCTAAAGCATTAGATTTAATCTCAACTGCGGTATATCCGGAAAGCGTCACCGATGCGGGATTAGTGCCGTGGGCAGAATCCGGAATCAAAATTTTTTTTCGGTTTTCTTTTCGGGTTTCAAAATATTTGTGAACAATCATAATACCAGTAAATTCACCATGGGCGCCTGCTGCCGGTTGCAAAGTCACAGCATCCATTCCGGAAATCTCACACAGATATCTTTCCAGTTCATACATTAATTGTAAAGCACCTTGCACTGTATCTTCAGGTTGTAAAGGATGAATTGCCGAGAAACCAGCCAATCGAGCCATATCTTCATTGACCTTAGGATTATATTTCATTGTGCAGGAGCCGAGCGGATAAAAACTTTTGTCTACATGGTGGTTGAGCACGGATAAGGCAATAAAATGACGCACAACATCAATTTCCGATACTTCTGGTAAATTGATATTAGTTCGTTCAATAAAACCTAAATCTTGAGGCAAAGGAACATCAAGTTTGGGTAAAGTCCATGCCTTGCGATTAGGTTGAGAATATTCAAAAATTAGCGGTTCAATTACATTAGGTTTACGCATAATAACTTAATTAGAACTTCCGATAAATGTTTAAAAAGAGTTTTATAAGTTTTATATAACTCTCGTTCATCATATAATCATTAGTCTTTAATTTAATTATCATCTAACTTCAGTCAATATCCTGTGGTCAATTTGTGTATGGGTTAAGATCTATTTGGAGATTGGTTTCTAATACTTTTAATAAAATTCTCAATCGAGCGGTCATAAGTTCGTTCGCCGGCAGGGGGAAAAAGGCATCCTGGTAGTTCGCCGGCTCTTTTATGATAGATGATACATTCACAACATTTCCCTTTTCGTGAACACGGTTCGTAACTACAAGTGCAAAAAGTTTTATTTTTGTTACGATTACATTCAAGCATATTGTACCTTTAATAATTCCCAACAAATATTTCTGCCCTTGGGCAGCATCTAAGTGTCAAACAACGTTGGAAAAAGAGTATAAATTTAAGCATACAGTGCTTTTAATCGCTTAACATAATGGTCGATTTCGGATTTAGTTCGCTTTTCTGTAGCACAGACAAGCATCATATTCTGCCATTGATGAGTGAATTGTGATAAATCAATACCAGCAAAGATTTTCTCGGATTTAAGTTGCGCAATAATCTCTTTAGGTGCAACTGGTGTCTTGACCACAAATTCCTTAAAAAATGGTGCAGTATATGCCAAAGAGAATCCTTTGATTTTACAAATTTCTTCGGCTAAATAATGGCTTTTCGCATAACATTGTCGTGCGACTTCTTTAATTCCAGTCTTGCCCATAATTGATAGATAGATGGTTGCAGCCAAAGCACATAAGGCTTCATTGGTACAGATATTAGAAGTTGCTTTTTCCCGGCGAATGTGCTGTTCGCGTGTCTGAAGCACCAAGACATAACCAGTCTTTCCATTAACATCCGTAGTCCGGCCCACAATACGGCCAGGAAGCATTCGAATAAAATCTTTACGGCAAGTTAGAATTCCTAAAAAAGGACCGCCAAAAGATGGCGCAATACCCAATGGTTGACCTTCAGCAATGGCGATATCCGCTTGATAGTTACCCGGTGCAGATAAGATACCAAGGGAAATTGGGTCAACACAAACAATAAACAAAGCATTATGCTTATGCGTAATTTCACTTAGTTCTTTTACTAACTCCAGATTACCAAAGAAATTCGGATGCTGGACTAATACTCCGGCGGTTTCTTGACAAATCGCTTCACTTAATTTTTCAGGATTAATAATCCCGGATTTGATATCCATTGGAATTTCATTGACCGAGATATCTAATCCTTTAGTGTAAGTTCGGATAACTTTTTGATAATAAGGATGAATTGTTTGGCACAGCAGGATCTTATTTTTCTTGGTAATTGTTCGTGCCATATGACAGGCTTCAGCAAAAGCCGATGCTCCATCATACATTCCCGCATTAGACACATCCATTTCAAATAAAGCACAGATTAAAGATTGATACTCATAAATACCTTGTAAAGTTCCTTGAGACACTTCTGGTTGATAAGGGGTATAGGCGGTATAAAATTCAGAACGTAAAAGTATGTGATTGATAACTGAAGGAATATAATGGTCATAGACGCCGCCACCTAAAAATGAGATAAAGTCGTTAAGATTGTCATTACGTTTAGCAATATCTGAGACAATCTTTATCGCTTCTAATTCTGATAATGGTTCGGGCAATGCCAGTTCTCGGTTTAGTCTTAGATTCTCAGGAATCACGGAGAGCAGTTCTTCTATTGAACTGACGCCTATTTTTTTAAGCATTGCTTTTTTATCTTCAGGCGTATGAGGTGTGAACATATTATAAAGAATTAAATATTAGGCATCACGAAGTGATGCAAAATACAGATAAACTTTCTGACTAATGGAAAATATATTATTAAACTCCAATTGGGATATTTCTTTTGTCTGAGACGCGGTCAACTCAAAATGGTAATACATAATATTCTTTTTTGATATGCCATTGATTTTGCAATGGAGATATTTCTATAACATAAACACTGCCCCTTGTTAGCCTTTGTTCTGAACTTGATTTAGGCTGACCTTGTAATAAATATTTGAATTTCCATTTTTGATTTTTCTTAATCACGGCTGATTAATTTCTTATATTCTTCGGCGCTTAACAATTTAGACAATTCATCCGAAGCTGACATCTTTATTTTAACCATCCAGCCTTTAGTATACGGTTCTTTATTTATTACTTCCGGTGCTGATTTTAATTCAGAGTTGACTTCGATCACGGTGCCGGAAATTGGGGCATAAAAATCTGATACTGCTTTTACGGCTTCAATTGTTCCTAACACATCGCCTTGTTTAACAACTTTACTAATTTCTGGTAGTTCGACATAAACAATATCCGAAAGTTCTTTTTGCGCATAATCCGTAATACCAATTGTTGCAATGTCATTATCGGTATGAATCCATTCATGGGTGTTAGTATATTTTAATTCATTGGGAATTATTACATTTTCTTTGGCTTCACTCAATATCTCCTCCTTTATATCTGCCTCACAGCATCTAATATAAAACAACCAAAATGTTTAATTATGATAAATTCTAAAATTAAAATCATTTTCGAGAACCAGACTTATAGAACGGAGTTTCCACGACAGTTGCTTTACTCACTTTATTTCTAATATTAATTTCTAATATTGTACCGATTTGGGAGTATTCGGTGGGCACATAGCCTAAGCCGATACCTTTATTTAGTGACGGTGAAAAAATTCCACTGGTTACTTTGCCCAGTGGTTTACCGTCTTTCATAATCTCATAATGCGGCCGCGCAATCGCATCGTCATTCATTTCAAATCCTATCAATTTTCGTTTTATACCATTTTCTTTAATTTTTATCAGTGCATCTTGTCCAATAAAAGGTCGTTGTTTATTAAGTTTGGTCACAAAACCCAGACCGGCCTCTAAAGGATTAGTCGTCTCATCAATATCATTACCGTATAAACAATATTTCATTTCTAATCGTAAACTATCGCGGGCACCGAGACCGCAAGGTTCAATTTCGTACTCTTGGCCAGTTTGAAAAATTACATCCCAAACCTTTTCTGCGTATTTTGCATCAAAATAAAGTTCGAAACCATCTTCACCAGTATAACCGGTTCGAGAAACTAAGATATTAACATCCGCAAGTTGGGTACGCGCTGACCAATAGAATTTAATTTTACTTAAATCAATATTAACAATTTTTTGTAGAACGCTCTCTGCCTTAGGACCTTGAACTGCCAACTGGGCAATATCAAACGTCCGGTCAACAATCTCAACATCTCCTTTTTTATTATTAAGTAGCCAGTTAAAATCCTTTTCCCGGTTAGCACCATTAGGCACTAACATAATATAATCCGACAGATTATAAACCAACAAATCGTCAACAATTCCACCATTAGGTAGACAGAACACGGAATATTGAACTTGAAACGGTGCCAAACTTAAAACATCATTTGTCGTTACATAATTGACAAACTCAAAAGCATCTTTGCCGGTGATTTCAAATCGACCCATATGGGAAACATCAAAAACTCCGACGGTCTTTCTTACGCGCAAATGTTCGGAAATTATTCCCTTAAATTGTAACGGCAGAAGATGCCCGGCAAATTCGACCATCCGACCATTGTTTTCAAGATGCTTGGTATAAAACGGCGTTTTTAACATTAAAGATATAATATACTAATAACTTCTATTCGTCAAGATTATTTTACCGAAAACCCAACAAGAATCTACAATTACTCAGAACGGAATGCTAGTGCAAAACAAACTAATGCAAAATCAATTGGTTTTCAGCATTCAGCAGAAACAGAAAACTCTTACAAAGTCAAAAGTATCTAAAAAAACACACCTTGCGTAAAGCAACTGCTTGTTTTTCCCTGATTTCTCGGCATATTCAAAGTGTTTTTCAGATTCCGTTTCAAATAAAATCAAAGGTTGTGTCTCTGACGTAATTTGGGAGGAACAAAATGGGTCTTTTGCAAAATTTTCTTTCCTAAAATTCTCAAAAGATACTATTACAAGTTTATGAAATTTAATTTTAACCTTTCTTGCTATGGACTTGAAGATAATGACTATAGATAAACCTTGTTCGGTACTTTAATACTGAAGAACAGAAAAACATAAAAATTTTATATCTTACACCTATCAAGAAAGCAATGGTAATGATAGTCAATTTGTGGGATACAAGAGAAGGTAGATTTTATAAGGCATCGAAGCGTTCTGAGTTATTTAGAAGAGCTATAAAGATTTTGCTTGACAAAATTTTGATTTATGTTAAAATTTAGGTAAAGAGGGAAAAATAATTATGAAAGAAATGATTTTTGAGAGAAATAAAGAAAAAGTGAAGGGAAATATTTTTTGCATTTTGAGAAGATTGTTTACCACGGGTCGCGAAGCGCTGGCGAAGCGAAAGCGAGCCAATTTCACGCTATGCGATGCGTTGTGTAAGCATCATAAAACATATTACACGAATTTGTGATCTATGTGTCTTGGTGGCATTCTTTTTATTTATATCTCTAATCTTTTTGCTCAGCAGATGAATAATTTGACTGGATTATGATGAAACAGCCAAAATGTAATAGGATTTATTTTCTAAAAAATCAGGATTGTTTTTCTTTGCATAATTTTTGTAAAAGAAAATCGACACATAGATTTCTTAAAGGACTTTGCTGTCTTTCTTTTTCTATTTTGTTCCTTGTTGTAAATTGTAAAAAAGAAGAAACTTATCCTATTCCGTCATTTTGTGCCGCTGAAGCGGATTGGGGACCAAATAATATAATCGTATTTGCTAACGAACCTTGGATGATAATTCCTCCGGAAACTGTTTTTCCAAATGACCCAAGACCAAGGGGATTATGGACTGTTAAATCTGATGGAAGCGAACTCAAATTTCTGGTTGGTACAACACCTGACGGAAGAGATTTTGGACTATGTCCAGAGTGGTCTCCTGACGGCAATTGGATTGTGGCGAATGACAGAATAGGTAGGATATGGATGGTGAGTGCTGATGGTGATAGTTTTGTCCAAATTACACAAGGTGAAATGAAATGGTATCCATCGTTCAGTCCTGATGGGAAAAAGATTGCTTTCTCTACTCCTGATTCTGACCATATCGGACAAAGAGGCATTCGGATTTTTGATTTAGCAAACAATTCTGAGAAATTTGTTTTTGCATATGGATATAGTCCTTCTTGGTCTCCCGATGGCAGTCAATTGGTTTTTAATGGATATTTAAAACAGAACAATCAATGGTACGCAGGAGTAATAGTGTGTGATACTTCTGGAATGAATGCGCGTATGGTTTGCGAAGTAGATAACGCCCCTAACGAAAAAGCGGCATCCTTTTCGCCAGATGGCGCGAAAATTGTTTTTCATCAAAAAACAAAAAAAGATGCTTCTAACCAAATCTGGGTAGTCAATACTGACGAAAGTAATCCAAGAAAACTCACGAGGAAAGGAGGTGCCTGGCCGTCTTGGAGTCCTGACGGTTCAAAAATTGTTTATACCAAAATTTCTCTTAATGACCTGACTCAAGAGGGTAATGGTGACCTTTATATCATTAACCCAGATGGGTCAGATGAAAAAAGACTAACTTTCTTTTATTTAAGATAGGGGGTGAATTATGTTAAACTAACCACAAAAATAATCTCAGTAATCAAGAGGATATTATGTTAAATTTAAATAAAACAATAAAAATAAAATCAATATGTTTTAGCATTCTTCTGGGAATATCACTTTTATGGTGTGCCCCAGAAGAAGAGGTAATTGTCCTTACAAAATCAGGCGTTATTCAGATGCCAATAGGAAAGACAGAAGCAACCTTAAATGAGATACAAGCCCCAGAGAATATGATGAATGTTTTTCAATCTATCCAAGTTCTTACACTCAGAAAAGGAATGCCTAATTTTAATCCAGCAGATACAGCAAAAGTCGCACCTGATGGTAATATTGCAAGACTGCCCGATTTCTCTAATCTTTATGTACTTCGATTACCTGCGGGTTTTAATAGAGATTCTGCAGTAACGCTTCTTGAAGAGTTGCCAGAGGTCATATATGCAGAAAAGAATCAAACGCCATACCTACGTCAGATATTCCCAAACGATGTCAGTTTTCCAAAACAATGGAATCTTAATAACACAGGTCAAACTGGTGGAACACCAGATGCTGATATTGATGCTCCTGAAGCATGGGAATTATCAAGAGGAAGCGACTCCATTAGATTAGGTATAATTGACGGCGGTGTGGATGCAAGCCATGTTGATTTAAGTGGCAAGGTATTTGGTGATGTTGGATATAGCGGAAGTCACGGCACACATGTTGCTGGAATTGCGGCTGCTAAAACAAACAATGAAGACGGAGTTGCAGGAATAGACTGGAATGCGCGAATATGGTCTGAAAGAATAGGAGATATCGTGGTCACTGCACAAGCGATTATAGATGCTGTGAATAATGGTTGTAAGGTTATTAACTGTAGCTGGGGATTGCCCGAATTTTCCCAAACTGTCTATGATGCTTTTGTCTATGCTTATCAGATGGGGGTTCTGCCAGTTGTTGCACTCGCATATTCAGGTCAACCAGAATATCCAGACATATTCGGATTATGGAATTTAATGGTAAATGCATCAAATGACCGAGATGGAATCCCGGTAGGAAATTATACTAATAAAAGATATACTGACATTGCAGCACCTGGGGTAGTTATTCTTTCTACTGTTCCTGGAAATTTGTATACGCGTATGTCTGGTACATCAATGGCTGCACCGCATGCAACAGGCGTTGCTGGACTTCTTCTTGCTGCTAAACCATCCCTTAAAAACTATGACTTAGAATGGATTATAAAATTAACTGCCGATGATAGAGGTGCGTCAGGTTGGGACGAATATTTTGGTTATGGTCGTTTGAATGCTTTTGAAGCTGTTAAAAGAGTTCAACCTCCTTATCAGATTATAAGAGGGACACCTAATATGACACTCTTTGCAAATAACGTACAACGGAGATTTTTGTATAAACCACGACCAGATCTTAATGCAGGAGTATATATATGTGATATTTATCAAATAGATATAACACGTACATTTACCCCTGGTTTTGAAGAAGCACCATGGGGATGGTTTAGTTTAACAGGATTTTCTGCTGCAAATCCAAATCCTTGTAGAGAGTATATATATCGTGAAGCTGGCGTTAACAATATTACATTACGAACATTTTTCTATTGGATAATATCTAACCCTCAGAACGGGCAATCAATAAATAAATGGGCACCTGTTGACCCAAATTTAATTCCGCTTAAATATGCTGTTCTCGGGCGCGGAATTAGTACTGCTCAACCTGATAATCAAATTAAAAACTATTGGTGGCCAAATGCTGGTTATATTGGAGATAGTATTTATAATTCTACTGGTGTAAATCAGAATGTATCACAATTTACTGAAACAAATCTACCAGCAATATTTCATATCAAAATTGAAAATGATGGAACAATAACTGATGTTTTTCGAGTTAGAGCGATTGAAGAAGCGCATGTTCCACCGACTGCAACCTGGACAATTACTTATTTTGATGCTCTCAGTGGAGGCAATAATATAACCTCACAGATTACGAGTAGTAGTGGATGGACTACCGGTTCTTTAACTCCAGGTGGATATAGAGAAATCCGTGTCGAAGTAACGCCTGCGAGTAATGTTCCTGAAAGAGGTGTAAAAAAGATTAATATAGATTCACGGTCCTCCAATGACCCAAATAAAGTAGACCGTGTTTATATGGTTGCCGACCTTTGGAATAATGCTGTTAAACCAGATCTTCAAATTAAGAATAGTTATGAAACGTCATACTTGGGAAACAATGTTTATAATACGGATGGTACAGATCAGACAAAATCGCAGACGGTTTGGAGACAGACCGCTGTATTTCACATTAAAATTGAACGCGATGGTGAACAATTGGTTGATGCAGTTACCATAAATGGTCCAGGCAGCGATACTAATTGGGATATCAGATACTATGAAGGTATTAACGGTACAACTGACATAACTCAATATGTTGTTAATGGCACATATACAACGTTTGTTGTAAACGACCCAAAATATATTACTCTTAAAATTACCCCGGTCTCCGTGCCTCATGGCGGAATAAAAGAATGTTTAATAACAGGTATATCTGGTTATAACCCACGAAAAAGGGATGTGGTAAAGGCGATAACTAAAGTAAGTGACCCACGGATTATATCCTCGCCGGTGGTGGTGGATAAAGCAACTTATCCTAATACCGGCGAACAACTGTGTAGAGTTTCTAATACAAAAGAACTTCACATGGTTTATCTTAGTGACGAAGGCATTATTTATTCATACTCAATAGACAGTGGAGAAAATTGGTATTATGAAAAACTTGGAAATGGTCTTTATCCGTGTATCGGAATTAATTATAAAGGTCAACCGTGGATATCATATACAAAAGATGGCGATTTAATTTGTAAGGTAAGAAGAGATGACGGCACCTGGAAAGAAATCTTAATCTATGATGGAAATGAAAATCTGTTTGCTGGTCCACCTGCTATGCAACTTGCAACTGGGATTGAAAATAAAGCGGAATATGCTTATATTACTTATCCGGTTTATGAAGGCACAATGCCAGATGGCCCTTCAGAGCAACCGCCTGAAAATATTTCTGCCTCTTATATCTATATTACTCTTTTTGATACCTTAGAAGCAAGAACTCATCTTTTAGATATTAAAACCGACCCTAATATTCCGTTAAGTCATCCGTGTGTTGCAGTTACGCCGGCAGATTTAATCCATATTGCCTGGCAACAGAAAGATGAAATATGGTATATCACTAATACTGAAAAAGTAACACCTGAAAACTGGAAAGAAGTGCAATGGACACCAAAATATAATCTTTCTCGCACTGATGAGATTTCTGAACATCCATATGTTGAGAGTTACGGTGATGTTGTTTATGTGGTTTGGAAAGAAGGTGACCCGGGTGAAATTGTTAGAAAAGAACGCTATGTCTGGGAACCTTCAGAATATGAGAAATGGACTGATGCAGAAAATTTAAGTAATAGCCCACAGCAAAATTCAGATTATCCGCAGATGTCTGCGGGTGATGTTACTTTATGGCAAGAACAAGGTGCAGAAGATAAATATAAAGTCTATGCAAATATCCAAGGTAAAATTTTATGCCTGACACCAGATGCGAATAATGTTAGTTATGTTCATACTAATGCTTTAGTTAAAGACCCAAAAGCACCGCAGATTATAGTTTATTATTGCTATACAGATGAAATTACTGAAGGTGAACTTTACGAAGTGAAGTTTGATAAGTATCGATTCCCGACTGAACCTGACGAAGGTGAAGAAGTAAAATATTATGACGGCAAGATTGGTGAAGAAATTGCCTCGCCATATTGCATATTAAGAACCGGTTATATTGATTATGGCGATTATACAATTGACTATGGCAATCGGCTTGAATATCTGTTAAAGTATTTAGACCCTTGTAAAAAGTATTTGTTCCAAGCAATCGTTTATCAGGACACGGCGGGCACAATTCGTCAGAAACTGGAAGTGGAAGATACGCTTGAAGCAAATATGAGTGTGTATCCTGCAATACCAGAAACTATCAATATCGATATTTCACCAAATAGTTATAAAGAGGATTTGGAATCCGCATTAGAGATAATAAAGACCCGTGGTGTTTTCGCTTGTTTGGCCGAGTTTAAGATTTACGAATATGAGACAGTTGCTGATAGTGGAGGTGGTTCTGGACCACAAAGTGCCGGATTAGAGCGATTGCCAATACCGACACTGCTATATTCACCAAAACCGAATCCATTTACTAATAGAACTGAGATAAGATTTCAGATTCCAGTTAAGACGAGAGTTGACTTAAAGGTCTATAATTCAGCAGGAAGATTGGTGAAAATCTTAGTCGACGAGCCTATGAATCCAGGAGTTTATAATCTGATTTGGGATGGTAAAGATAGCCAAGAAAGAATTGTATCTAATGGAATTTATTTTATCCGACTTAAAACCAAAGACTCTGATGCAACAAAGAAGACGATATTTGTGAGATGATGACTAAACTTAAATAATAACAAAGGCCGGAGCGTATCCCGGCCTTTTATCTGTTTTAATGCGTGAAATAAACGAAGCAAAATGTTGGTTTTTGTATAAGGAATATTTTTGTGAATGGGGATTAGCCCGAATCTAACCCTTTTCTCGTTTTACCAATCCATAAGTTGCCTTACATACGAATGAGGAAATTGCCAAAACGCTAAGAGTGATAATGTGTTGAAATTATTAATATAAGAAAATGCTGAAGAGGCTCTGGTATTTTTTAATGACTTAAATAAAACCAATCTAAAAGTTTTGACAAAAGATACGAGACCTTTCGATAATGAATACAGAGAAATTGCGAGAGGTTATAACTCCAAATTGGTTTATTTATCTTTTGACTTTC
>CAYYPG010000039.1:0-17813 GCA_964473505.1 uncultured bacterium | reverse complement strand
TAATCATTAGTCAAGTCTAAAATACACATTTTTGCACAGGCACGTATTCCCTGGGCATAGCTGAGGGTATTGGCTAAAGATAGTTAGAGTTTAATAAGTGTAAGCAATGTAAGCTTTAGAAAGGTCTTTGACTCGTTCATTTTGGGTGGGGTTTAGCATTAAGGATAAGAGTAGGAATTAAGAGAAGGCTAATGACCTTTGGGGCTCGGTGTCTGTTGAGTATTTTTATAGTTCTCTGCATTTTGCTCTTGACAGAATATAATTTCATTACTATCCTGATATGATGATTCAGTTCAAAGAAAGACGAAGGTTATTTAGTGTTAAAAAACATTCAATTCCATTTAGATGGATTATGCTGGGTGCAATTGCAGTTATGTTTTTAGCCCTCTATTTCTTTTTAAGAAACTTCATAAACTTATGAATAAAAAACTCGCATCAAGAAATTAACACTAAAATCTTTTAAACTTATGAGTAAGACATTCGCTTTCAATATGAAAACGGTATTAATTAAGAGTACTATTCTTCAAGTAAGCAAGACCTTTGGTTTCAGAATGAGAACGCTTTTGGTTTAGAGTTATGTTATCTAAAAATTGGTAAATAGTTTTGATTTACATTCTTTAGAATAGTTTATAAACTTATGAATACAGTTTTGCGGATTCATTTATCAATCTCTATGTATAAAGGTTTATATTTTTTCTTAAGGTTTAATAGTTATTCATTAAATTATAATTTGCACAGGAGGTAAAATGACTAATTTGCACAATAGCTACAAAGATATTTTTCGGGCATTTAGGTTAGGCTTTTCGATTAAAAAGATATCGATGATGATGTTCGGATATATTATTGCCCTAATCGGATATATTATCTGTTCTTATCTGACTTATTTAGCCCAAGGTTGGTCCTTTGCAGAGATTTGGGCAACATACCGCTTGTTACCAATACCCGAAACGCTCCATTGGTCTGGTTGGTTGTTATGGGCAATTGGAGTTGCATTTGGAATTTGTGTTTTGCTTACGAGTGGCACTGCAGTTTGTAAAGTAACTTTTGAGCAGTTAAAAGGAGACGATTTCTTTGAAATAAAAAAGGCATTTAAGTATGCGTTACAAAATGGTCGCGCAGTAATTACCAGTCCGGTAATGGTAATCTTATTCATCTTATCAGTCGTAATTGCGGGATTGATTTTATCGCTAATTGGTCGGATTCCTTATGTGGGTGAAATTTTTACCGGTTTAATGATACTTCCGGCATTTGCCGCATCTTTGTTTATTGTCTATCTCTTGATTATCTTCATTTTCACCCTGATGTATTCGCCGGCAATTATTGCTGCTACGGGCAATGATACTTTTGACACCTTATTTGAAGTTTTCTCCATGCTTAATGACCAAACTGCCAGATTGATTGGGTATTCAATAATTTTAGGCTTTTTGTCTAAAGTTGGCTTACTGGTTATGGCATTTTTCTCGTCCCTCGCAGTAAAAATCGGTGTCAACATCTTATCCGTATTTATGGGTGGTAAACTTGATGATATTCTGTTAAATGCGGCTTCAACTTTTAAGGTATCCATACCTTATTGGTATCCAGAACCCTTTGCACGGTTGGTTGAAACGATTTTATCTTCAATTAGTGATTCAATATTTGTTTCGCCGCCTAGTTATCAACACATTAACATTGCAATTTTAATTGCGACAATCTTATTTGCTATTGGATATTACCTCTTAATAATTTTTGTAATGTCTTATGGCACAACTGTCTGGTTTACCGGAACATTAACCAATTATTTGGTTATCGTTAAAAAGAAAGATGACCGTAATCTATTAGAAACTAAAAAAGAAGAACCTTCAATACCGGTTGAAGAAAAACCTGCAACTACTACTCAGGCTTAATAGTTAAAGTCTTCTCAATTGACTAAGGGGTTTTTTCCGTCGCACTGTTTTGCCTTTTAAATCTAAAGGTTTTTAGTACCGAGAACTTTTTATTTAATTAATATATAATTAATATGCAATCAGAACCTCAATGTATTCCATGTGTGCTTAAACAATGTGAACGGGTTGTAGAAGTTGCCTGGGCGAACGAATCTTTTCGGCAACAGATAATAACCACTTATCCCCAAAAAGAGCAACTGTTATCCCAGGTAAGACATCGCGCTTTAGAAATTACTTCCCAGTTATCGTTACAAGACCCACCCAGTAAATTCACTTCGCAAGTGCTTAAAGAGATTTACCAAATAATAAATCTTTCTGACCCATTTGAACTGATTAAGAAGGCACAAAACGAATTAGGTAAAAGTATATATGCTATCGGACAGAAAGAAATCAAAAATTCGCAAGACCCCTTACATTTAGCCATAAGTTTTTCTGCTTGTGGTAATATTATTGATGTTGGCCCGGCAGATATTTATTCAGTTCACAATCAAAGTATATCCCTGCATGAAGAGATTCAATCTTTAGTCCAACAGCGCTTAGCCATTGACGACTACAAAATTTTCAAAGAGAAGTTTCGCACTGCAGAAAAAATCCTGTATATAGTGGATAATGCCGGTGAAATCTATCTTGATAAACTGCTTTTAGAAAGGTTAAAAGGACCCGAACTTTTTATTGCGGTAAGGTCTTCACCGATACTGAATGACGCAATAAAAACCGATGCGGTGTTAGCCGGTTTAGATAGTATGGGTAAGATTATTCCTTTAAGTGATGATAAAAACTCTCGGTTCTTGGGTGTTGATTTTGCTTATACTTCTGAAACATTTAATACTATCTTCAATACTTGTGATATAGTCATTGCTAAAGGTCATGCAAATTTTGAATCCTTGGTTGATTGTGAACGCGATTGTTTTTTTATTTTGATGGCAAAATGTCCAGTAGTTAGCCAAAGACTGGGGGTAAAAATTAAAGACCGGGTGCTTTATTATTCGGCAATCAAATCAGATTAAATGGACAACTGCTGTATTTTCATTGTTAAATTCAATTAAAATTCTTTCTCAAGACAGTCTTTATGTTTTTATGCTATTATTCATCAGTAAATTTGATTAATATTTCTACTTAAAATCTGCACATTGATTTTTATGAATAAATGACTATAATAGTTATAAATAATATGTGTTTAGCGATACCGGCTCGAATAGTTTCAATCAAAGGTGATACCGCATTAGTTGATGTTGGTGGTGTTAGGCGTGAAGCCAATCTTATGCTTTGTCCTGAAGCCCAGGTCAATGATTATATCATAATGCATGCTGGTTTTGCGATTCAAATTTTAGACCGAAAAGATGCAGAAGAAACCCTAAAAATGTTAAAAGAATTTGAAAACCTTATATAGTTAAAAATGATTATCTCGTAATGCATGCCGGACGTACATTTATCCCTAAAGACTATTTACTCCTTTTATTACCAGACATTGACTTTAGATTAAAACATACTTGCGTTCAAATCAAATTTCGTGTTTTTTGTCATTTTGAATATAAAGAAAATTCTGAAAAATGCTCAAGAAACACCGCACTCCATAAGAAAAAATCAACAATTATGCTTCTGCATCTCATGCCTTTTGAATCAATATTGACTTTGTCAGAGTTCTTTATAAAGCAAGCGATAATTTGAAGCAAATTTTCTTTCGTCAAGGCAAAAGATTTAGAATAGCATAAGATCGCCTTTGCTTGAATAAATAGATAGGAATGTAGGAGTATGATATGCCAAAAGAGAAAATTAAGCGCAAATATAACCCAACTAAACTTTCCCATGGGACATTATTAATTGTGAAGGATGATATAACAATATAGACTTTATAAGACTTTAGAGCAAAAGAACTCTTTTTAAAATCATAATAATATATATTTATATCTATTAGTAGCATCTTATTGGAAGATAAACACTGGATAATAATTTTTGATGAGATTTTAAGCTCGGGATACTATATGCTGTCATCAGTCAATGTTGTGTTAAATTTTTCTTGAAAAAATCGGAAAACTTTGTATAATTGTATTAATATTTCATTACAATATATTTCATATAACATCCAGTTATGCAGTAGCATAACTTAATCGTACTTAGAAACCGAAGCAAGATGTTTTTTTTGCGCTTAAGATTGACAATGACAATTCACAATTTTATCTTTCGCGACTTACTTTTGCAAATATTGGGCCGATTTGATCGATTGGTAAAGAAGTTTATTATGCAGTTAGGATTTAAAAATATCTACAGTAATTCTGAGTTATAGGGTGCATTATATGTTAATTGAGCAAGTTCGGCAAAAGTTCTCTTTTGTTATCAGGAATTTGGTTTATCGTTTTGCGACCATTGATTTGATACTACGGCAACAAGTTGTTTTCCCATCATTTCAGTTTGCTACGTTGCTGCATAACATTTTGTTTAATTGTCAACTTTTGGCAAGTTCTCTATCAAGAAAACTCTGCAAAATACCCAGATTACACCAAAATACGAAAGAAAAACCCAAAAATTCTCATATTCGCACATTGTGTATCTTGTGGTAATATTGGTTTAAAAGGCATGAGATGCAGAAGCATAATTGTTGTTTTTTCTTATGGGTATCGATGTCTCTTAAGCATTTTTCAAATTTTTCTATTATTTATTATATTTTAGATTATGGGAATAGACTATGACTGAGAAATATATCATCGTTGCCATTGATGGCACTGCTGGATCAGGAAAAAGCACAACCGCCCGCGGTGCGGCTCGTATCCTGAATTTTGCCTATCTTAATACAGGAACAATGTATCGCATTTTGACTTATAAGATTATTCAAGAGAAAATTGACTATCAGGATATCAATGCTATCCAAAAATTCTTAGACCAACTTAAGCTCGATTTTACTGAAAACGTAAATTCGCAGCAAGTAATTGTTGATGGTAAAGATGTTACCAAATTAATTCGGAGTAAAGAAGTTGATGATTTAGTCTCATTGATATCGGCAATTCCTCAAGTTCGGGAAAAGTTGGTTAAAGAACAACGTCGGATTGCTCAAAATAAGAATATTATCGTTGAAGGTCGTGATATCGGCAGTGTTATCTTTCCCAATGCGGACTTAAAGTTTTATTTAGACTGTTCGTTGGAACAACGAGCCCTGCGCCGGCAAAAAGAATCTTTAGCTCAAGGCATTACTATCGCAAAACATGAAGTGGAGGAGAATCTTAAAGAACGCGACTACTTAGATTGCACACGCAAAGTAAGCCCATTACAGAAATTACCCGATGCTATCTATATTGATACTACTAACTTAACGATTGAACAAGAAATCGAACTGGTGGTAAACAAAATAAAAGATTATATGAAAAGATATAAACCCCAAAACAATCGACCATCGCAGCTGATATGAGAAGAAACAAATCAGAAACTTTAAATCATAGATTATCGATAATTACCGACACCAAATATAAAATCTTAAAAATGAGTATGGTCAAATTCGAAGTTTCCATTATGAGGATTGGCCAGTACACTTTAAGCACCCTGCACAAAAATTAATTATGAAATGGCGCTGGCGTTTAGGACAAATTATTGCTTATCCTTTAGCCCGGATTTTGTTTCGACTAAAGGTTAAGGGCCGAGAGCACTTGTTAAAAGATCGCGGACAAATTTTAGTTGCCAATCACCGTTCCCATTTAGACCCATTCATCATCGCGGTTGCGGTGAATCAAGAGATTTATTTTATGGCCAAAAAAGAGCTGTTTGATATCTCCTGGTTTTTCCGTTGGTTAATAAAATTCTGGAATGCAATTCCCGTTGCTCGCAGCGAAGAGTCCGCACACTCAACCCTAAAATTAGTTTCCGTCCTTTTACAGAAGTCGCAAACCGTTCTTATCTTTCCTGAAGGCACTCGAAACAGATCACCTATATTGAATCAATTATTGCCATTTAAACTTGGAGCAAGTTATGTAGCAATCGCCAATCAAGTGCCGATAATACCAGTTGCCGTTAAAGGCGTCCGAGAAATTTGGCAAGGCAGATTATCAGCCCTAATTGACTCCGACATCGTTAATTTACAAAAAAAATCGCAATCCGCAATTTGCGCAACGACTCAACAAAAACCATCTCAGGTTTTAGTCCATTTTGGCGAACCAATTTTTTCCTATGGATACACTAAATCGAAAAATGATTATGAAGCTCTAACCCAGAAAATCAGAAAGCGCATTGAAGAACTTTTAGTAACATAATGGAACACAAATTGTAATTTACCGATGAAGGTCAAAACCCTGTTAAACGAAGGTTTAAGACCAATTTCTGTTCAAGTTGCGGAACCCACTGGTTTCTGTTTTGGCGTGAAACGGGCAATTCGTCTGGTTATGCAAGGATTGAAATCAAACTCGCTCCCATCAACTAAAGGTAAAGTTTATACCTTAGGCCCGATTATTCATAACCAACGGGTAGTTAATCAGCTTAAACGCTTAGGCGTCAAGACTGCACCTAATCTAACTTTTCTTAAAGGCATTAAACCGACACAACGAAAAAAATCCGTAGTTGTGATTCGTTCTCATGGCGCGGCACCACAAGTTATTTCCGATATTAAAAAACTCGGCTATAAAATCATTGATGCCACCTGCCCATATGTAAAAAGGACTCAAAACATTGCCGATAAATTAAAAAAAGAAAACTTTCTAACCGTGGTCATCGGCGATCAGCAACATCCGGAAGTTAGAGGCATTTTAGGATATGCGCAACCGTACAGTTGTGTTTTTGGGGAAAACCAAAAAGTTGAGTTGATAATCCGTCATGCACAAAATTGTGGCAAAAAAATTGGTATCGTCGGCCAGACTACATTACCTATTGAATATTTTCAAAAAGCGGTTAAAATATTAAACAATACTGATAAACTACAGGAGATACGTGTGTATCACACATTATGCAAGGAATCTTTAACTCGGCAGCAGATTTGTCAAAAACTGGCGAGCAGTTCTGATATTATGATTGTAGTTGGCGGTAAGAATAGCGCTAATACTCAACATCTGGTGGAAATTGCTCAACAGTTCTGTTCCCGAGTTTACCAAGTAGCTAAACCTGAAGAAATAAAACCGCAATGGTTTAAAACATCTGAATCAAATTATTTAGGAGGTGTTGATATTAAAAAAACTAAAAATAAATCAAGGGTTAATCCCTCTACTCGCATAGATCCTTTACATATTGGTGTTGTTGCCGGTACATCAACACCGGCAGAGTTAGTACTCGCGATTGTCGACAAAATCAAAACCAGCAATACTTTAAAATCTCAACTTTGGCCGAATGGGCAACGACCGAATCGGTCAAGGAGGCATTAGACGACTATGGAAAATAATATCCCCATCAACTTTAACTTCCAACCGAATCTACCCGAAACGGGTAAATCGGAGAAAGGAGTCCAAACCCAACAAACAAATCGGATAATAAAAATATATGAGGAAGCATTTCCTACCTTAAAAGAAGGTGAAATTGTAAAAGGTAAAATTGTCCGCTGTACTCAGGATTCAGTATTTATTGACTTAGGGCTTAAATCTGAAGCCGTCTTAGCCTTAAGTGAATTTTCTCCCAATGATATCCTGAATGAAGGCGAAGATGTTTTAGTATACTTAGAAGCATTAGAAGGCATTGACGGATTACCCATCATATCAAAGAAAAAAGCCGATGCTCTAATTGCCTGGACCGAAATTGAAAGTAAAGTCCAATCCCAAGAAATTATTGACGCTAAAGTTATTAAAAAAATTTCTGGTGGGTTTTTAGTTGAAGTCTTTGGCCAAGAAGCATTCTTGCCTGGTTCTCAAATTGACCTTAAACCGATTTATAATCCGGATGAATATGTTGGCAAATCTCTGGAAGTTAAAATCCTCTCGATAAATCCTAAAAAACGTAGTATCGTTGTCTCGCGACGCAAAATTTTAGAAGAAAGATTAGAAGAAGCCCGAAAACGCGTCTTCTCAACAATTAAAGTCGGTGATATTGTTGAAGGCACAGTGACAAATCTTACTGATTTTGGAGCATTTATTGACATTGACGGCGTATCAGCATTACTTCACATCTCAGATATGTCATGGGATCGGATAACTAAACCTGCGGAAATTCTCAAAAAAGGTGACCGCATTAAAGTTAAAGTTTTAACCATCATTCCGGAAAATTACCGAATCACTGTCGGTCTTAAACAATTGACCCGACATCCCTGGGAAGAAATTGAAGAGCGCTATCCTATTGGTTCTCGAGTAAAAGGCAAGGTTACAACGATTGCGGAATACGGCGTATTAGTAGAATTGGAAAAAAATTTAGAAGGATTTATTCATACCAGCGAACTTTCGTGGAACAAATCGATTCAACATCCTTCGCAGTTGTTAAAAGTGGGCGATGAAGTTGAAGCAATGGTCTTAGCGGTTGACCGTGATTTACGCCGTATCTCTTTAGGACTTAAACAAACAACGCCCGATCCCTGGTCAACAATTGAAGAACGATTTCAGATTGGCGATAAAGTAATTGGTCGCATAACCGCGCTCAAACCATTTGGCGCCTTTGTCGAAATTGAACCCGGGATTGAAGGGCTAATAAGAAACATTGACTTGTCTTGGACAAAACGAGTTCGCCATCCTGGAGAAATCGTCAAGAAAAATCAAAAAATTGAAGCAATTATCATAGATATTGATAAAGAAAATCGACAAATTGCTTTAGGCTTAAAACAGACCAAAGAAGACCCGTTCTATCGCTTAAGCAAAGAATATAAACCCAATGACCAAATCACCGCTCGAATTGTCGATATCACCAAAACCGGTATTGTCGTCAATTTACCTTATGGCATCGAAGGTTTTGTCCCCAAATCCCAGCTTTTAGAAAACCTGAGCAAAAAAGATTCTAAATATCAAATCGGTAATGAGCTCGAACTAAAAATTATCCGGATTGATTTTGAAAACCGACGCATCGGACTTTCCGAAAAAGCACTCGCAATTTCCCAAGAAACCCAAGCCGCTCCGCTATCCGAAAAGGTCGGTCCTCGAAGCATCAAAGAAGAAGATTTCGTCAAGCGAGAAGAAGTGAAATTTACTTTTGAAGACCATTTACCTCCTGAAGAATTAGAGCTTAAACTTTCTCCAAAGCAAAAGCGTAAACGTAAAAAAAGAGCAAGACCATTCATGGATAGTGAATATGATAAAACCGAATCTGCAGAATAATTTCAAAAACTGACAAATGGTATTTCTTGAAAACTCGGCCAGACCGCCAAAATCATTAGATAGATTGTCTAAAACCATTAAATTTATTCGACAAGTCGACACGACAACAAAACCAATTAGACACAAGTCTACGACTACAGAATGTTCCTATATGCTCCTTGATCTTTCTATGGTCAGAACACCTTCTAACCATAAAGACCTTTCGCGCTGAAATTTATTGCGTTAAGATTCAAAAGTTGATGCAGTATAAAGTACGATACTAATGCCTGTTATAATTCGTAGTCTGATAAATAATAAAATGCTGCTGATGGCGTTTATTAGATTAGAATATTTGCGAGCCAAAGATTGATGCGATTATTTAGCAAAACAAAGTAAATGCATTTATTAGCAACGACAAATAACGAAATGATGGTCTGTGAAGAAAAACAATTTTGGAACACGGTATCAGTAATCAATATTGGTTGTCGGCTTAATCAGGCAGAAGGTGATAAGTTGCTTTCTGTTTTCCGCTTGCCGGCACCAAACAATCCGCTTTCTGTCCTTGGCATTTTACCTTCCAAGACAAACAGTCCGTCATCTTCCCAGAAAAAAGAATTACGAATTATCAATACCTGCGCAGTTACCAAACAAGCAGTCCAAACATCATTAAAACATATCCGGCGTGCAATTAAAAAGAATAACTGCCAGGTAATTGTTACTGGCTGTTGGGCAAGCATTGCTCAAAAAGAGTTACTTAAGATTCCCGGTGTTGATGGAGTAATTACCCAAAAAGAAAAAATCTCTTTGATAGAAACGTGGGAAAAATTTCTTGGTTCAATTTCCTTAAATCATATTGAAGCCCACAGTTGTGGTTATAGCAACTCAGATCGCATCAAATCATTTTTTAGGTGTCCGCGCACGCGGCCTATAGTGAAAATTCAAGATGGTTGTGCTAATGAATGTAGTTTTTGTCTTGTCCGATTAATCCGGGGCACACCGCGTTCCCGTCCTTTAGAATCCATCTTTAATGAAATCAATTGCTTGATCGATTTAGGCTATAAAGAAATCGTCCTGACTGGATTAAACTTAACTGCCTATGGTCAAGATTGGCAAAAGGAAATTAGTACAAACCACTTAAATTTAGATGCTAATATTCATGTTTACAAGAAAAACAATCATGATCGGACTAGTTCGGTTAAATTGCCTTTAATTCAACTTCTGCGGTCTTTACCTGACTATAATTGTCGTTATCGTCTGGGTTCCGTCGAACCAGAAATTTTCATCTCCGCGGATAATGGTTCCTTACTAAATGATTTTCTTGATTTGTGGTCAGAAAAACGCTTATGCCGTCATTTGCATATTCCTCTGCAATCTGGTGATAATAACATCTTGAAATTAATGAACCGAAAATATACAGTTGAAGATTATTGCCGGTTAATCGATAAAATATATGAACGAGTCCCTGGTATTAATATCGGCACAGATATCATTGTCGGTTTTCCTTATGAGAATGAGACTGCTTTTAATAAGACCGTAAAAATTATTGAGACCTTGCCCTTAGGTTATCTTCATGTCTTTCCCTATTCGGTCCGTCCCCAAACACCTGCGAGTAAGTTTACGGATAATGTGCCTTTTAAAGTAAAAAAAGAACGCGTTCAGATTTTATGCGAGATTTCTCAAAAAAAATCCGCGAGTTTCCGTAACCGGTTCATTAACCGCAAATTAGAATTTCTCATAGAAGCCAAACCATGTTCTGCGGGTGCAAATCAGCATCGAAACGAAAAAGCAGAGTTAATCTATAATTGTTTATCGATAACAGATAGCGAATCTCAAGGTAGCATAACCTTAACTGCGACCAGTGATAACTATATTAAATTGAAACTCCCTAAAACTAATCAGTATCAACCTGGTAATTTGTATTATATTAAAATTGAAGGATAATCAGTGAACTCGATTTTTATAACATCACAAATAAATAGATGCTAAAGTTTATTGCCCAAGGAGACATTATGAGGCAAATCAATAAAACTAATAAGATTTTAATTGCACTTTCTTTACTGATACTTATTAGCATGGGCTATAGTAAAGAACAAAAGATAGGATTTGCGGATTTAAATTTCATAATTGATAACTATCGAACCGCGCAAGAAGCAAAAGCCGCATACGAGGCCGAGCTGGCAAAATTTCGAAAAAAAGCTGATTCGTTAAAACAGTTATACGAACGGGCACAACAAGAACTTGATGACCAGAAACTAATTCTTTCTGAAGGTGGCCTCAATGCTAAGTTATTAGAAATAAAACAACTGAAAAAACAGTATGAGGATTACTTAAACGAAGTCTGGGGAAAATCTGGACGAGCCGAACGAAAAAACCGCGAACTAATCGGACCGATTCTTCAAAACATTCAGAATGTAGTAAAAAAGATTGCTACGAAAGAAGGTTTTACCCTGATTCTTGATGCCTCGGAATCAAAAATCTGTTATGCCCAGCCAGATTTAGATATCACGATGCGTGTCTTGGCAGAGCTTAATAAAGAAGCTGCTCCATCTGTCTTGCCGCCTACATCTCCTCAAACGCCGGTTGCAGTCTTTCCGCTTTTTGAAGAAAACCCCGAAGCTCAAGAGGAAAATATCGGCGGCCGAACACGAGTTGCAATCTACGAATTATTAAAAACCATCACTAAAATTAGACCGATTAGCGCCGGCGAGGTCGACAATGCAATTATTGGAAGAAATATCAGTCTAACCAGCCGAATTTCTGAATCTGATGTCTATGCGATCGGACGCCAACTGCAGGCTGATTATGTAATAACTGGGATTGTCAGCAAATCCGGAAAACGTGTGAATTTTACGATTATTCTCTCTGACCCCCGTGCGGAAAAAATTCTGGTCCAGGAATCAGGTGAAGCAGTAAGGATTGAAGAAATCAAACAAGCAATTGCTAATCTCTGGCCAAAAGTCTCAAGGTATTTTAAGTAAAATCAGTTGTAAGTCTTTAATTGCGAACAAATTTCTATTTCAACTAGTTATAATCAGTTAAATTGTTTATGTCTTGAGGAGTTAAGTCAGCATATTATGGGTCAATCAACGATCAAACCATTGTTCTGCTGTATCGATAATTCGGCTCAGATTGCAAGAAGTGTTCAAATCTCACCGTTTGTTTATATTGGTAAAAATGTCAAAATTGGAACACAAACTATAATAAATCCCTTTGTAGCAATTTTTGATGATTGTGAAATTGGCAAGCGAGTTGTTATCGGCTCAGGCACAATTATCGGTAGTCCGGGTTTTGGTTATAGAAAACGTGGCGATAGATATTATCGGATTTTCCATCGAGGTAAGGTTGTAATTGAAGACGATGTCGAAATCGGCCAAAATGTCATTATTGACCGAGCCAAGGTCAACGAGACCAGAATTGGACAAGGAACGAAAATTGACAGTTTAGTCCATATTGGACATAATGTCAAAATCGGAAAGAACTGCATCATCATTGCACAATGTGGTATTGCTGGTAGTGCCCAATTAGGCAATAATGTAATATTAGCAGGACAGGTAGGAATCAAAGACCATATTAAAATCGGCGATAATGCCATTGTCTATGCTAAATCGGCGGTATTCAAAAATATTCCCAAAGACGAGAAATATTCTGGTATTCCTGCTCGACCTCATAATCAAACCTTAAAAACCTGGGCAAGATTATATGCCTTGATTAAGAAAAAATGAAGCCTCAAAGATTAATTAGATTTTTCCGATATATGACAAAATTCTTCCCCAAATAGCGCATGAGATACTGTCTTTCAATAACGAAAAAGATTTTGTTAAGCCATTTATCACCGATACTTAAACTCTACAAGTTTGACCTAATTTTATAAGAAAACTAATTCCTTGAGGATGAATCAGCGCACCATAAAAAATCCGCAAAATTATAAGGGTTGGGGTATAATCTTTCAACAACCGGTTACCATTCGAATTTCTCAGGCACCAGTTGATACCGGTATCGTCTTCAACCATAATCTTTCAGCCAATATTATGAATGCTTTTATTAAGAACCATTTTGTCGGCTTAAAAAACCATAAGCAAAAAATATTGTTTGTTGAACATTTTCTCTCAGCCTGCCTGGGATTGGGTATAGATAATTTATATGTAGAAGTTTTGGGCAATGAATTGCCCTTTGGCGACGGTAGTGCATTACCTTATATCAAATTACTGCAGAAAGCCGAAATAAAAAATCAAAACAAGAATAAGAATTATCTATTGGTTACCAAACCAATATCAGTTGTCGATGAGAAAGGATGGATTGTAGTCTTTCCGGCGCGTAAATTATCAATTAATCTGTTTAGTGAGTTAACACAACCTAATTCTTCAAACAGTCGATACCACAAGGCCAAAACCCAACTACAAAACAAACGGGTTCTATCCAGCTCGTACCAGCAATTAGTTTGGTTTCAAGAGCAGAAGAACAAGTATACCAATTCATTTGCCAAAGCTCGAACTTTTGGTGAATATCAAGATGTTGACTTTCTAAAAAAGATTCTCCATTTTGCCCTTAGAGTAAAGAAGATCAACGAAAACAGCTATAATTCACAAAATTATCTGATTATTGATGTCTTGGGAAATAACCCATCCAATAATATCATATCTAAGAAGATTTGTTATCCTAATAAAAATCAATATAATCGGCAAAATCATTTTCTCATTACGACTAAAGAAAATAAACCATCTAACATTATCTTGCCTCAGAAACTTCGTTATCAGGATGAGTTATTACGCCATAAGATGTTAGACTTGATTGGCGATTTGGCACTGTTAGGCAAACAGTTGCAAGGCAAAATATTTGCTTTCAACCCATCGCATAAACTAAATCATAAATTAGTTGAACGATTAACAGAATTGCCTTGAACAAATCAATTGTGATGCAACTATTTTAAGTTGCTCTCATTATATTTTTAGGAAAGGATGATATTATGGAAATAGATGAAATAAAAAAAATCTTACCCCATCGTTACCCGTTTCTTTTCCTTGACCGGGTAATAGATATTACCGATAAAAAGATAGAATGCCTTAAGAATGTTACGATTGCCGAGCCATTCTTTCAGGGACATTTTCCGAATTTTCCCTTAATGCCTGGGGTTTTAATGATTGAAGCCATGGCACAAGCTGCCGGCATTGTGTTGATAAAACTTTTTCCCGAAGATTTTGCTCCTACCAATAGTGTTCCGCTTTTTTTGGGCATTGAAAAAGCTCGATTCCGGAAAATGGTACGGCCTGGTGATACGCTCAAAATCATTTGTGAAATTATCTCGTTAAAGGGTAAAATTGCTAAAACACAAGGTAAAATTTTGGTTAACAATGATATCGTATGTGAAGCTGAATTGCTTTTGGGTTTTAGCAGATAGATTATCCGATATTCTATAATATAAGGTGTTTTGCCTCGAAAGTTGCTTATAACTATCTGCTCTGTCTATATTACTATAGATGTTTTCGTATTATTCTAAAAAATTATAAGATGCGCTAATAGATTTAGTTCTGCGTTTTATCGGTTTTGTTTAAGTTCAAACCTTGAATCCTCACGATTATTTTATTAGTCCGAAAGCAACTATAGGTAAAGGGTGTCAATTTAGTCCATATGTTGTTATTATGGATAATGTGCGGATAGGGGAAAATTGTAAAATTGGCGTCGGCGCGGTAATCGGGGTTGAACCGTTTGATATTAATTTTCGATCAGAAATTAGTTATGTGGAAATTGGCGACAATAATCGGATTGGCGAGTATGTTACCATATCTCGCGCCACGGGGAAAAACAATAAGACCTCAATCGCTCATAACAATCTTATTGGTGCTTATGTTCATATTGGCCACAATGTAAAAATTGGCAATAATGTTATTATCACTAATTTTGCGCAGATTGGCGGATATTGCGAAATCAACGATTATGTCAATATCGGCGGAATGACAGGTATTCATCAGTTCTGTCGGGTTGGTAAATACGCAATGGTGGGTGCTTGTTCTTATCTTACTAAAGATTTACCACCGTATTTTATTGGTCAAGGCAATCCATTTAAGGTCTATGGCGTAAATACTGTTGGCTTAAGACGAAATGGATTTACTATGGAACAGATTAATAATATCAAGAAAATGTATAAAATTATCTATCGTTCAAAATATTGCCTTAGAGACGGTCTAAAAGTAATTAGTGAAACATTGCCTGATGACCCAATAGTCAAAACCTTATTGGATTTTATCCAAACCAGTAAACGCGGAATTATTCTTAAAGAACAAGGATAGACAAGAACTACAAAAGACCCTTTGCTTATGATAGGATTTTACTTAAAGCAGTAAACTTTAGAACTATGCTTAAAGAGCAATGATGAAAAAACAGAGAAAGTACATTTCGCTTATGAGTAAGATTATTCAAACCACTAAATCCAAGATGTTGCTTACCTTACAATGATAAACAGAAAGAAAACAAACAATTATAATTGTCCAAACCATTAAACACTGAACATTCAATGATAAATCAGCAGATACCGAAAGACCTTTTGTCTATGAGATATATTATTCAAATCACTAAACCTAAAATTAATGTTTAACGAGCAATGAAAGCAGAAAGACTATTCGTTTATGAGATATGATTCTTTAGCAAGATTATACCTAAAGCACGATAATGAATCCGAAGGCTAAAAGACGATTTGGTAATGAGATATAAGTAAATGTAGCATTACCTGCAAAATACCGATGATAAATAGGTAATACAAAAGACCATGCGCTTATGAGATATAATTATTCAAATCAGTATATGCAGATTATGTCTACAAACATAGAATCAGTAGACTAAAGACCATTCCCTTATGAGATATATTAAGACAATTATATGCGGAACTACGCTTAAAATGTTAGAGAAAAATTGGTTAAGACATATATTATCTTCGCCCATCTTTTCCAGGAAGCAAATGACCTTTAATACGGTACATCCCAATATTTCCTTAAACGCATTTTTTCTACAAGTGTTCGTATCATATTTTCTTAACAATTCAGACAAATGAAATATAACCCTGACGACGCATATAACTTCTTAAATTCTTTAATCAATTATGAACGACAAGTATCTCCCTACTATGATTTTAAGTTAGATAAATTTCGTAAGTTTCTCGAATCATTTGATAATCCTCAGGACAAACTATCCAATGTGATTATCATTGCTGGGACAAAAGGTAAGGGTTCGACCGCAACTTTTATTGAAAGCGCTCTCAGAGGATGTGGTTTAAAAACCGGTTTATACATATCACCCCATATTCTCTCAATCCGAGAAAGAATTAAATTTTGTGGGCAAAATATTTCGGAAAATGACTTTGTGCAATTAGTGCAGCAAATAAAGGAGAAAGCCCAGAAATCTGATATTACTTTTTTTGAAGCAGTTACTGCAGTTGCTTTTCTTTATTTTCAAAAGAAAAAGCCCGATTATACCATCTTAGAAGTCGGATTAGGTGGTAGATTAGATGCTACCAATGTTGTTAACCCTTTGATGTCGGTGATAACCCGAATTGGTTATGACCACACAGATATTTTAGGCAAAACTCTGGCTAAAATTGCATATGAAAAAGCTGGAATTATTCATCCGAATAGTTATGTTGTTCTATCCCGGCAAAGACCTTCGGCCTTAAGAGTCTTACTTAAAACAATCAAAGAAAATCATTGTCAGTATTGTCAAGCAGATAAAATTGTCAAAATCACTTATATCAAAACTGATTTATCCGGCTCAAGTTTTTTAGTCAAACTGCCATCGCAAAAGAAAAAAATAAAATTTCATATTAGCGTGATTGGTAAACATCAAATTGAAAATGTTCAGACCGTGCTCGGAGTTTTGAACTACTTAAAAACCCGAGACCAAAGAATTACTTGTATTGGGATCAAGCAAGGATTATCCAAGAGTCAAATTCTATGTCGCGTTCAAGTGGTTTCGAGAAATCCTTTGATAATCGTTGATGGTGCTCATAACCCTGAATCAATCCAAGCATTAGTTACGGTTGTTAAAAGCATAATAAAGAAAAAAGCAATAATTATCTTTGGGTCCTCGCGGGGTAAGTTGATTAAAACAATGTTCAGAGACCTCGTGCCCATAGCCAAAACATTTGTTCTAACCCAATCTCAAAATCCTCGGCATATTCCCGCAACCGAGTTGGCTTTAAACCTAAAACCGTTTAGCATCTCTTATACTGTTATCCCCACGGTAAAATCTGCAATTCAAGAAGCGCTAAATCTCAACCCAAGAGGAAAATACCCGATAATTATTACTGGTTCTTTTTATGTTGCCAGTGAAGCCTTACAAGTTTTTGGTAAATAATAAAACATATCATCCTATCTTTCGTCACTAAATAGATAATTATGGAATAATAGATAGAACAAAAAGAAAAGAAAAACTTTGCAATCATTAGCCCCAAAACAAACTTAAAAGTTTTGACAAAAGATATGGTCCTTCATTGTTATGGATTTGAAGAGAATAATTTTTCTGGTGGCATAATAATCGAAGAACAAGAAGAAGATTAAAAAGTTTATAACTTAAAAGCAATGGTAATGATAGTCAATTTGTGGAAAACAAGAGAAGGCAGATTTTATAAGGCATCGAAGCGTTCTGAGTTATTTAGAAGAGATATAAAGATTTTGCTGTCGCTCCAACACCAAATCGCAACTGAATCGACAACTATAAAACCGCAACT
>CAYYPG010000038.1:0-19012 GCA_964473505.1 uncultured bacterium | reverse complement strand
AAGATAACATAGCTTGATACGGCTTTCGAGGCACTTTGACTTTTTCAGAACGCTCCGTCTCAATTCTTGACAATTCAGGTAAACTAAAATATAATTGCTCAAATAAAATTTATGGAATCCGATATAAGGCATTAAAGATGGTCTATTAATAAATATAATTATAATGGAAACTTGAGGCTAAAGGTTTTATTAACTTATGACGTTGAAGGTAATGTGTAAACGACAAATACTTTACAAATTACAACAAATTTATAAAAAATGGTCTATATATTACTCATAAATGGAAACTCGTGACAAAAGACTTATCTACGGTATCGAAAATAATGTATAAACCACAAGTACTTTACAAATTACAATGTAATCCATAGATCATGATTAATTTATAAATCACAAATAATTTCTAAGTCATAAAATCTTATATATCTGCTTAGTTTAAATTATGTCGCTAAAAACTGTCTATAAGCCCGAAAATGAACTTATGGCTATGAGTATTAAGTCATTATTAGAACAATCCGGTATTCCGGTTGTGCTTCGTTCCTATCAAATTCCTTGGTATGATGGGATTGCTAAAATGATGCGGCCCACCTGGGGTGAAATTTTAGTTGAAGAAGATGATTATGCTCAAGCCTTAGAACTAATCAAAAACTTTTTATCCGCCAGCGAACACCTTGACCCCAAAGATATTACAGATGAAACCGAGCAAAATAATCGTGATAAGCAGGACAATGGTTAATCATGCCTGATTTTTCTGGTTTTGGAAAAATCCTAATCCTTCTTGGACTTTTTCTTATTATTTTTGGATTGGGTATATTTCTTCTTGGCAAACTTCACATTTTCCCTTTACCCGGCGATATCTTCATTCAAAGAAAAAACTTTACATTCTATTTTCCAATTATCTCGTCTCTACTTTTATCACTCATCCTGACGATAATATTAAATATTATTTTGCGAATAAGAAAATGAGTTCCGATCTAATCAGTATGATTAAAGATTATCTGACTAAAAAAGATTTTTAAGAACAAAGAATGAAAGTTCTTTTTAGTGTTCCAAAATTTTATCGTCCAGCATACAATAACAAAATAATGAAAGCGTTATGCAGACAAACTTTGGATACGAGAATAAAAACTTTTTGTATTGCAGTATATTCAGAAAAATACAGGAGGTAAATGTGCCTTGGATTTATCGTTTTGGTGGTAAAAAAGCTGATGGTTCAGCAAAACTCATAGACATTTTAGGTGGCAAAGGCGCAGGACTTGCTGAAATGACCAACATTGGCATTCCGGTGCCACCTGGTTTTACTATTAGCACTAAAGCCTGTGTGGAATATTTGAAAACCGGTAAATATCCGAAACAATTAGAAGTCGAAGTTAAGAAAGGCATAAAGCACATTGAGCGCCTAACACAAAAAGAGTTTGGCAATCCGAAAAATCCCCTTTTATTATCCGTTCGTTCGGGCGCAAAAGCTTCCATGCCTGGTATGATGGACACAGTCTTAAATTTAGGATTAAATGACGAAACCACCAAAGGATTGGCTTCGCTTACTCAAAATGAGTTTTTTGCTCTGGACAGTTATCGCCGATTCATTGAAATGTTTACGGATGTTGTCATGCGATTACCACAAGAGGATTTTGATAAAATTTACGAAGAGGAAAAACAAGCGTCTTGGCATTTGATTGAACTTTATAAACAAAAAGTTGTTGAACTTTCTGGTCAACCGTTTATCCAAGACCCTTATCGACAACTTTGGCGAGCAATTATTGCGGTCTTTGAATCTTGGAACAATCCTCGGGCTAAAGAATATCGGAAGATTTATAAAATACCTGAAGACTGGGGAACCGCAGTAAATATTCAAGCCATGGTCTTCGGCAATATGGGTGAAGATTCGGCAACCGGAGTTGTTTTTACTCGCGACCCAGCAACGGGTGAGCGTAAACCGTATGGTGAATACTTAATTAATGCTCAAGGTGAAGACATCGTTGCTGGTATCAGAACTCCTCTGCCCATAGAACAGTTACAACAAACCCATCCCAAAAATTACCGAGAATTATTGCAACTCCTGAAAAAATTAGAAAATCATTACAAAGATGTCCAGGATGTTGAGTTTACCATTGAACGCAATCGGCTTTGGATTTTACAAACCCGGCGAGGTAAACGAACGGCCAAGGCCGCAGTTAAAATTGCTTATGATATGGCAAAGCAAGGTTTAATAACTAAAACCGAAGCAGTGCTAAGAATCTCGCCAGATGAAGTTGAGGCATTACTCCATCCCATGCTTCCAGATAAGGTTAAGGCAAAACCACTAACCAAAGGGCTTCCGGCTTCGCCTGGTGCGGTTTCAGGCGAAGTAATTTTAAGTAGTGCAGAAGCGGTCCGGTTAGGTAAAGCCGGTAAAAAAGTAATTTTACTGAGACCAAAAACTTCAGCGGAAGATGTTGCCGGAATGGCGCAGGCAGTTGGTTTTCTTACTGCAACCGGTGGTATGACTTCGCATGCTGCAGTAGTTGCCCGCGGAATGGGAAAACCTTGTATTGTCGGCTGTGAAGAGATTATTGTGGATGAGGCGAATAAGAAAGTCAAAATTGGTAATCAAGAAATAAACGAAGGCGATATTATTACCATTGATGGCACCAGTGGCTCGGTCTATTTGGGTGAAATTCCCACAGTAGAACCCGAACTCTCAAATGAGTTTAAGACCATCTTAAAATGGGCTGACGAGATTAGAACTCTAAAAGTTCGAGCCAATGCCGACACTCCGCAAGATGCGATAACCGCTCGTAAATTTGGTGCTGAGGGAATAGGTTTATGTCGAACCGAGCACATGTTTTTTGGTGCAAGCAGAATTTCAGCCATGCGCGAAATGATTTTAGCTTTAGATGTAGAAACACGGAAAAAAGCCTTATCAAAATTGTTGCCGATGCAAAAAGAAGACTTCAAAGAAATATTTAGAGTTATGGACGGACTGCCCGTAACTATCAGAACTTTAGACCCACCACTCCATGAATTTTTACCGAAAGAAGAAGACGCGATTAATCAACTGGCACAAGAAATGGGTTATTCAGTTGAGCAAGTCAAAAATATTATAAACTCCCTTAAAGAAGATAATCCGATGTTAGGATTTCGTGGCTGTCGATTAGGTATTGCTTATCCGGAAATTACTGAAATGCAAGTTCAAGCAATCATTGAAGCGGCTTGCGAAGTAACCAAAGAAGGCAAAAAAGTTTTTCCAGAAATTATGATACCCTTAGTCAGTAAAGTTGATGAATTTATCCACCAGAAACGATTAGTTGTTAAAATTGCCGATGAAATCATAAAAAAGCATGGGGTAAAACTACAATACTTAGTCGGCACAATGATTGAAGTTCCTCGAGCAGCATTAACTGCAAACGAGATTGCTCAAGAAGCACAGTTCTTTTCCTTTGGTACTAATGATATGACCCAAACCGTGTTCGGATTTTCTCGAGATGATGCCGGAAGATTCTTGCCCTTATACATTGAAAACGGAATTTTAGCCAATGACCCGTTTGAAGTTCTGGATATCAACGGCGTTGGCGAGATTATAAAATTAGCCGTAAAACAGGGGAAAAATGTTAACCCCAGATTAAAAATCGGCGTTTGTGGTGAACATGGCGGTAATCCTGAGTCAATTGAGTTTTTCCATAAAATTGGGCTTGATTATGTAAGTTGTTCGGCATTTCGAGTTTGTGTCGCTCGACTTGCCGCTAGCCATGCTAATTTGAAGTCCAAAGAAAAAATCAGTTACCATTAAGAGCATATATTAACACAATAGCATAATAAGCAATAATAAATTACGTTCTTTATTGGAGGATACTTTCCTACACGGTCTTTTTGTTTTTTACCAAACGCCAAATTTATACTTGTACAACCATTGAGAAAATAATAGAAGACTGTTAACCTAATTTATAATACATATTTTGTCTTTTGGCGGATAGCAAAAGAATAACCCATTCTCACAGATGAAGTTGTTAATAGTGTTTAACAGATTACGATAAATTCTATATCTCGAACACTTATTAAATGGTTATCTTATATCTTTTTGTCATATGTCGTATGCCAAACTTATAAAAGTATTTTTAGGGAAAAACAAGTTGAATTTTTATGCGTTTATATTTATAGACCTTCTTTAATGTCTTATATCGATGTAATAGGGAAAAAGAGTTTAGCATTAACACATTAAAATTCATAAGTTCGTTTATATTTATTAATAGACCATCTTTAATGCCTTTTTAATTTTGTTATATTCTTTGCTATCAATTTATCTATGTTGTAATATTAAATTTTTTGTTTGTAAATATGTTGTGAGGTATTTTTATTGAATTAGAAAATTTAGCGAAAATCATTTGTGCTGATAGTAATTTGGATGTATATGTTTTTCTGGTAATTGCGTATGGATTTGTGGTTTTTCTTAGCGGATGTTGGCTAGTGTGTAATATTTTGTGTAAAATCAGTATTGAGATGATGTTAAAGAAAATGGTGTATTCAGCCACATGTTTAATATATCATTAGTGAGAAGTTTGAAAAATGCTCAAGAGACGCCGAGTCCCATACGAAAAAACCATCGATTATGCTTATACATTTCATCCTTTTTGAACCAATATTGACTTTGTCCGAGTTCTTATTAGTAAGAACGCGGCAGAAGTCTATAATTATACAAAATGTCATACTGACTTGGTTTTTGTCTCTAATAAAATCAATGGTTGTAAAAATCTGAGTCAATATCAGGATGACCAAGAGTATTTATGCAAAATCCTTATAGTTAACACTTGACTTTTTAGCTTTATTGATGATAATGGTTATTATGATATCTTCGAAACATGATGACCGAAATAGTATTCCTTCAAGTAAATTAAAATCCATATCGGACGCTGATTTTATTGACCTTAAATATGTTGATCTTCTTGGAAAGTTAAGACATATCACTTTTCCCATAACTTACTTGAAGACCGCTCGGGAAAATGGAGTTGGTTTTGATAGTTCTTCCTTAAAAGGATTTAAGCGAACCGAACGTAGTGATTTAGTCTTAATGCCCGATGAAATTACTTCTTTTATTGACCCATTTTATACTGCGAAGACTCTTTCATTTTTTGCTGAGATTTATTATCCCTACCGAATGCGACCTAAAGAAACTTTTTTTCACCGAAGCGAGCTTCATACCAATAGAATAAAATCCGTATCCGACGAAAGCCAGTTGAGCAGAAGTCAGATTACTCGTCAGCGTTATGAGAAAGACCCAAGATGGATTTTAGAAAATGCGATAAATTTAATTAAAAAGGAATTAGATGTAGATAGAATTTTATTCTTACCTGAACTTGAGTTTTATGTCTTTAGTTATGTAGAATTCGTAAGCGGAGTTATAACACAATCAACTAATCAATCTGGATCAACTTCGTCTCAAGCAGTAACTCACATCATTCGAGAATCAGTTACCATTTCGACTGATGAGCAAGCATCAGCGTTAACTGGCGCCTATCATCAGGCGCCACCAGCAGATATTTATGCTGATGACTGCAATCAATTGGTTAAAATCCTTGAAGCTTGTGGAGTCAAGGTAAAGGATCATCATCATCATGAAGGTGGGGAATTTGGTCAAGCAGAAATTGAAACTGTCTATACTGAACCTCTTAACACTGCGGATAACATTATGTTGGCAAAATACATCATCCGCAATTATTTCCGGCGACAGAATAAATATGTAATTTTTATGCCCAAGCCGATTAAAAATCGTCATGGTTCAGGTTTACATTTTCACCATATTTTAGAACGCGACGGCAAATCGCTGTTCAAAGGTAAAAATGGTAGTTTATCCGCGTTTGGTGAAAGTTATGTTAACGGTATTCTCTTGCATGTCGCTTCGCTATGTGCCTTTACCAATCCGACAACTAATTGCTATAAACGATTAAGTGGCAGTTTTGAGACTCCACGGGCACCAACAATAGGCGTCGCAGACCGAACTTCAGCAATTCGTATTCCCGGATACGCGGAAGATTTTCCGATTGAATCTCGAGTGGGAGATGCTACTTGTAATCCCTATTTAGCATTAGCCGCATTACTTTTAGCCGGATTAGATGGGGTGAGAAAAAGTCAAACCCGTAATTTAACCAAACCCCAAAAAGGGTTATCAATTTCCGATAAAGACGACCAAAGATTTAGCCGAATCCCAACTTCCTTGAAATCGGCAATTGATGCGCTTAAAAATGATTTTGAATATTTAGTGTGTGACGATGTTTTTTCTAAAGAAATTATTGATTTCTGGATTGAAACCAAATATCAAGAAATTCAAGACATTAACCAGACACCGCATCCTTTAGAGTTTGTCTACTACGCGGATTTGTAAAATAAATATTTTTATTGCTTAACTGAAACTTCTGTCATTTTGTAGGTGAAATCTATCAAGATATTTTCTAATGAGACTTTCGCGTCGCATGAGCGCATAGCCGAGTTTTCTTATAGTTGTAGTCATAGAATTCTAATAAGTCAAAATGATTAAATTCCTACAAAACCTAAAATTTAAGAAGATACGAAAAGGAAGAATTTGTGGATATTAGCCAAAAATTTCGATCTTTGATTTTCTATGGGTGGGTAGTCCAACGCATTGGACTTCGTTGGATAAAATTTTTTCCGAAGAATAGCTCTTAAAATATATTTTTATGATTGTTATGATTATTTTGGTAGACTTATTATGGTAAATAAGATTTTTTAAAGAAATATTACCTCGCACTCTGACTTAAAATGTGTTTTTGTGATTTGATTTTTTATTATAGATAAAGGCTAATTAGTATAAGATGTTATCTTTTCTTAAACCCACTTATCGCGACTTTATTGATATTCTTGTGGTTGCGGTCGTAATCTTTTATTTCTTGAGATTTCTTCGAGGCACTCGGGCATTAAGAATGCTTTATGCCTTAATCATTATTTTGGTCCTTTCCGTGGTGGTACGTTGGCTCGATTTTAAGGCCTTAGGACTGATTGTCGATTCCTTAAAGACAGTTTGGGTAGTAATTTTTGTTATTCTGTTTCAACCCGAAATCCGAAATGCGTTAGCACGATTTGGTCGTATTCGCGCCTTTCGGTTTTTACTCAAAGCAGTATCGGAAAAGAAAATGATTGAAGAAATTGTCCGTGCGTGTTCAGTATTTAAGGAAAACAAATATGGGGCATTAATTGTATTAGAACGCCAAATTGGATTAAAGGATTTTATTGAAACTGGAACAAAAATCGAAGCTCGAGTATCAGCGCCACTACTTATTTCTATCTTTAACCCGATTTCACCATTGCATGACGGTGCCTGCATCATTTCGGCAGACCAGATAATCGCTGCCGGCTGCACATTACCCTTAAGTGAACCAGATGCAGGCAGTCCAGATACCGAAACTTCATATCGGAGTATTTTTCGGGGAATGCGCCATCGCGCCGGTATCGGTATTACTAATGTTTCTGATGCAGTTTCGATTATTGTCTCGGGACAAACCGGTAATATCTCCTTCGCCCAGCAGGGAATAATTAATACAGACTTGACAATTGCTCAACTTCAAGATAAACTATCTGAAGTTCTTAGTAAATAGCAATGGCTATTTGTAATAAAATTGAATATAAAAACTATCGCGAAAATGAAAACTAACAGGACTTAATGGTTTTTATGATGTCGAGATTGGTTAAATTAACTATGAGTAGGTTTTCTTTTGTCATGCTGAATGAAATTGTTAAAGAAAATCAAAGATGTGTTTTTCAATGTCAAAAGATGCTGCGTTCTGTTTCTATTGACTTTTGAAAGAACATTTATCGTTATTTATAATTTCGTATAAGGTTTGAGTTATTTGTTGTGAAACCAAGGTTAGTCAAATTAATTATTAGTCTCAGTATCATTATTGTTGTTTTAGGAGTTTATCTCTATTCGATTGCACCGACTGCTTCTTTTTGGGATTGTGGTGAACTTATTGCCTGTTCTTATATTTTAGGCATTCCCCATCCTCCGGGAACACCGTTATTCGTAATGTTAGGAAGAATTTTCTCGTTAATTCCCGTTAGTCGGGAATATGCCTTTCGGGTAAATTTTCTAACTGCCTTTTTTGGCGCAATTTCCTGTGCCTTGGCTTACCTTGTTATCTACAAACTCATTTCATTACAAAAAGCTGGCCAGGCGCTTCGTCAAAGAATTCCGTATTTGGCCCATATTGCAGGTATTGCAGGTGCAATCGGATTAGCATTTGCTTATTCGTTTTGGGATAATTGTGTGGAAACCGAAGTATATACACCGTGTGTGGTTGCCGCATTATTAGTAATTTATCTGGCATTAATTTGGCGGGATAAGGTGGAACAAGGTATTGGGGATAATCGGATCGTACTATTTGCTATCTATCTTCTATTCTTGTCCGCCGGTATTCATTTTACACCTTTAATGTTGCTCTTTCCATTAATTATCTTTGCCTTTATTGTTGACCGCAAATCCGTGCTCCAACTTCACGTTATTGAATTAATTGTGCTCTTTTTAATTATTGTCGCAGTTGCCGGATTAGAATTAATTGACTACTTTGTATTATTTTTAGCATCACCGACTGTTTCGGTCATTCAAATTCTCCGTACTAACTTCTTGTTGTTCTTTATTTTTGTTGTCGTTTATGCAGGGTATCTCTATTATCTTTATACAAAGAAAAAGCTTGATAGTCGGTATGTATTATGGGGCTTATTACTAATTTTTATTGCCGGCACGGTTCAATTTTATCTTATCGTGCGTGCCCGGCAAGAACCGTCAATTAATGAAGTCAATCCCCAAAAATGGGAAGATTTTGTCAGTGTCCTTAAACGCGAGCAATACGACCCAATGAAACTTTATCCACGAAAGACTCAGTTTTTAACCGAAAACGATTATCGAAATTATCCCAATAGTTATCCGGCATATGGATTGGTTAGGGCATATTTTGAGCAGATAAAATTTTATATCCGCTATCTGCTTTGGCAATGGGGCAATGAAAGATATTTTGATATCTTTTATCGAATTCGTTGGCAAGCCCTAATCGGCATTATTCCGATTATTCTTGGATTTTATGGAATGGTTGACCATTTTAAGAAAGACCGCAAATCTTGGTGGCTGGTATTTTTATGTTTTCTGGTTGCATCGTTAGGCTTGATTACTTATCTTAATCTGAAATACTCTCCCTCTGATCCCAGACAACATTTACGATTCCGAGAGGTCCGAGAGCGTGATTACTTTTTTGCGTTTTCATTCGTCTTCTTTTCGATATTTGTTGGCTTGGGAATTAATGCGTTTCTAGGTTATGTAATTCCGCGATTAAAATTTCACCGGATCTACACTAAAGCCATCGCAGGCTTATGCGTAGTCTTTATGTTTATTCCCATGTTCTTTAACTATGGAACTGTTACCCGGCGGAACAATTGGATTCCAGCAGAATATGGTTATAATATGTTGATTTCTTGTCAAGGCGAGAAAAATATTCTTTTTACCAATGGCGATAATGATACTTTTCCGCTGTGGTTTGTTCAAGAAGTTCCCAACCGGATTGCGAATTATGACCCGAAATTTGGTAAAAATGTTGCGGTGGCCAATCTCTCTTTATTAAATACAAATTGGTACGTAAAACAACTTAAAAAATGGGGAGCTCCGATCTCATTCTCTTTAGAAGAAATTGACCGACTACCTCAAGGATTTGTGGGTGAAGGACGCCGAACTTTCCTTTTGAAAGATATTATGCTTCGTGATATTATCGCAACTAATGCTGGGATTAAATTGAAATGGCCTGAAGACTATGCTTCAAGCGCCGAAAAATTCATGGCGAAAGTGATGGACAATTATAAAGAAGGTGTAATGCCCATCTATTTCGCAACAACGGTTGACCGTGCAGAAAATCTAAAAGATGTTGAACCCTATCTTCGGTTAGAAGGTATGGTCAACCGGGTCACTAATGTCAAATCACCCAATCAAATTGATTTAGCCCGAACAGAATATTTAGTCAATAAAGTCTATAAGATGAATAGTATGCTCGATCCCAAAGTGGTAAAAGATGATAACACTAAAGGACTATTCTTAAATTACATTGCCAATTATGCGGCCTTAGCGCAAGAATATCAAAAGATGGGAAATTTGGATTTAGCGATTGCGACCTTAAGCCAAACTTTAAAATTTGATATTGAACCCCAAAGAAAAATTCCCATCTATTATAATCTTTCGGTCTTTTCAATGTTAAAACAGGATTATGATAATGCGATTGCCTTTTTAGATTCCGTGGAAAAACAAGGCATCTCTGACCCAGAATTAATGTTAAGGCGTGGCTGGATTTATCAGAGTCAAGGGAATTATTCCTCAGCCGAGCAGGCGTTTCTAAAAGCACGCAGTTTAGCGCCTAATCAACCTGAGCCAATTCAGAGTTTAGTCGGTCTTTATACGGAAAATATGCAAGATACTGCGAAAGCCATTGCGGTATTACAAGATTGGCTGGTCCGTAATCCCAAAGATAATGTTGCCCAACAAATGTTACAGTCTTTGATGTCTAAGACCTCTACCCCTCCACCGAAATCAAAATAACTAATTCATTTGGTCCATTTTAGTTTTGAGTCACAAGTTTTCATTTTAGCGGATTCCAATGCATGAATTTAGTATTACGCAGTCAATACTTAATCAGGCATTATCTGAGGCACAAAAACATAATGCTCAAAGAATCAATAAAATCAAACTACAAATCGGTGAAGGCTCAGCAATCGTCCCGGAGAGTGTCAATTTTTATTTTGACCAGATAAAAATCGGCACGCTTGCGGAAAAAGCAATTTTAGAAATTGAGATAGTCCCAATCAAAGTTCGCTGTCATCAATGCAGAAAAGAATTTACCGGATTAGAAGTTAGTTGTAATTGTGGAAAAGGAGTTGAAATCATTGCCGGCCAAGAGATGCTTTTTGAATATATTGATATTGAATAAAGATTATTGTTCTATAAAGCAAAACAGAATCTGTAAAAAAAGGAGGTGAAATTATTGCCAGTCGCGAGTTGCACATTGAATATATTGATTTGAATAAAGACTATTGGCAACTAGAGCGAGACAAAAGTTGTAAAAAGGAAGTTCCAGCGATCTTCAATACTCATCGAGAAAATAATGAAAAAGTTCTGATGTTTTCCAATGATTTACTCAAAACCAACTTAAAAGTTTTGACAAAAGATATAACTTTTCCTTGCAATGAATTTGAAGATAATAAATAATATAATGCAATCGGTCCAACACATACTATACAGTTTATGAAATTTAATTATAATGGTTATGGGAAACAGGTTTTTCAACGAGAAAAGGTTAATTTAAGAATATAAAGCATTGTGCAAAATATATTATTTACTTAGAGAGTTTTAAAAAATCAGTTTCAATTATTATGCTATTATATGCTATTTATATTAGAAAGAGCCAAAAACCGGTTTCAATTACTATAACCGATCCACAAGAACATTCCGGGTAGGACTGTCTGGCACCCCTTAAGTATCTTAAAAAGAAGATGTCGGAGATTACTGATAAAATCAGATGTGTTGTTCCGATAATGTTAGATAAAAGAGTTATAAAATTAGGTCCTTTGGAGTAAATACAATGTCATGGCACTGCACAATTACTTAACTTTACAACGTAATATTTTATTATAAATTTATTATGAAAACAAGAGATGAGTTTATTTTTACTGTATTAAAATTTTTCTCCTGGCCATCATAGAAAAATAGAATTCGTTAAAACATTTGGCTTTAGATTAAAATTCTTTATACTTATACATTATGAAAACCAATTGTATCTTATTATTAATATTATACTAATATCAAGTTGTCATAAAAAGAAAGAAGAACCCATAAGCCCGCAAGATTCGCCCGTATTACCCATCCGAGGATTCTTTATGGGTGTTTTACCAACGCCAGCCGAAGGGCAAAATTTTGAAAGTGTCTATCGTCAGGCTGCGCGATATGCTGAATTTGCACCGGTTTGGGGAAGACCAACACCTTTTTATAATTTAGCATCGGACTTAAAAGGCAGTTGGGGTCAAACTTTTGTTACCAATCTGATTCGGGGTAATGGAATGTTTCCATTAATTCATCTCTCATTTATCGGTACAGGAATGACTTTAGTTTCACCGCCTAATATTCAAAATTCCAGTTTAAGTAATTCCGGATGGCGCAATGCTTATAAGAATGCAGCAATTGAAGTTGTTAAAGCAATTAAACCATTATATATATCATTGGGTAATGAAGTTAATCGCTGGTATGAGGCTTATGATACTACATCCGGCAATCCCAATGGATTTCAGCATTATGTGAGTCTTTATAACAAGATCTACGACACCTTGAAAATTATTTGCCCACAACTGAAAATTTTTTGTACATTTGCTCGAGAAATAGTCCTCTCAATATCGCGAATCCAATCTTAATGTTTTAAGAATGTTAAATCCCCCAAAATTAGATTTATTAGTCTTTACCAGTTATCCCCATGCAGTTCAACCTATTAATCGACCAACCGATATTCCTAATAACTATTAATCAAGAATTGAGAGTATTCTACCGGGCAAACAGTTCGGTTTCAGTGAAATCGCTTGGCCATCGTTGCCGGTTTTTGGTGGAGATTCGGCACAAGCCGAATTTCTTGGTTTAGCCGCAAGACAACTGACACAAAATCAAGGAATGAATTTGAAACTATTTGGTTGGGCCTGGCTTACCGATTTAGACACTAATGACTATATAGGTTTAATTCGAAGAAATGGTACCGAGAAATTGGCGTATGCGGTTTGGAAAAATATATCGATTTTGGGTGACAAATAAATTTTCTAATCCAGGATTTTTCTCAAAGGGACAGATAATTTGCTTAGGAAACTAACATTTTTTTGCCGGCCTAAGATACCTTACATGATAAATACGAAATGATATAAAATCTCCTTTACCAAGTAGCTTTTATAAAGAATTAATAAGGTCTTTATTGAAGATATAAGGAAGAAAACTATAATCGGGACAACATCCAACAAGGCTTAGTAAAGGGGATATATCATATCAGAATTTTGTTCGACAGTGTAAAACTCTACGGCATAAAAACAAGTGCCACATAAAGATTTTTATCTAACCGAAACTTTCTTTTAATATCTTAACTACTTTTTAATGCCTAAACGCACTTTTTAAACATTATAAACAAAGGGGTGATTCAAAAATATTTGTCACGGCAATCAGTGGTATTGATGTCCGAGGTCAAGTAACATTAAAAGAATAAAGGTTCATGTTAGTTTGTAATTGGACGGTCCAAAGACAGATTTTCCGTAAATTTTCATGTAAACAAATGTCTAACTCGGTAGGATTGAAATTTTTAGATTATCAAACTGATGGTCATCAAAACAAAACCACGACCACATACGAAAGTATTTCTGAAGTGTTATTCGGTTTGGGGCTTAAGTTTATAACTTTGTTTTCTTCAATCCCTAATTTTTTTCATCTTGCGATCGAACAACAATCTACAGGTCTTTGAATTATATGTTTTTTTCTTCATAAGACTTTTTGTGTGGTCACAAGAAGGATAATAGATCGATGAAACTTTACAATTTACTTGTTTTGGGAGGATTGCGGAGCGACGGTAATTCTTTTTGCTTTTATTTTCTTATCCTCGGCTTAATCTATATCGATTATAATTAATTTTGACCGATTGTAAGAGGATGTTGACGACGTCTAATTCTTAGGGTAAACTTTAATTGAATTTATCATAACTAATCATAATAAAAGAATAATGTGCGGTTTGAGATATAGCAAATTTATATGATAAACTCAACTCATTCATTCGTGTATGCTAGATAATGGCTTAAATTTTGTTATAATACATTGTTTTGACAAATCGTATGCTTTATCAAAACTAAGTCGATTATATGAAAAATAATATTTTGAAAACAATCGGCCAAAAAGAGGGGGTATCATACTCCTATTTAGAAAAAGGTATTAGGGATGGAACAATAGTTATTCTCTTAAACAAAAAAAGACCTAAGAAGATAAAACCGTTAGCAGTTGGTAAAGGTTTGAGCACAAAAGTAAACTGTAATATTGGAACTTCACCAGAGCGGGTAGACTTAAAATTAGAGTTAGAAAAGTTAAAGGTTGCAATTGAAGTTGGTACAGATACGATCATGGACCTTTCTACAGGGGGCAATCTTCCTGAAATTCGAAAAGCAATAATTGACGCTTCAGAGGTGCCCGTGGGCACAGTCCCGCTTTATGAGGCAAGTTTTTATGCCCAAAGAAAACACAAAAGTTTTGTCGACCTTAAGCCTAAAGATTTTCTCAAAGTAATCGAAAATCATTTGGCTGACGGAGTTGATTTTATTACCGTTCATTGTGGAATTACTCTAAGAAATATGCAGAGTGTTAAGAAAACGGCTCGATTAACCGGTGTGGTTAGTCGCGGTGGTTCAATGATTATTGAATGGATGCGTTATAATCGAAAAGAGAATCCACTTTATGAATATTATGATGAGATATTACAAATTGCCAAGGATTATAATGCCTGTTTAAGTTTAGGTGATGGATTAAGACCCGGTTCGATCTACGATGCAACCGATGAACCACAAATCTTAGAATTATTAGTAATTTCCGAGTTAGTCGCAAGAGCACGGGCTGCAGGCGTAGCAGCAATTGTTGAAGGTCCTGGGCATATTCCGATTAATGAAATTGAAGCCAACATTCGATTGGAAAAATTACTTTGTGATGAAGCACCGTTCTATGTATTAGGACCCCTGGTAACGGATGTTGGTTGTGGTTATGACCATATCACCTCAGCGATTGGCGGTGCTTTAGCAAGTTATTACGGCGCCGATTTTCTCTGTTATGTGACGCCATCAGAACATCTGGGATTACCAGCGGTTGAAGATGTTCGACAAGGTGTAATTGCATCCCGTATTGCCGCTCATGCAGGAGATGTTGCCCGCGGTAAAAAAGGTGCGCGTAATTGGGATGATAAAATCTCTCGAGCCCGGGCCAAATTGGACTGGCAGAAAATGATTGCGCTCTCAATTGATCCCCAACACGCGCAGAAAATATACAATGCCTATCCCTTGAAGACCAAAGGCACTTGTACAATGTGTGGTGAATTTTGTGCGCTTAAGAAAAGTAAAGAATGGCTACTTAAGAAAAAATAGAAGATGGCTTGAGCCAATTAGAAAAAAGACAAAATTTGTTTGCTTGTTATGGGTGCGTATGTCAAGATCTTGTGAGGATTTCACTTTGAAGTTCTTCGTTCTGCCGAATCGAATTAACTTAGTATGACAAAAAGGAATTAATCGAATATGTTTGCCTTTAGTCTAATTATCCACCCTCAAATTCTTTGTCTGCATCCTTAAACATCATGAAACTCTATGTTTGTCTTGATAGGCAATTGCAACAGCAGATGATACAATCGGCTTAATATCATTAGCATTATAAAAAGATACAATTAAATTTTTGTAATATAGAAAAAAAGATGAAAGGGAAAGTTATTATTAAAAAAAGCAAGGATAAAAAATATACTCTATTTACTCCCGGACCTACCGAGGTTCCGGATTTTATTCTAAATCAATTAAATCGACCGTTAGTTTATCATCGAGAAGCGAGTTTTAGCAGTTTGTTTGAAGCCACGATTCAAGAACTAAAAAAAATCTTTTTGACCAAAGGCAGAATATTTATTTTTACCGCTTCAGGAACAGGAGCTATGGAAGCCGCAGTTTGTAATTTGATTTCTCGAAATGATAAAGCATTAGTCGTCTCTTGTGGAAAGTTTGGTGAACGGTGGCGTGAGCTCTTAATCCGCTACGGAGCTTATATGAGAACATTAACTGCACCTTATGGCGACGTAGTTCTGCCGGAGGATTTGGAACGAAGGTTGAGATCCGATGACTCAGTAAAATTCGTTTTTACTACGCTAACCGAAACCTCTACTGGCGCATTGTCCGATATAAAATCGTATGGTGAAATTTGTCATAGATTAAATCGATTACTAATCGTTGATGCGATTGCCGGTCTGGGAGCTGATAAGTTTAAGATGGATGAGTACCGAGTTTCGGTTGCGGTTGGCGCTTCGCAAAAAGCATTGGCATCTCCGCCGGGCTTGGGATTTTTAGCCTGTAATGAAGATGCTTGGACAATTATTAAAGCCTCGCGTTCACCGCGGTATTATTTTGATTTATTACTTTATGAACGATTTTGCCAACAAAATCAGACGCCCTGGACACCAGCAATTTCTCTTTTCTATGGTTTGTATCAAAGTCTAAAATCAATTAATCAAAAAGGAATAAAATATTTTTGGGAAAATCATCGAATGATTGCAGAGTATTGTCGAAATGAAATCAAGAAAATGGGTTTGGAAATCTTTCCGAAAAATCCTTCTAATGGTTTAACCGTAATTAAACTACCAGAAAATGTTGATGGCACCAAAATTGTTGATTATATTAAGAAAAAGCATCGATTGTTGTTTTCAAATGGTCAAGCCGAACTTCGCGGCAAAATTATTCGTATTGGTCATATGGGGTATATCAAAAAAACTATGATAAATCAAGCGCTGAAAGCTTTTAAGTCCGGCTATCATAAAATTGTAAAATAGTTAACATTATCTAAATTAGGAACTTAGCCACCTAATTGAGCTTCATATGAGAATAGGTTTTTTTCAGTTTGCCCCGATATTCGGAGATAAAAAAGCCAATCTTGAAAAGATAAAGAAAGCCTTAGCGAAAACTTCTGGGGATTTAATCGTCTTGCCGGAATTATGTAATACCGGCTATAGTTTCCAAACGCGACAAGAACTTTGGGATTTAGCTGAACCGATTCCGACGGGTGAAACAACTAAACTGTTTTTAGAGACAGCAAAAGAAAAGAAAATATTTATTGTTGCTGGATTAGCTGAACGGGTAGGCAATTGTGTTTACAACTCAGCGATTTTTGTAAGTCCGAAAAACGAAATCGAAGTTTACCGAAAAGGACATCTCTTCTTTGAAGAAAAGTTAATATTTACGCCAGGAAATACTAAATACGATGTTTACGATTGTAAAAGAGTCAAAATCGGAATCATTATCTGTTTTGATTATATGTTTCCGGAAGCTACAAGAAGTTTAGCCCTAAAAGGAGCGCAAATAATTTGTCATCCGGCCAACTTAATTTTACCTTATGGTGAACGAGTAACTATAGTGCGAGCAATTGAAAATCGGGTTTTTTTTATAATGGCGAATCGGTCAGGTAAGGAAATTCGTGGGCAAAAAAGCTTAAAGTTTATTGGTCGGAGTCAAATAATTAGTCCTAAAGGCGAAATTTTAGTTAAAGCCAAGACCAATGAAGAGACAATTAAAATTGTGGATATTGACCCGAATGAGGCATTAGATAAATACGTTACTTCTCATAATCACATTATCTTAGACCGAAGACCCAACCTTTATGCGCTTAAATAAGCACAAAATCAAATTGCGATAATGGGTTGCGATGTTTAGTAAATTCATAATTACTCAGTCAAAGAGAACAGTTCTCTCTGCTTAAGGTGCTATTTTGCACTATAAAAATATCTGTTTGGTTTACTAGATTTACAACTCGAATAATATTTTCTGAGCTTTCAATTTCTTCAATCAAGACCAAGAAATTAGTAACATTATTATCTATCTCTTTTCTTGTGGTAGATGGTTGGGCAGGAATTAAACCTAATAAACAACATAAAGATTAAGCCTAAGATTAACATATCAAACTTTCTTTTATAGTCGTTATTACAAAAAGAATAATAGATTTTTATATCTTTTCTTTATTGATTTTATAAGGTATCGGAACGTTTTAGCTTATTCCGGCGCTTATGTATCGGTTAACACCAGCACTTAAATAATTATAACCTATAAACAACTTTCTGAATAAGCGCTTCATTCGACATTGAATAATCAACACTGCATAATAAGACCTTCTGAGTTTTGAACTTCAAAACCTTTGAAGATTTCATCTCTATTTGCTTACCAAAACAAACAAGTATTCTGTCTTGATAAAAGTAAATGATTTTCTAACTTATGGATCGAATAAATTTGACCATTATGGCTTAATTACTTTTCCCAAAGTACTAAATATTATCTTTTAATAAAAGTAAGTGATTTTCTAAACTACTGACACAATAATTCAGTACATTATTTTCTGATTGATTTTCTCAACTCCACCCATATCAATTCTATCAATTGAGCATAAATTAATACTTAGATCTCTGTCCAAACCGATTCTCAAACTAACTCAAAAATTTTCTCTGACCTCGCTTTCCCAAGCAACCTTTTCACCTATTTTTCAAACAACCCCGAGGGCTGAGGAGGGGACAGTACCCTCTTTTTAGGGCGAAATGCGGTATCTTTAAGTAAAACAATAAGTTATCTAAAAATTCACCTTGTCTAAAACATTAGTTATAACTAATGTTTTTTGTGTTTGTTTTTACATAAAAGAGGGTAGAAAGTTTTAGTAAAATGCGGTATGTAACATTAAGAAGTTGGTTTAATCATAAAAATTAATTTAAGTTCAGCTTAAAGTATTGTAGGTAAGCAATATGGTATAATTGGTTTGAGATATATGAAAAGCAACGCTGGTTAATGAAAGGTGTTATATTATTAAGCATCTGAGGTGTTGTAAAAAAAACATCGGTTGAGATGTTAGACGGTTGTAATTTCTACTCTAAATTGACCTAAATGCACATAAGGGAAGTTATAAAAAACATTGGTTGAGTTGTTATAAGAAACCAGATAGCAAACTATTGTCTAGGGTGTTTAACTGGTTGTTAATTTAGATAAGAGAACTCTGAAAAATGCTCAAGAAACACCAAGCCCATAAGAAAAAATCAACAATTATGCTTCTGCATTTCATGTATTCTGAACTAATATTGACTTTGTCAGCGTTCTCAGATAATTATTATTGACAAGAGATATTAAATTCGGAACCTTATGTTGTGTCATTAGTATAGAGATCAAAGTTCTGGCTTGACAGAACTAAGAAAATCGGGTATTATATATAAGCGCGATAAATTAT
>CAYYPG010000037.1:0-19256 GCA_964473505.1 uncultured bacterium | reverse complement strand
AACTATACCCTCTTTTTAAAGCAAAATGCTATATCTTTCAGAAAACCAATAACTTATCTAAAAATCCGCCTTGTCTAAAATTCTAATTATAACTAGTAATTTTTATAAGAATTCTGACAAAGTCAATATTGGTCAAAAGGTATGAAATGCAGAAACATAATGGTTGTTTTTCTCTTATGGGTCTTTGTGTCTCTTGAACATTTTTTAGATTTCTCTTTATGTTTATCTTTGCTCAAAAAATCATAGAGGTAGTATTGGAATGATAAAGAACAAGTGCGCTCTATTACAAAAAGAATTTGGTGTAAGAATGGGAATTAAGGCGGTATTGTGCCAAGACATTGTATCTCTTCCAAAAATTTAATTCTATGGCTACTTTATCTAACATTATCAGAACAACATATCGGATTTTATCATTAAATCTTTGGCATCTGCTTTTTAAGATACTCAAACGGTGTTTCGTAGTCATTTTAGGAATGTTCTTGTAGCTTGTTATAATAAATATAATCTTAAATATAATTTTATAATAATTCGTATAATCCTTAAATGTAATCTCATAATAATCTTATAAAATAATCTTAATAATGAGAACTCTGACAAAGTCAATATTGGTCCAAAGGGCATGAAATGCAGAAGCATAATTATTGGTTTTTCTTGTGGCGTTCGGTGTCTCATGAGCGTTTTTCAGAGATTTCATAATAATCTTATAATAATCGGAACCATTTTTTCTTTACTGTTTATATTGATAAACAAAGATATATTTTACATATTCCCATATTCTTAAAATTAACCTTTGCTCATTGAAAAACCTGTTTTCAATAACCATTATAATTAAATTCCATAAACTGTATAGTATGTGTTGGACATATTGCACCCTTGACTTTTAATGAAAAAATATCTATAATAACTGTACTATCGAAATTTAAAGGTCTTTGTTTAAACACTTAAAAGAAAACTCGCAGCATAAAATAAAGCGAAGCGACAGAAGTCTACGGTTGCTAATTCAACCCTTTTGGGCTGTATGCCTGAGAGGGTTTGAATTGTTTTCTGGGAGGCCTTGATGAAGAAGAAACAAACAATAGCCATAATCATATTGGCATTAACTTTAATTAATTTGTTTTATGCTAACGAATATCCTGGTGCGGTGTTTTTGATGATCTGGCCTGGCGCACGGCCAACAAGTTTAGGTGGCGCCTTTGCCGCAATTGCCGATGATGCCACTGCACCTTATTATAATCCGGGTGGTTTGGGATTCTTAAATAGTAGTTATGCCTCTTTAATGCATTCTAATTGGTTACCCGGACTCTATCCTGACATGTATTACGAGTATTTAGGATTTAGTCATTCTTTACGCAAACAAGGCACAATTGCCTTTAATCTCATTTACCTAACTACCGGTGAAACCGAGGTCATTGACCACAACGGTAATTATTTAGGTAAATATACAACATTCGATGTCGCAATCAGCGGTAGTTATGGATTTAAAGCCGAAGCAAATGTTGCTGTTGGGTTTTCGGCAAAATTTATCTATTCTTATCTGGTGCCAGATTGGGTCTTCGGCGCAATTGAAGAATTACGAGGCACGACCGGTGGCATTGGAATAAGTTGGGCTTTTGATGCTGGTGTTTTATATAAACCACTTAAATATTTGTCAATTGGTGCTTCGCTGGCAAATATTGGTCCTAATATTTCATATTCTACCACTGACAACTCTGACCCATTACCGCGGATGTTAAGATTAGGATTAAAATACACTCCAGTTGAAAATCAAATCATAAAACTGAACATTACCCCAGAAATTACCAAAGTACTTGTTGGAATGTTCTATGACCCATATAATGAGAAGACTTTTGCCCAAAAGTTAAATTATGAACTTTGGGAAGCCTGGAAAAGTTTCGGCATTGAAACTTGGCTCTACGATATTTTTTGTGTTCGGCTTGGTTATTTTGAAGATTTAGAAGGTGCTCGTGGCGGCATTAGGGTGATTGATGCGTTCGGGGATGAAGAATATTTGTCCTTACCCGAATTTCTCTTTACTAAACACGGAGGTAAAATTAACAAAATTGGTTTAACCTTTGGTATCGGTATTCAATATCGTGGCTTCCAATTCGATGTTGGCAATGACCAGATGATTTATGACTTTGAAACCTCAAACTATAAATTCTCGTTTACTTATCGCTTCTAATGTTGAGAATAAGATTAAAAGTTCAGCAATTATTTTATTTATCTCGAGACCTGACTGACTAAATGCCCAGTTTAGGAATTATCGGTTTGCAATGGGGTGATGAAGGTAAAGGAAAAATAATCGATTTTCTCAGCCAGAAATTTGATGTGATTGTTCGGTATCAAGGCGGTCCGAATGCGGGGCATACCGTTCATTGGAATAATTTTCGTTTTGCGTTTCATCAAGTGCCGTCTGGTATACTTAATCCCAATACAATCTGTATTATCGGATGTGGTTGTGTAGTTGACTTGGAAGTAATTGAGCAGGAATTTCAACAATTAAAATCAGCTAATATTGATTTCGAGCATCGGCTCTTTATTGACAGTAAGGCGCATTTAATTCTTCCCTATCATAAAGCAATTGATAAATATCGCGAAGAAACCTTGGGCAAGAAAAAAATTGGCACAACCTGCCAAGGCATCGGTCCTTGTTATGAAGACAAATATGCCCGAATTGGCATTCGCTTTGGCGACTTAAAAGATGAAGAAGTTTTTCGGGAAAAGTTAAAACGAAATCTGGCACAAAAGAATTTCTTATTAATGGAACTTTATAAAGCCGAACCCTTATCCGAGAAGAAAATCTACGACGAATATCGAAACTATATTGAGAAATTCGGCAATATGGCAATCAATGGCTCAGAGTTTCTAAATTCGGCTTATGAGCAGCAAAAGAAAATTCTTTTTGAAGGTGCACAAGGTACTTTATTAGATATTGACCATGGTACATATCCTTTTGTGACCTCATCTTCGCCTTCTGCTGGTGGGATTTGTACTGGCACGGGAATTGGTCCCACTCGCATTGACAATTTACTGGGTGTAGCTAAAAGTTATACGACGCGAGTTGGTTTAGGACCGTTTCCCACTGAATTATCAGAGGAAACCGGCAAAATTTTACAAAGTCGCGGTCAAGAATTTGGGACTACTACCGGACGCCCCAGAAGATGCGGATGGTTTGATGCACCTTTAGTTAAATATACCGCCCGGATAAATGGCATCAAGCAAATTGCCCTTACAAAACTTGATGTCTTAGACGACCTTGACGAAATTTATTTAAACACCGGCTACATCTATAAAGGAGAAGCAATTAAAGAATTCAATCCTGACTTATGTGCGGAATTAAAACCGGTATATATAAAGATGAACGGTTGGCAAACTTCTACGAAAAATATCCGAGATTTTAGACAATTACCCAAGCCGGCACAAGATTACTTAAATAAGATTGAAGAACTAACAGGTTGTGAAATCGCAATCGTATCTGTTGGCGAAAAAAGAGCCGAAACTATAATTTCTTCAAAGTTTGATTGGTAAGATGAAAATTTTTCGTTATAACCTCGACATCGGAGGTAGATAATGAGAATTCAAGTGTTCAATCGCATTTTAGCATCAAATGATGCTTTGGCTCAAGAATATCGAAAAAAATTTGACCAAGAAAAAATTACCGCAATCAACATTATGTCCGCTCCGGGTTCAGGTAAGACTGCACTCCTGGAAAAGACTGTTGCTCATTTTAAAGATAAATTTAAGATCTTTGTCATTGAAGGTGATATCAAAGGCGACTTTGATGCCCAGAGAATACTCAAAGCAGGTGGTGAAGTATTTCAAATTAACACTGATGGTGCTTGTCATCTTGATGCATTTATGCTTTCTCCAGTATTATCCCAAATTGATTATAAAAAAATTGATTTATTACTGATTGAAAATGTCGGTAATTTAGTATGTCCGGCGGAATTCAATTTAGGGGTACATTATAATGTAATGTTACTTTCCACACCTGAAGGAACCGATAAACCCGCAAAATATCCACTAATGTTTTCTAAAGCCGATTTATTGATAATTAATAAAATTGATTTACTGCCCTATGTTGATTTCGATCTCTTTGTATTAGAAAAATCATTAAAAAAGATTAAGCCATCCTTAGAAATTATTAAAATTTCTTGTAAGACCAATAAGGGGCTTGCTGACTGGTTTTCCTGGTTAGAAAAACACATCAACGCGGTAAACTCAAAGCGCGTTAAGTAGAGAAAGTTACATCAGCCTCTGTGAACTCGGCGACAACCAATCTTTTTCTAATCCAATTTTTAGCCAATATTGCTCCCACCTTAATTTTAATCTATATTCCTTTAATTGCACAAAGTCTCGGAGCACAACCTGCAGAAATTGGATTAGTTGTTGCCACCTATCATACAATGGTCTTTATTGCTGGATTATTATTTGGTCGACTTTCTGATTTAAGCGACCGTAAAAATTATATTGTTTGGGGATTGGGTATATCCGCATTGGCATTTTTTGCCCATTTTTTCATAACAAACCTCACAAGATTATTTATTATTCGTGCCTTTGCCGGTTTTGCGGTTGGAATGTTTCCTGCTGCTCTTTTGACCTATGCTTATGAAAAGAATAATACTATAGGAAAATTTACCGCAATGGGTTCTTTGGGTTGGGGTGTCGGTTCAATTATTGCCGGTATAATTGCTGTCTATTTTCGACTTTTCATTTTGGCTGGAGTTATCTTTTTTATTACATTTATTTTAGCAATTTTTACATTAGAAAAAACACCGGCAATAATAAAACAAGATTTTTTTGACTTCTCTGTGATTAAAAAGAACTGGCGGGTTTATTTAACATTTCTGATGCGCCATGCAGGTGCATTTGGTATTTGGGCAATCTTTCCAATTTATTTAGCACAACTTGGTGCTAATAAATTTTGGATTGGTGTAATTTATGCTATCAATGCCTTTGGTCAATTTCTCTTTATGCCCTATTTGGACCGCTTTAAAAGTAGCCAGCTGATAACCGCCGGCTTAATATTTTCCGCCATAACCTTCACAATATTTTCTATTTGTCAGAATCATTGGCAAATTTTACCTTTTCAAGTACTGCTTGCTTTATCCTGGTCCTGTCTGTATTTAGGCACTATAAAATATCTACTGGAACATAATCAAGAAAGAGCAACTGCGGTTGGTGCCTTTAACTCATTAATGAGTTTATCTGGAATTATCGGACCTTTAATCGGTGGAGTCATTGGTAGTTTTGGTTATCGTCCCGTAATGTTATCCGCCGCACTTCTCACCCTGTCCAGCCTATTAGTATTTAAAGGGAAATAGCGGCAAAATTTTAGTGAAGAGATTCTCTTCGGTTAATCATTCAACCCTCAAATAGTTTGAAAAGATAATGGTCTCATCAAGCGACATTGTCTATCCAAATGAAACTATCTCATTTTTTCTTTCCGGCGAGAGTTTGTCTCAATATGAGAGATTGCGTACGTAACTCTGATTTTTCGTCGCTTTGACTTCGAAAACTTTCAGTCATTCAAACTGACAAACAAGAAATAAATTATTTTACTATACAAGTAAAATTCCATAGCCAATGAAAGCATCAAGATTATTGTGTAAATTGATTTTTCTTCAATAAGTGTGTTTCTCTCTAAACATATTATATTAGTTAAAACTGAAAGAAAATACGTCTTTTTCATTAAATCCATACTGAATTTACACAAACTATTAGATACTACCGAGCCAATAAAGATGTGGTACCAAGACATTGTATTAACTTTAAGAACCTATACGGCTACTTTATTTAACATTATCGAAACAATTCATCGGATTTTATCTTTAATTTCCGGTATCTGCTCTTTAAAATATCCAAACGGTGTCTCATAGTCATGCCCGAAATGTTCTCGTGGATTGTTATAACAATAGGAACTGTTTTTTTTGACTTTGTTAATTCTTTCAACTTTTCTTAAATCAAGTAATTGTGGATTGTTATAATAATTGGAATTGTTTTTTTGCCATTTAATATAAAGTGATATATTTTGCACATTGTCCCATATTCTTAAAATTGACTTTTACTCATCAAAAACCTTGTTTCCCATAATCATTATTTAATTTCACTGTATAGTATATGATGGACATATTGCATAAACTTATTGACCATTTATAAAAAAGATTTATAATTATCCTGTGACAAATTCTGATATCTCGTCTCAAAATAAAGGTCATATTCCCATTGCGGAAAGATTAAGACCTCAAAAATTAGATGAGATTGTAGGTCAAGAACATCTATTAGGTCAAGGCAAACCTCTGCGCAAGATCATTGAGAAAGGTGAATTACACTCAATGATATTTTGGGGACCGCCGGGATCAGGTAAAACTACCTTAGCCCGGCTCATTGCTCAATATACTAAAGCCCATTTTATTGCTTTCAGTGCGGTAACTTCTGGTGTTGCTGATATCCGAAGGGTTATAAAAGAAGCGGACTATCAAAGCCGAATGCTTAACAAACCAACAATTCTTTTTGTGGATGAAATCCACCGTTTCAACAAAGCCCAGCAAGATGCATTCTTACCTCATGTCGAATCCGGTAAGATAGTTCTCATTGGTGCAACTACGGAAAATCCTTCATTTGAGGTTATTGGACCTTTGCTTTCCCGATGCCGGGTTTATATTTTGCATCAATTATCGCCCGACAATCTTAAAACCATTCTTAAGCGGGCAATAAATCATCCGGAAGGATTAAAGGCTTACAACCCAGTTGTTCCAGAAATGATTTTAGATTATATTGTCACTATGGCTCAAGGTGATGCCCGCGTGGCTTTAAGCATATTGGATATTGCAGTACAAACAACTGAGCCCAATGAAAAGCATCAAAAAATCGTTACTCAGCAGACTATTGAGGATATTGTTTCCAGAAAGATTTTATTATTCGATAAAAGTGGTGAAGAGCATTATAATCTAATCTCCGCGCTACACAAATCATTACGCGATTCTGACCCTGATGCTTCACTATATTGGTTAGCCCGAATGCTTGAAGCCGGTGAAGATCCTTTGTATATAGCACGCAGATTAGTTCGGTTTGCGATTGAAGATATTGGTGATGCAGATAATTTAGCATTGGTAATTGCCAATGCCGCAAAAGACGCGGTCGATTTTATTGGTCGGCCTGAAGGTGATTTAGCCTTAGCTCAAGCAGTCGTCTATTTAGCAAATGCACCTAAAAGTAATGCAATTTATAAAGCATACGAATTGGCCAAAAAAGATGCTTTGGAAAATCTCACTGAACCTGTCCCTTTACATTTAAGAAATCCGGTAACACTATTAATGAGAAAATTAGGTTATGGTAAAGATTATAAGTATGCTCATAACTATCCTAATGCAAAAGTTGACCAAGAACATTTTCCACCTTCACTTGTAGGTAAAAAGTATTACTATCCTACTAAACTTAAAAAGACCAATAATAAAAAGACTGATGATTAGCATAATTTTCAAATATTTTTAAAAATAATTTATTTCCGATGTTATTATTGATTCAAAACTTCTATCATTATCTCATTGAAATTTTACCAGCCTTATTAATCGGATTTTTATTATCAGGCGTTATTCATGAATTTATTCCGAGAACAATCGTTGAAAAATATTTATCCGGCAAAGGGTTAAAACCAATTTTGCTCTTGACTCTAATAGGTACAATCCTTCCCATCTGTTGTTGGGGAACATTACCTTTAGCAGTCGCATTTCATAAAAGAGGAATAAAATTAGGACCAATTTTAGCATTTATGATCGCAACACCAGCAACATCGATTAGTGCCTTATTAGTAACTTATCAGTTGCTGGGTATTAAATTTACCGGCTACATTTTCTTTGCGGTTATCGTTTTAGGATTAGTCATCGGTATTATTGGTAATGTTATTATTTATAAACCAAAAGTAGAAAACGAACAAGAAATTTGTCCGCATTGCAATCAAGATGAACTTCAATCTTCTTGTCATCCGACCACAAGTAACCCCATCAAATCAATTTTGAAATTTGCCTTGATCGACATGCCTAAAGATATTGGACCAATCACCTTAATTGGTATCTTGCTGGCAGCAATTGTTGCAACCTTTTCGCCAATTGGGCTCTTTATTAAAGATTTTCTATTTGGTGGCTACGCTTATCTTTTCGCTTGGATATTCGGATTAGCAATGTATTTTTGCTCAACCTCCAGTCCACCTTTGGTTGATGCTTTAATTCGTCAAGGAATGAATCAAGGTGCAGGTATGGTTTTACTTTTAATTGGACCAATAACTTCTTATGGCACAATTTTAGTAATTAGCAAGAAATTTGGGATAAAAGTCCTATCAATATATTTGGCAACAATTAGTATTGTTGGTCTATCATTAGGTTATCTTTTCAGTCTTTTATAATAAATGAAACTAATGCCTGATCTTAATATTGTATTAGGTCATCTTTTGCTATCTTATATCAAATCGTTTATGACACAATTTTCGTAATTAGTAGGAAATCGGGTTAAAAGCCCCGTGAATATATTTGGCAACAATCAATATTGTTGTCTATTATTTGATTATCTTTTCAGCTTTTTATAAATGTAATTATCGTCTGATTCTTAATATTATATTAAAATCATCTTATTGCTCTTTTATATCAAACCTCATATAGCACTATTTCAGAAATTTAGTAAGAATCTGGTTGAGAGATTCCTGAGAGAAAATTTTTATCTGAAAAAAACCCGAAATAGTCTTCCTACCTATTCGGAATCAAAAGATATGTAAAATAGAAATGCTATAGATATATATTTATTATAGATATATATACAATTATAGTATGTAATATAGTAATATATCAGTAAAAAAGCGATTTTACTAATAAATTATTATTATCTGCGATTCAATGTTTAGAAACGTAAAAAACAGATACTTCTAAATAAAACGATTTTCTAACCTGCTCAATCTGTTATGTAATCTTATAATAATAAATCCACAAAAGACAAATAATGCAGACGCTTCATCTCTTGCCTACCAACGACTCCCTATGCCGTATATACGATAGCCCCAATTATAACATTTATTAGCATAACCCCAACAAACACCCAAAATCGGCCTACCCCCACCCTAGCCCAGGGGCTAGCCCCATAAACAGCCAAATCGTATCAGAATTTTCTTATGAATTGTATAAGTATATGTTTATCAATGTAATACAATCAGTTATTGCTTCGTTTTGTCTACTATATTATTCTAACAAAGATGACGATTGGTATGTTTAAATAGGGTTTTTAAAAAAGTCTCCCAAATAACAAAATGTTTATTTGAGCATATCTCTGATTCGAGCGGAGAATACACAAAAATCGCTATTATACCTGGGCATAAAAGATTCTGCGTCGCTATGCTCTTCAGGATACAGTATAAAATTTCATTCTCGCTCTAAGCTTGATTTAAGGAAAGAGTTATCTCTATTGACTATTAACAAAAGACTAATTACTAAAGGTTTTAGGCTTCAAACCTTATATCATATATTGGATAACGAAAATTAGAATTTTTCCAGTATTCTCTAAATGACTAATTAAAAATCAATGTTCTGATTAAATTCATCAAAGAACCCGATATTTTATTTTTTTATAAATAATATAATATCTTCATTTTGGTCTCAGAAATCTAATGGTATTCAAGATAAATTCTTTGCCATAATTTAATCTTCTGAGGGCATAATCGGTCATAATGCCTAATGCATAACTGGGTGAAGTTGCTTTGGCTTCTTGAACTTCTTTTAAGAACAGCAAGGCAATAAACCGAGATACTCCGGCAAAAATAAAGAATAGCTGGTAATTCACTATATTTAAGCCCAAAATCTCAAAATTAAACTCTTTTAAAAAGGTTGCTAAATAGCCGCCTAATAAAGAAGAAACAAACCCAGCGATACCGGTAACAGCTGCAAAGACGGCAAAATAACTTTCTTTAAGTTCTTCGTTATCTGACAAAGAGAAAATAATGTTGAAGACACTTAAGTTTACCCCTGACCAGAAAATGCCGGTAAGCAAAGCATCGATCCAGACCGGCCAAAGAAAATCTGCGGTGGGAAAAATCCAAAGTAAAGGTAAAAAAGCTATGGAAAAGAAATTAATGAATAAAATCGGTTTTGATTTGAAGCGGTCAATTGCTCGTCCCCACAACGGCTGAAAAACAAATGTCATAATGCCAGCAATAATTGAATAAACGGCAACAGTTGAATATTGCATTTTAAGATTCTGAAGCATAAAAACTAAATAAAAGGGACTTGCAATACTTGATGTGATATACCAAAAACCCACAAATCGCAAAAACTTTCGGAAATTTTCATCTTTAAATGGTGCTGAGATAATTGCGAGTAAATTGGTCGGTGCGCGCCGAGTAATAATCTCGGGCTGTTGTGACAAAAGAACTGTCCCCAGTGTAGCCGAGAGACCGGCAATAAGAAAAATAATACCTAATCCCAAGTTGTGCTGGTTAGTTGCTTTAAAATAATCGAGCAATTTAGCGCCAGCAAAAGATACTACCATACCAACTAAACCCATTGCGGTATTACGAATACCAAAAAACCGACCACGCATCTCTCTCGGTACTAAATCACTCATCCAAGAAAGCCAAGAATTATCCGCAATCATCAATAATGCGTTGAAAATGCCGATAATTATTAACAAATGTGTCAACTGGGGTTTAATATTAAAAAGTAAAAGCAGGGCTGGAATAAAAAATAATGCTCGACCAATTCCTGAGGTGATAAGGGTCAGTAATTTTCTTTGACTTAACCGATTAACTAAAAAAGCGGAAATAAACCCAAAACTAGTTAGAAGTGCTGGAATTGCGGCTAAAAGTCCAATATGAAAAGGCGAGGCACCTAAATATAATGCAAGACCAGTTAAAAACATACCTCCGGTTAGCGTAATATGAATATTGGTAAATATCCCTTGGATAATTGAAATGCGCAATCCTTTTTTGATTACCGTATCTTGCATAAGCACTAATATTACAAATTCTAATCTTAAAAGTCAATTACACGATTTGTATGCACAATTATCCATATACAGGTTCTAATTAAAATAAACAATAAAAACCTTCTCTGCCAATTTAAAAAGAAAACACTAAAAAAAATGCCCAAAAGACATCAAGCCCGACAAGAAAAATCAACATATACGCTTGTGCATTTTGTGCTTTTTGAACAAATACTGACTTTGTTGGGGTTCTTTAAAAAATCTGAAAAAGTTTTATTCTTTTTGTGTTTTAGATAAAATTAATCCAAAAGTTTTGATAGAAAAAGATATCAAATTTCCTTGTTATGGATTTGAAAATAATGCACATAGAGACTTTTGTTTAGTGCTTTAATACCGAAGCCCCCAAAAAGATAAATAGTTTGTACCTTCCTCTTATCAAGAAAATAATGGTAATAATGGTCAATTTGCAAGGTATGGGAGAAGATAGATTTTAAAAGGCTTTGGAGTATTCTGACTTATTCAGCGAGCGCTCGCTAAAGATGAACTTGACATTCATTTTCATTTATGTATAATAATTATATGCAAAGATTACAGAAATATTTCAATGGCTTTTGTAGTGAAAAGGGACTTAATAAATCGAAACCACGCGATAGTGTTGTAAATGCGTTTCTGCAGACCGAACATCATATTAGTGCGTATGAACTTTACGATATCTTATTAAAGCAAGGCAATAAAATAGGTTATAGCACGGTATACCGGACCTTAAAGTTATTAACTGAAGCCGGCATTGCACGGACAATTGAAGTAGGATGTGAAACTCATTTTGAGCACAACTACAGCCATAAACATCATGACCATTTTATCTGCAAGCAGTGCGGGAAAATCATCGAATTTTTTAGTCCAACCATTGAACGCATTCAAAACCAACTTGCCAGAAAATTTAATTTCGCTTCTGAAGATCACAGTTTAATCATTTACGGATTATGTCAACAATGCCAAAAAAAATAAAATTAGTTCCACTAACTCAATTAGAATCGGGCGAGACTGGTATCGTTAAAGAAATTCATGGTGGCCAAGGAGTAACCAAACGACTAAATGCATTGGGCATCTTCCCCGGGATAAAAATTACCAAACTCAGTTCGATGATTTTACATGGTCCAGTTGTTATCCGTCTTAAAAATACTGAGTTAGCATTAGGGTTCGGAATGGCAAATAAGATTTTAGTCCAAAAGGATGGATATTGTGAAAATTAAAATATTAAGAAGACGGCCGTCGCATTACAAATAACCTAACTATAGCTAATTTATGTGGGCATATTCAACAACTAAAAATTTTGATCGGTTGATATTTTTTTAATAAATTAAGATTTAATGAAGTGATAATACATTCTTGGAAATAAAGTATCTTGAATCAAAATGATAATTTTCTTAAAGGTAAGATGCAATAAAACGATAACTCAATTCTTGAAAATAAAATATCTTGAATCAAGATGATAATTATCTCAATAAAGCAAGATACAATAAAATAATAACACAATTCTTTAAATAAATTTGTTTTTCAACGGAAAGAATAACATAATTTTTTAAATAGAATAAAACAATTCTTCACTTAAATGATTGTCCTTTTAGTTGGTAATCCCAATGTCGGTAAAAGTGTAATCTTTTCGCGGCTCACTGGGGTTAAAGTTATTGCTTCTAATTATCCAGGCACAACTGTAAGTTTTACTAAGGGTTATATGAAACTCAATGGTGAACGCGTAGAAGTCATTGATGTACCTGGTTCATATTCTTTAGAACCAACTTGTAAAGCGGAAGAAGTGGCTTGTGAAATGCTATCCAAAGGTGATGTCATAATTAATGTCGTTGATGCCACAAATTTAGAACGCCATCTTAATCTAACTTTGCAATTACTGGAACGAAACCTTCCAATGATAATCGCCTTAAATTTTTGGGATGAGACAAAACATCGAGGGATTAAAATTGATATAGAAAAATTATCCGAGATTTTGGATGTACCGATTGTTGCCACTTCGGCAATAAGAGGTGAAGGGTTGAGTACATTAAAACAAAAAATAAAAGAGGCTAAAGTCTCTAAGCGAGCATCAACTATTTCCCACACCACTCCCTCAGAAATGCGCTGGAAAGAAATTGGAGAAATCGTATCTGCAGTTCAAACAATTTGCCACAGGCATCATACGCTTACTGAGCATATCGGCGAGATAATGATTCATCCGTTTTGGGGACTCATTTTAGGAATAGGAATAATCTATTCTGCCTTCCGCATTGTTCAGTTGATTGGTGAAAGTCTAATTAATTATCTTTTTAACCCTTTATTCAATAATTTTTACGCACCCTTACTTATGAGACTATCAGCAATTTTACAACCACCCAGTCTTCTTCATAAACTTTTAATCGGCACTTTGATTAATAATACCATTGATTTTGAGCAATCTATGGGATTGCTTTCAACTGGTATCTATGTTGAGATTGCAATGATATTACCCTATATTGTTTCCTTCTATTTCATTCTAGGTATCTTAGAAGATATTGGTTATCTTCCACGATTAGCCATAATTGCTGATGGTATTATGCATCGGTTAGGTCTACACGGCTATGCAATAATTCCAATGTTTTTAGGACTTGGTTGTAATGTACCAGGAATTTTAGCAACGCGCATCTTAGAAAGTAAGCGCGAACGTTTTATCGCCGCAACCCTTATTTCCATCGGTGTTCCCTGTGCATCATTACAAGCAATGATTGTTGGTTTGGTTGGCGCACAGGGCATCAAGTATTTAGCCATAACGTATTTTACCCTCTTTTGTGTTTGGTTGCTAACTGGATTTTTCTTAAATAAAATTATCAAAGGATTTAGTCCAGATTTAGTGATCGAAGTTCCACCTTATCGTTTACCTTTATTTTCACAGATGGTTAAAAAACTTTGGTATCGCGTCTATTCATTCTTGATTGAAGCAGTCCCGTTCGTTTTTTTAGGTATCTTAATAGTAAATTTATTTTATGCTTTCAAAATCTTTGATTATCTGGCTCTGCTGACCAGATTAATCGTGAGTGAAATTTGGGGATTACCTCCGACGACAATTGTGCCAATATTAATTGGTTTTTTAAGAAAAGATGTGGCGGTAGCAATGTTAGCGCCGTTGAATCTTTCTGCCCAACAATTAGTAATTGGAAGCACGGTTTTAGCCATCTTTTTCCCTTGCATTGCGACTTTTGTAATGTTATTAAAAGAATTAGGTATTAAAGATATGGTAAAGGCGACTTTAATAATGATTATTACGGCTTTAATTGTCGGCGGTATACTCAATATACTTCTCTAAAAGTTTTTCGGAAAAAACACTTTTAAAATTTTTCAGTAGGTTATACTTTCATGTTAGAGCAATTTTTGTACCGTAAACCAATCTTATCTAATCGTCTAAAACCGATATCCTGCCAGTTGAATGCATTTGTAGTGCTGTGTTAAGACATTGTATCTCTTCTAAAGACCCAATTCTACGGCTCCTTTATCTAACGTTATCGGAACAACATATCGGATTTTATCATTAATCTCCGGCATCTACTTTTTAAGATACTCAAGAGGTTTCAGATAGTCCTGCCCGAGATGTTCTCGTAGATTGTTATAATAATTAAAACGGGCTTTTTTAACTCTTTAATATAATAATTATAAGAGATATATTTCGCACAGTACTTTATATTCTCAAAATTAACCCTTGCTAATTGAAAAAAAACCTGTTTCACGTAACCCTTATAATTAAATTTCATAAACTGTATAGTATGTGTTGGACCGATTGCATTTTTGTTCTTGACATTTTTATTTTTTTCAGTGTAATAAATGCAAATGGCAAAAGGTCTGGTAATAATTCCAACTTATAAAGAAGCGGAAAATATCGAGCGGATAATCGATGCGGTATTAAAACAGTCAGCCGAATTGTCTGTTTTGGTTATTGACGACAATTCGCCGGACCGAACCGCAGAAATTGTCGAACAGATAATGAAAACTAATCCGCGGGTTCATCTTATTAAACGACCAGGCAAATTGGGATTAGGAACTGCCTATATTGCTGGTTTCAAATATATGTTACAACAGAACTACGACTATTGTTTTGAAATGGATGCTGACTTTTCGCACAATCCCAATGACCTTCCCCGTTTCATCGAATTATTAGATCAATATGATTTAATCATCGGGTCTCGGTATTCAGATGGGATTTCGGTAATTCGCTGGCCGATGAAAAGATTACTATTAAGTTATTTTGCCTGCATGTACGCTCGAATTGTTACTGGTTGTCCAGTTCGCGATTTAACTTCAGGATTCAAGTGCTATAAACGTCGAGCACTCCAAGGCATCAATTTAGACCGGATAAAATCTGATGGTTACGGTTTTCAAATTGAGATTGATTTTATGATTTGGCGTAAAGGTTTTAAGATTAAGGAAATTCCTATTGTCTTTGAAGAAAGACGAGTTGGTGTCTCAAAAATGTCTAAACATATTATCTGGGAAGCATTTCTTTTAGTGCTTCGTTTACGCTTTGAGCGCATATTAGGATTAGTCTAAATTTACTGATATCATTTCGCCCCACAATTATGAAAACGTAAATTTTTACAACGGTTTGTTATTATTTTTATTAATTATGGTGACAAGTATTCCTTAACCATGAGGACACATATTAATACAATAATTGCAGTATTAATGATTGTTCTGATTTTTATCATTATCTGGCTCCTGGTTACTAAAATTTTACCCCAAAATCGAACAAAACAAAGAATGATAGAAGAATTAAATTTTAACTATATATCTCATATTGACTTTTATGATAAATCTAATTATAGTATTTTTTAATGGAAAATAGACAATTTATTCATGATGAGTTTATCTTTCGTAAAGATAAACTGCAAAAATTAATTTCTCAGCAGCCTCTACCCTATCGTTTTGACCGCACCCATAATGCTGACGAAATTATAAAAAACTTTGACCAACTTTCGGCATCAAAAACAAATATAAAAATTGCTGGCCGCATCTTCACAATCCGGGAACATGGTAAAACTAAATTTGCCCATCTACAAGACCAAACCAGCAGAATACAAGTCTATTTCCGTAAAGATCTTCTGCGCGAGTCTTTTGACCATCTCGTTTTAGTTGATGTCGGCGATATTTTGGGTGTTGAGGGCGAAGTTTTTAAGACCAAAACCGGCGAAATTACGGTTTTGGTTAAATCCTATCAAGTCTTAAATAAATCCTTACATCCCATGCCGGAAAAATGGCATGGATTACGAGATATCGAAATGAGATACCGACAACGATATCTTGACTTGATCGCTAATCCTGAATCGAAGAAAACCATCCTTCTGCGGACACGAATTGTTAAATTACTAAGACAGTTTTTGGACCAACGAGGATTTGTTGAAGTTGAGACTCCAATATTACAACCAATTTATGGTGGTGCTGCAGCTCGACCATTTGAAACTAATTATCATGCATTAGCCGAGAAGATGTATTTGCGGATTTCAGATGAATTATATTTAAAACGATTAATTATCGGTGGTTTGGAAAAAGTTTATGAGATTGGTAAAGATTTTCGTAATGAAGGCATTGACCGTTTCCATAGTCCTGAGTTTACTCAACTCGAAGTATATGAAGCTTACAAAGATTATAATGACATGATGCTACTGGTCGAAGAACTATTCCGATTTTTATGTACTGAGTTGTTTCAATCCACTACGATTACTTATTCAATGCGTGAAGAAAATCCAGACAAATCTGGCGAATTCATCTATCGTGATGTAGTCTTAGATTTTGGTAAACCCTGGAAGCGTGTTGAATTTTGTTCAAGCCTTAAAGTTAAAACCGGTATCGATATTTTAACATCAGATGTTAAAGAGTTGCGACAAGTCGCAATTGAGTTAGGGGTTATTGATAAAGAAGTCGCTCCCATTATGAGACATACCAAATTGCTGGATAAACTTTTTTCGGTCTTAGTTCAAAAAGAACTTACCGAACCAACTTTTGTAATAGATTATCCTAAAATCACGACCCCATTAGCCCGTAACCATCGCCATAATCCTTTATTAGTAGAGCGGTTTGAACCAATTATTTGTGGTATTGAAATTGGTAATGCCTTTTCTGAACTTAATGATCCAATTGAACAACGAGCCCGTTTTGAAGAGCAACTAGCAAGACAAGAAGAATACGCCACACTGGATGAAGATTTTATACGAGCTTTAGAATACGGTATGCCACCAACTGCTGGACTGGGATTGGGTATCGATAGAATTGTAATGTTGCTTACTAATTCAGATTCGATTCGTGATGTAATTCCATTTCCACAGCTTAAACGAAAAGAAGATTAAACGATAAGGAGTTTTTTATCTTTAATCTCAAGAAACAAAAATTTGAAAATTGATAATGCTTCTCGTTTATAGTGCAAAACATCAGATGTTGCTTGTTTTGGTGTTAATTACTTGCTTCATTATTACTTTATTACTTTATTTTTATATTATTGGAAAAAAGAGCATAATCAGCAAGTGTAAAAACATTAATGCATTACAACTTTATTATCGGAATCATTTAGCATAAATATAAATGTAAAAAAATAATATGTTAATTAGATTATTGAACTCGGAAAAATATTATATAACTTGATTAGAGTATAAAACTCTTGTATATTGTAGAACCCGGAAACCATTATAAGTTAGTAACTCTAAGACGATAAAATTCGGAAAATATTATAAATTTATGGCTCGATTAAATTATAGAACGCTTAAAAATATTTCCGAGGTATTTAAATTGCCGAACAATGACCCGAAAATTCTGCTGATTTCTATCGGTGTGGACAAAAATATTGATTTTTGCTAAATTGGTAATATATGTTTGAATTTTTTATTGCGCATCGTTATTTAAAATCGAAAAGCGGAAAATTTTTCTCAGCAAGCGCAACGATGGCAATCGCTGGCATCTTCATTGGCGTTGCCACAATTATCATTGTGCTTTCGGTAATGAACGGTTTTCATAGAGAACTTAAAGAACGCATTTTAGGACTTACACCTCATATCCTTGTTACCAAATACTCGTACGAAGAAATTGAACATTATGATTCACTTATTCCCATAATTAAGAGTCATCATGGTATTGTTTCCGTTGCCCCTTTTATTTACACGAAAACCATTATTAGAAAAGAACATATCTCGGACGGTATAGTTGTTCGAGGGATTATGGAAAACTCGGGCACGGAGATTATTGACTTAAAGAAGACTGTTATCCAAGGTGCCTTTGATTTATCGGAAAACAGTATTATTCTTGGAGTGGATTTAGCACGCAGTATCGGCGCACAAGTCGGAGATGATATTTATATTGTCGCGCCCTTTGCCGGTGAACCAACGCCGCTTGGCATCTTACCGAAATTGGCAAAATATACTGTCAAAGGTATTTTTGATGCTGGAATGTATGATTACAACTCCAGTTTTGCTTATGTCGGATTAAAAACCTTACAGAGTTTTTTAGGAATGCATAATGCGGTTTCTGGTTTTGAAATCAAAGTTAAAGATATTAACAAAGCAGGTACTATTGCAAAGGCACTCGGAGTTAAATTAGGTTATCCCTTTCGGGCTTCAGATTGGATGAGTATGAATCGTAATATCTTTACTGCCCTCCGACTGGAAAAAATTGTCACTTTTATCGTTTTAGTGTTAATTGTTTTAGTAGCCGCGTTTGGTATCATCGGTATTTTGGTAATGATGGTCATGAGAAAAACTAAAGAGATTGGTATTCTTACGGCTATGGGAACAAAAAAGAAAAGCATAATTAAGATTTTCATTCTCACCGGATTTATGATTGGTGTGATCGGTACCATATTAGGAGCGATTTTGGGTAGTTTCTGTTCATTATTATTAGATAAATATCGCATCATTAATCTTCCCGGCGATGTTTATTTTATTAAGAATTTACCTGTGCAAATCGAACTAAACGATATCTTGTTAGTTATTAGTGTAACGCTTATCGTTTCTCTATTAGCCACAATCTATCCATCATACAAAGCGGCAAAGCTAACACCAGTTGAAGCCATCAGAAATGAATGATTTTTCAATAATTAGGGTAAGTAGTTTTCATTACTACCATAAACTCTCCGAAAATATCTGCAAATCTAAATTTAGTAGCATTAGTAGCAATGGAACCTATCAGAAATAAATAGTTATTATCTGCATTGCATTTTATCTTATAAGTTTCAGTTTTGGCTGTCGCTCCAACACCAAATCGCAACTGAATCGACAACTATAAAACCGCAACTT
>CAYYPG010000036.1:0-19663 GCA_964473505.1 uncultured bacterium | reverse complement strand
ACGAGACATAATACGATTGAGTTTGAGTTTTTTAAAATTGAGCAGTTTACGAATCAGGTAGATTTTTTCATAAGGCGACAGCCTATCAGTTATGGTATAATTTGATGCGGCAGAATTGTTATCGTAATAACAAAAGTCCGGATGAGCTGTTAAGAGAAGCTGCGCCTGCGATAAATCCAAAAGAGTTATTATTACCGGTAATAGATCTTGACTTAGCGTTAGAATTTCGAGTAAAATCAAATATGTTGCAAACTAACATTGGGGTCATGATGTACCGGGCACGTCAGAGATTTCAACTTCTTTTACTTGACACTTAAATCTTTTTTCTTATTATTTATCTACTGTGTTAATATATTCGTAATTATTGGGATTTTTATTATGGAGGCATAATGAAAAAGATACGAGCAGTAAATCTGAATTTTAATGAGGTTCCTAAACAATGGTATAATATTCTTGCAGATATTGGACCGGATTTTCCTCCACCTAAAGACCCACCGAAAGGTGAATCCAGATTAGCGAATTTACCTAAAATACTTTTAGCCGAATGTTTGAAACAAGAAATGTCAACCGAACGATGGATTGATATTCCTGAAGAGTTGCAACAATTATATCTCCAAGCTGCTCGACCGCGACCTTTGTTTAGAGCGTATAATTTGGAAAAGAAATTAGATACCCCGGCAAGGTTGTACTATAAAGGTGAATTTTTTTCTCCTACTGGCAGTCATAAAGTTAATACCGCTCTGGCTCAATGTTATTATGCGAAGAAAGAAGGTTATAAAAGAGTTACGACGGAAACTGGTGCTGGTCAATGGGGAACCGCTTTAGCATATGCGGCTGCGCTTAATGGCTTAAAATGCACAGTCTATTGGGTAAGAGCAGTGCATGACTGGAAAATAGACCGTAAGAATTTTATGCAGTTATTAGGTGCTGAAGTGTATGCTTCACCCAGCCCAAAGACAAAATTCGGTCGTTCTTTGTATCGAAAAAATAAAAATCACCCAGGTTCTTTAGGAATTGCTATTACTGAGGGTGTGGAAGATGCCCAAAATGACCCGGATGCGATTTATTGTTTAGGCTCAGTATTGAATCATGTTCTTTTGCACCAAACGGTCATTGGCTTAGAAACCCAAAAACAATTTGAGATTTTTGATGATTATCCTGATATTATGATTAGTTGTTTGGGTGGTGGGTCTAATTTCGGTGGTTTTGTCTTGCCATTTGTCGGTGAGGTTCTCACAAAGAGAAAAAAGATTAAATTTATCGCCGGCCAGAGTCAATCCGCACCTAATTTACAAGGCGAATATAAGTACGATTTTGCAGATTATGGCGAATTGACGCCACTTTTGAAAATGTATACCTTAGGTCACAAAATAAAAATGAAACCAATAAAAGGCGATGGTTTAAGATACCACGGGTGTTCACCAATAATAAGTTATTTGCGACATAAAGGGCTAATAGATACGGTTGCTTATCCATCAGACGAGAAATATGTTTTTCAACGAGCACGAATGTTTATTGAAACTGAAGGTTATCTGCCCGCACCGGAATCAGCCTACTCTGTATGTTGTGCTATTGACCAGGCTATAGAAGCCAAAAAGCGGGGAGAAAAGAAAGTAATTGCCTTTAATGTCTCTGGACATGGCTTTATGGATATACCGGGCTATCGCGATGTCTTGAAATTATAAGACTTAAATAATAAAACACTATATAAATAATTAATGTAATCAAAAAGATTTTCGAATTGTCTATTTTTAATATATGATATATGATTTAAAAGTTTATTGCTAACATGGCAAAACAGTCATATCAAAAAACCGGAGTGTTGACAGAATCAGATTTAAAGAAGGCTAAACTGCTACCCAGTAAAGAACGGTTTGATAGAGGACCGGTGGTAATCGTTGAATGTGTTGAGAAGATTCCCTGTAATCCCTGTGTTGATGCCTGTCCGAAAAAGGCAATCAGTATTGAAGGAAGTATTATTGAAATTCCTAAAGTTAATTTTGATATTTGTAATGGTTGTGGCCTATGTATTGCTCATTGTCCTGGATTAGCAATCTTTGTTGTCCATAAAAACTATAATCAAACCGAAGCCGCAATTTCTTTGCCTTATGAATTTTTACCCCGTCCGCTAAAAGGCCAAGTTGTTATAGCATTAGATAGAAAAAGTTGGGAGGTTTGTCAAGGTCGGGTAGTAAAGGTTATTGATGCGAAAGCACTCGACCGATGTCTTATTGTTACTATTGCAGTTCCTAAGAAGTTTTATAATAAAGTAAGATTTTTTAGACTACAATAGTGCGAAAGGAGTAACGATGTCAGTTTTGGTATGCATTTTATTTTTTATAAATGTTTCACCGTTATCCGTTGCCTCAACGGATGATGCCTTAGCAATTTTGGCTAATCCCGCAGGATTGGGTGTTATTCGAGATTTCAATTTTTATTACCTGTATAATTTTACCAATGAAAACTTTTGGGATAATCAAAGTTTCATTTTACAGACGGGTCCTTTCGGTATCTCATACATTGATAATAAAGATTTCCGAATAAGTTCAGGAAATAAATTTTCTGAAAGAATTTTTGGAGGTTTGACTTACCGAAAAATAAAAGACGCCAATTTTTGGGATGCAGGAATAATAATTAGGCCGCATAAGTTTATATCCTTAGCCGCGGTGGTTCAAAGTATTGGCCAAACAGTCCCCAATCAATATACTTTGGGTCTTGGTCTTAGACCATTTTCCAATCGTTACACAATAACATGCGATGTTAATAGTGGTAACTGGGATAAACCGATATTGGGAATTGAAGCCGAGCCATTTAATGGAATTGAAATCAAAGGCAAGATAAGTACGGACCGTGCTTTTTCAATTCAAGCAGGCATTAGTTTAGGGAAAATAGGTTTTGGTTCAATCCTCGGTTCGCCAGCCCAAAAATGGTTACCGAATTGGTCGGGATATGTACGATTGAATCGTCAAAACCGCAGACAACTTATGCCTTCACCAAGACAATTTTTGGAGATAAAGTTGACTGGGACGATTGCTGACCAGAAACCCGGATTTAGTTTATTAGGCGGGTCGGTCAATCATACAACTTATGAAATTCTTAATACAATAAAAAAGGCAAAAGATGATAAAAATATCATCGGGATTCTGCTTAAATTGGATGGGACTAATATGAGTTTGGCTTTAGCCCAAGAGATAAAATTTGCCCTGGATGATTTTCGAAGGACTAAAAAGAAAATCATTGTTTACGCACCCAGTTTGGGTTTGAAAGAATATTATCTGGCATGTGGTGCCGATGAAATTATTGTTCATCCTTTAGGTGAAGTTGTAATTCCCGGAATAATTTCGCGACCGATGTTACTTAAAGGAACTTTGGATAAAATTGGAGTCGAAGTCGATTATGAACGCATCGGAAAATATAAAAGTGCGCCCGAAACATTTACCGAAGACACTTTATTAAAAGCGACCCGCGAGGTGATAAATTCAGTATTGGATGATTACTATCAAAATATTATCCAAACGATTGTTAAAGAAAGAAAATTGTCCGCACAAGAAGTCGAAGATAAGATAAACTACGGGTTCTTTTCATCTTCAGAAGCCAAGGAGCACCGATTGATTGATTACTATTGTTATGAAGATGAACTTGATAGTTTATTAAAAACCAAATTTAAGAAGTTTAGAAAAATTTCTTCCACCAAATATTACAAAGAAAAAGAATATTTCTATGATTGGCAAGAACTACCGGCGATAGCTGTGATATATGCTGTTGGCGATATTACAAGCGGTGAAAGTAGAACCGACCCCTTAATGGGCAATGTGACCTGTGGTGCCAATACCATCATAAAGGCATTGCGTGATGCTCGAAAGAATAATAATGTTAAAGCAATTGTTTTGCGAGTTGATTCTCCAGGCGGAGACGGATTTGCTTCTGATTTAATTTGGCGTGAATTATTACTTACCAAAAAGAAAAAACCAGTCGTAATTTCTATGGGACCAGTTGCCGCATCTGGTGGTTATTATATTTCAATGGTCGGAGATAAGGTATTTGCTTTACCGGCAACGATTACGGGTTCGATCGGCGTATTTTCCTTAAAATTTGTTACTCAGGCCTTGTATGCAAAATTAGGCATTAAAACTGAAACCATCAAACGTGGAGAACATGCGGATATGTTTTCGCCTGACCGTAAATTTAATGAACAAGAAAAAAAGATTCTCCAAAGACAGATAAAGGATTTCTATACCCAATTTATCAACAAGGTTGCATCTCACAGAAACTTGACTGTGGAATTTGTTGATTCGGTTGGCCAAGGTAGAGTTTGGACCGGAAATCAAGCACAGCAGTGTAAGTTAGTAGATACATTAGGTGGATTATTAAATGCAATTGATTTTGCCAAAGAAAAAGCAAAGGTCAAAGAGGTTAAAGTTTATTTTTTACCAAAATCGCGAAGGAATCTATTTAATCTGGGCCTAAATTTAAGTAAAATGATTTTAAATATAGAATAAAATATATGGCGAAACCAACAGTAATCTGCCGTTGTGAAGAAGTTACGGAAAAGGAAATCGTTACGGTAATTAAACAAGGATATACGAGTGTAGATGAAATCAAAAGAATTTTAAGATGCGGAATGGGACATTGTCAGGGTAGAAGTTGTCTTTTGTTGATTGCTCGGATTTTAAGTCGGGTGACAGGACAACCAATGGAAAAAATTAAGTTTCCTACTTCACGACCACCTTTAAAACCAGTGCGTATTGAAATTTTAGCGAAATATCCGCAAAAACTTCAAGAAATATAATTATAAGTAAATGAAAAAGACTTTTGATGTTATCATAATTGGTGCAGGAATCATCGGAGCAGCTACTGGTTATTATTTGGCAAAGAAAAAACTCAAGGTTTTAGTAGTTGAAAAAAATTATCCCTGCTCTGGTTCTACTGGTCGCTGCATTGGCGGTATTCGTCAACAATATTCTCATCCCTTATCAATTTTAGTAATGAAAGAGAGTGTAAAAATATTCTCAACTTTATCTGAAGAACTCGGTAAAGATATTGAATGGTATCAAGGTGGGTATCTTTTTCTGGCTCATTCTGAAGAAATGAAGCAAACTTATCTAAAAGCCATTGAGATTCAAAAACAATATGGTTTACCGGTTAGATTTGTAAGTGCCGACGATTGTGCTCAAATTGTTAAAGGCTTAAATACCGATGGTCTTTTAGGTGGAGCATATTGTCCGACTGATGGACAAGCCAATCCATTTGCAACAACTTATGGCTATTTAGAAGGAATAAAGAAAAAGAAAGGAATAGTTCTAACTAATACAAAGGTGACTAAAATCTTTACGAAACAAAACAAAGTTGTCTCAATATTAACTGATAGGGAAGAAGAATATTTTGCACCGATAATAGTAAATGCGGCAGGACCTTGGGCAAAAGAGATTGCTAAAATGGTGGGATTAGAGGTTCCTATTGAAGCCGAAAGACATGAAAGTTTGGTTACCGAGGCATGGGAAAGATTGTTTGACCCAATGTTAGTAGATTATCGTGTTGATGGCTGTTATTTTATTCAGAATTATGGCACCGGTCATTTTATTGGCTGTTATACTCCAGTACCAAATGTTCCTGGAGACGATATTCGGGCATCAAGTGAATTTATCACGGAAATGCCAAGAAGAATGGCGAGATTAGTGCCACGTCTAAAAAATATAAAAGTAATTAGGCAATGGGCAGGAAGTTATGAGATGACACCTGATGGTAATCCAATTGTAGATAGAACACCGATTGAAGGATTTTATATCTCAGCTGGAATGTGTGGCCATGGTTTTATGTTCGGTCCAGCATTAGGTATGTTTTTAGCCGAACTAATCTATACCGGAAAAAGTCCAATTCCACTTGATGATTTTGCTTTGAATCGTCAATTTGTTAAAGCCGAAACAATGAAATAAAAGACCCACTGTTAACAAATTATTAGCCGCGTTTTTTTAATAAATATTTTGATGATTGGAAAAGTATAGATTGTTCAGTCAATTTTATTGTCAAAAGATCGGATAGAAATTCTATAAAAGTAGTTGTTATATTTTATGTATTTATTACATCTTTTTTATATTGAGTCCCAATGACTCTTAATAGGTAGATTACTACTCACAACCGAACATTACAAAGTTCAATAAAAATCTCTCTTTATATATTTATTACATCTTTATATTGAGTCCCAATAACTCTTAATAGGTAGATTACTACTCACAACCGAACATTACAAAGTTCAATAAAAATCTCTCTTTATATATTTTACATCTTTATATTGAGTCCTACTAACTTTCAATAGGTAGGTACTAGTCAACCGAACATTTCAAAATTCTATACAAGCAGTTATTGTATCTCTTTTTATGTAGTTATTACATTTTTATACCGAGTCCCAATACCTTTTAATAGGAAGATACTACTCAACGAACCATTACAAAATTCTATAAAAGCAGTTATTGTATCTTTATGCTGCGTCTGAGTAACTTAATAAATAGATATTATTTATTATTCTAACCGCGCTAACTGCTAAATTTTAAAAAATAGTTATGTTATCTAGGTGTTATTATATCTTTATGCTGAGTCTAAGTAACTTAATAAATAGATATTATTTATTATTCTAACCGCACACACTGCTAAGTTCTAAAAATGTAGTTATTGCGTCTTTATGTAGGTGTTATTATATCTTCATGCCGAGTTTAAGTATCCTAATAAATGGATATTACTCAACCGCGATAGTCGCTACTGTTTTGAGACCCGAAAGTCCTTATCATCAATATTAGATAAAAACTGATTAGATTATGACTCGTTATAATTACAATATCTTTGTGGTGCGGAAATAAATAAGACGGTAATTGCGTTAGAGTCTCAATATTTTATAGTATCTGCCGTGTTTTAATTGAAAAGAATTTTTAATTTTATGATAGATTGACTTATATTTGCCTGTCCTCAAAATCTATTTTTAAATGGTACTATAATTTAATGCAAATTTTTCTCTAACACACTGAATCACAAGCGAGTATTGTAAAAGGTCTAAAAAGAGGGGTATAGTTCGGAAGGCGGTATAATGTGTTTTCTATTATTCTGGTTTATTTTCCAATCTAATCTAAATATGATGTTTTCTTGATATTATCTCATTCAGTCTTAACAATGATTTTGAAAATTAAAATTGAAGTGGATAAAAGTTAAAAGGTAATCTGTCTTTTCTTGCCTTCATCATTTATGTATAAATTCTTTAAATTATCTACCATCCAGTTTATTAAACGAATATGGGAAGTAAGAATTGGGTAAAAATTATAAAAACTCTATATTATATATTAGAAATTAGAAAGAAAGAATTGGTTTTTATTCTAAAAACTTTAATATCCCCAACGACGGGTTCGTTTTTTCCAAACTTCTTCGTAAGCAAGGCTAAAGTTTAACCGTGAAACGGTTTCTTTGAGAATTCGGCCTTGGCGGGAAAATAATTCTAATGAGTAGTCAAAAGTACCAAATTTAGGTATGGGTAAGCGACTACCCATTGTTAAGCCATATTCTTTTATTTGATAGGTTGTATGGTCTAAAAGATAAGATTTATTATATCTTACCCCAAAGCGCAAAGGGTGATTTGCTGTAAGCCAATGTTCTATTGCCACTGAATATTTCATACTATTACGAAAATTCGCAACATAATTGTTTTTGATTTGGGCTTTTTTCCAATTTTTGTAGAAAAAATCAAAATAAAAAGCAGTATTTTGCAGTTGATTGAATGACAGTCCTAAACCGAAACTAAACGGTAAGTTAAACATAAAACTCGTTTCTGCGGTCGCGGCGTAACTTTTGATTTGTTCTTGAATTTTTCCCGGTAGAATATCTTCAAAATGTAAACCTAAAGTTATGGCCGAAATTTGCGATAAAAGTCCGAATCTTAGACTTCGGGCTGAATAGTTGGTAATTATTGTTTCGCGAGTAATATAATTTTCTTCGGTAATTTCAAAAATCCAATGTTCAAGTCCTTGTCCGAATATTCGGGAATAATTGATACCTAAACTTAAATTGTTATTGAGAAAAGTTTTTGCACCGTTGATCGCAACTTGATAAATTCCACCTTGACCAATGATATGGCGTCGTGCCCAATAGCCGGCTAAAGGGATTGATTCGGAGTAAACATCAAAGTTTTGATTGTAGTTCTCTTTAAGTTTCAAGCCGATGCGAAATTTATAGGGTAAGGGAATTTTGCCCTCAATTGCCGATGGTCGAATCTCATAGATTGCCCGTTGCCACATATTGCCTTTTACGATGACCAAGTTATTTGATACTGTAGCGAAAAAATTAGTTTTGTTAAGTGATAAGGGATAGGCTGGATTTTCTCGGCTAAGACTGATAATACTGGCTAAACTATTTGCATAAGCATCTGCGCATAGAATTTCCTCACCAAAACCTCGCATGGAAAAGAATGATTGAGCGTAAACAATTCCAAAAATTAATGTCCCTAAATACAAACTACTAACCAAGCATAAATGTTTTAGAATACGAAAAACAAAGGTGTAATTTATCCTTTTTTCGGATGTTAGATTTTTTTGAGGTATATCTTGATATATTAACTGACCAATTTGTCTTTTAGACATCAGAATCTTCCTTGTGGTGGTTTTATATAGCCAACCTTTAATCGAGGATAGACGGTATCGATATTGAGATGGAGTCGAGAAATTTCAAAGTCTTCAGGTAGAATTGAAATAAGAACACCGTAATTAGAATCAGGTTTTATGACGAATCGCTGAACTAAATTTCTCATATCAATTTTAATTGAATCATCATTTAAGGCGTAAATTCTTTTAGCTGAATGGCTTGAGGCAAATTTCGCATCTTTTAGATTTGTTTGATTCACCGGCTCTAACATCTGCCAGACGCCGATTTCCAGCGTATCCGAAAGAGCAAATTTTTGGTTAAATCTTAAAATCAATTCCGCATTTGTAATGGTTACATTATTAGGTATCGTATCTAAAGAAAATTTTAAAATTGTGCGAAAAGGAAAACCCGAACCAATCCAATGGTCAGTAAAAGTCATTGGTAAATTGAGCGTGTCAATAATATGACAATCTTGTATCGGTGTGAGCGTCGTTGTTGAATTACTATATTTTAAGACTAATTTCGGTGCTTTGGAACTATGACGAGTATATATGGTAGCAAAATCATTGACCGTGGTCTCGGGAATAATAATAAGCCCAGAGGAATGTCTAACTAATGTATCGAGTAAATTCCGATTCAATTCAATAATACAACTATCTGCGGTTAAAGTTCCGCTTGCTAACAAAGAGGGATAAAAATCACCACCATTCCAAGGGGTATTATTCTCATCGTATCGTTTCCAAGTAGTAAAATTTTCTTTCCATTCAGCCTGTTTATTAATTGGGTAAATTGAGAAATTTATGTTTTTGTGCTTCTTAACATATAAATACAATTTGGCCGAGGTAATTTCATTAATAAGCAAAGAATCGTTTAGGGGAAATTGGATTAATATGCGCGATTCATACTCATTGTTTCTTCCGATTACGAAAAGGTTCGAATTTCCTAAAGAAATGTATTTGCCATAACAGAAACGATGACTGGGTGTGAACTCAAAAAAGACAGGATTAGAAATATCTCGGTCTAATTCGTCATAACCCAAAGGATTTTTGTCACAAGAGAATAAAATCCAAAGCCCGAATAAGAAAAGAACAATATATCGAGAATCATTTTTCTCAAATAGATTTTTAATGAAGGTAATCATGCTTTAAATTTTTCCGCAATGTGTTCGGATATTTTCTTTTGAACTGATTCATAAGCAGTTCGGATTGCATTTTTTAATGCTTTTTCTGAAGAACGACCATGGGCAATAATAATTGTGCCGTTAATACCAAGCAATAACGCACCACCATATTCTTCATAATCTAATCGGTCAAGAAATTTTCCCATCAGCGGTTTTGATAACCAGGTGCGGATACGATATTCTGCACCTAAAACCTCAAGGACGTTTTTTATTGATTCAACAAAACCTTCGCCGAACTTTAAGAGAATATTACCAACAAAACCATCACAAACAATAACATCACAATTACCTTTGAAGATATCCTGTCCTTCAATATTGCCAATAAAATTTAGTTCACTTTGATTTAGTCGTTGGTAAGCGGATTGGACGGTTACCGTGCCTTTATTTTCTTCTTTGCCGATATTCAATAAGCCTACAGTGGGATTAGGTTTATTGAACAGATAGCCGGCGACAATAGTTCCCATTACGCTGAATTGATAAAGATTGATTGGTTGGACATTTATATTGGCTCCAATATCAATAATGAGCGAACTGCCTTGTAAAGTGGGAAAAATTGCTGCAAGTGCTGGTCGGTCAATGCCGCTGATGGTACCAAGAATTGCCATGGCGAATGCCATTATGGCGCCCGTGTTGCCGGCACTTACTACTGCCGAGGCTTTGTTTTCTTTAAGTAATTTTATTGCTTGGGCAATTGACGAATTATTTTTGGATCTTAATGCGGAACTGGCCGATTCGTGCATGCCGACTACTTGTTCCGCATTGAAAATTTTCCAACGATTGTTTCCCGGTAAATCATATTGCCGTAAGATACTTTCTTGTCCGACTAAGATAATTTCTAAATCAGTAAAATCTTCTAAAGATAATTTCATACCGGCCAATTCTGGACGCGGCGCATTATCACTGCCCATCGCATCTAAAGCAATTCGCATTTTTCAGAAAATATTCGCTAATAAAATCTTATTTACTTTTTAGATTTTTTCTCAACAAATAAAACTTCTTTGCCCGCATAATAGCCACAATTGGGACATACTCGATGGGGTAGTTTCAATTCATGACAATGCGGACATGGAATTAAATTGGGTTCGTCAAGTTTCCAATGGGTTCGTCTTTTACGACCGCGTTGTTTTGAATGTCTGCGTTTTGGTAAAGGCATTATTCCTCCCAAGTAAATATAAGATATAGGCAAACGAAATAATCCACCAACTATTCGTGCCTATTTTCTTTGTGTGTAGTTTTCTAAGTATCATAAAGTTTACAAATTATTTATGTCTATAGCTTTAAGTCATAGTAGTTTCATACAATCGGCTAATTCGTTTATTATCCTAAAGCTTGCAAATTATTTATTTATATCTATGCTCTGATTTTACTGATAAATTTGTGATTGTCAACCTTTGTTAATGAAGAAATCTGACAAAGTCAATATTGGTTCAGAAGGCATGAAATGCCGAGAGTTAATTGATGTTTTCTTCTTTATTGGCTTCAGTGTCTCTTGAGCATTTTTAGATGTCTCTTAACGGAGAGCCTGACTAAGTCAATGTTGGTTCAAGAGCTACGAAGTGTACAGGCAAAATCCTTAATTTTCTTTCGCGTCTCGGCATCTTGGGAACAATAGACAAGAGTTTTCTTAACAAGAGCTCTGCCAGAATCAATATTTTAATTAGAGGCACGGGGTACGTAAGTAAATTTCTCGTTTTTTTCAGCGATTCAAAGTCTTCGGAACATTTTTCGAAGGTTTTTCGCGCTTCATCGCAAGGCATTGTTGCAGACTAATGTATTACACCTAACCAATCTCTTAAGAGAAAAGTCAATCGGCCAATAAGTAAAGAAATCCGAGCCATCACGGTATAACCAAAAGAAGCACCAAATCCCAACATAATAAAGATGATGCCGGTATAGGATAATGGTTTTAAGATTCCTTTGCGTTCTCGGGAGAAGAAGAAATAACTGATAGTTGCAATGACGCCAAAAAGAATTACTAATGCCCAGATTCCATTCGCAAGGATAGCAAAAGAATTACGGGTAACAATAGTTGCGCGGATTTGTTCAATGATGCCTGCATCAATTCCTCGGGGAATTGATGCACCCGCACCATATCCCATTACGATTGCAATCGGAATCCGCACCAACCATGAAATTCGGGGAATAAAGCGAGTAAAATATAAAGCACCAATGATAGCAATGAGGATTAACCAAAGTCGTTCGCCACGAGCAACCGGATTTATTAGCGTTGGCATAAGAACCCGATGCCAAACAAATGTGATGGAATAACCGTTAGAAATACCTACAAAGAGGTGTTCACAGACACGATAAAAAGGATTTTCCTTGTAAAGAAAGGAAAAAATACCAAGGGTCAAAATTGCACTGACCCAAATCCAGGGATTAGTGCTGAGAGTCATTTTTTCCTCCGTCGCATTATAAAATAACCAATATTACCAATAATGATTGTAATCATAATCCAAATATGTGCTGCGGTCTGCGAAGACATTGCATCAGTTGCTTTACGTCGGCCAAAAATATTACATTTTTCTTCAACTAATTGCTCATATTCTGCTGCGCCTTTCATCCCAGACATCATTCCAGTAACTTGACCCGAATTTAAATAAGGATAAAAGTCCGCTGCCTGAACTGCGGTTGAACCAGCACCGATTCTAACCCCAAATGAAGTTTGAGCATAAGTTATATACCAGAAAGGCACTGCAGAGCCAGCAATCGAAACAAGAATCGCAACATCATTGTAATTTTTTATTTTTCGCATTATAGGCAAGGTGTCAGTCTTATTTCCGTAATAATCAACTGGAAATACTTTGGCAATGTTCTCACCCATTCCTAAAATCGGCACTAACGGCGGTTGTTGCCAACCCCAAAATACATAGTCTCGACCATAAATTACGCTATCGGCATTGGTTAAAGCCCGACTATTAAATTCGTTTGTTACAGTGGTTATTGCGTCTTGGGCTAATCCTAAGCCTAAAAGCGAAATACATAAGATACCAACTTTTTTATCACGCGCAAAAGCATGTCTTAACAAAGCAATTGTCATCGGATGAAGTTCTGGTTCAGTGTCCGGAGTATAATCAACTGAAATTACTAAACATTTATCTTCTGGTATCGTATCAATGTGATTGAATAATTTTTCTACTGGTGGCATGTGGCGGGGTTTTAATTTAAATGGAAACATTAAAGGAATGACGACTACCAAAAGAAGCAGTGAATAAATAAGCCGACGGTCAATACGGGTCAATCGTTCCCAAAAAGTAATTCTTGAATTATTTTCATTATTTGTCACTTTGTACCTCCAAGCCAACCGCGTTCAATTCCAAGAATAATTTTTAATGAAGTTGCTAATGTACCGAGTGAGATTCCGAATCCCATTCCCCGTTTTGCGGCAGTGTTAGGCACAGTTAAAATCCATTCAGCGAAACTCGGTAGTTTGGGCAACAAATAACTGCTTAAGGGTACTGAACCCAACATCATAATAAAGGCTGCAATTAAAAGTAATGTTGCTTCAAAAGTTCGTGCCCGGAACGCACGGTAAGCGGCAGATGCCATAAAAAATGAGAGCATCGCAAACATGGTTGCGCCTAAGGGCACTTGAATATTCATATATAATGTTTGAATATCAAATGAAAAATTACCGATTTTGGTTGGTAACCAACCTTGGCCATCAATTCCCCCAAATAAACCAATTACCGATGAAAGAACCAGACTTATTAGTAATATATAGCTATATTCCCAATTTTCTCGTTTTCTCTGTATTTTATATAAATGATGCCGAATAATACTGCCAACACCTAAAACTAATGAAAAAGCCCCAATAATTCTTAAGACCGAGTTGCGAAATTCATTATCGAAATTCTGAGCAATGCTGTGAGGAATCAGAAACGGTAAAGCACCGAGAATACCGGTTATTAATACTAATAATAAAGGAAATCTAACTTTCATATTGGTACCTCCTCAAACTAAAAGAGATTCAATATTTTGAAACTAGTTAAAAGACCAATTAATGTTGTAATTATTAAAATTAAGACGATAATTGCTTTTCCCCAATCTTGACCGATAAGGCCACCTAATAATAATGGTTCGCGAGATAAATAGGCAGAAGCAGCATATAATTCTTCGCCCATTAATGTGTAATCACATGCAACAATGAAAAATGGAAGTTGCATTACCGAATCCGTACCTGCTATTTGTACCGCACCAGTCGAGGCGCCGGTTTCGGCTAAGATTAGGGCTTCGGCATAAAAATAACCCATAAAGAAATTGGTTGCTGGTTTTTCCCTGGTCATAATACCATCTACGGCGGCAGCATAGGCAAATTGACTATCGGTAACAAAATATACCGAGTCTGGCTTGTATGCATCAGGTCGTCCGGCTTGCGTATAAGCCTGTTTGACAACTTCTTGAGCAACTGTATAAACAATCGGATCAGTATTGGGAACGATAAGTTGAGAATCGTAAGCGGCGATTTTTTTAGCAACTTCACCTAAAATGTTCATGGCGGCAATTGTTGCCACATCATTGATCCCCGTTAACCCTGGAACATAAAGAATCGGTTTGCCCATTTCAGTAGCGCGACCAACTGCTTCTTCAACTGCGAGTAATCCTGCGATTTTGCGCACAAAAAGATCGACGCCCTTTTTCGCTCGATTGATGAAAAAGATAATGAGAAAAGCGAAAAGTAAAGTAAAAAAGACAACATTTATCCTTTCAGTGTGGAACCATTGTTGTTTGGAGAAGGCAAAGTTCGACCAATCAGAAGCAGATACGAGCGAGTCTTGAACTGCAACAACCTGATAGGTATATTTAATACCATCAATTGTGCTTTCGTCGATAAACGAAGTTCTACCTCGGCCGATAAATCCGATTTCACACGCTATGGTATCACTTTCTTGTCGGCGTAATATTTTGTAACCTTCAATCAATGAATCAGATGGCGAAAGTTGCCAGTTAATTAGAATTCGGCTGCCGTTGTCATTAGGATTATCTCGGACAATCACATTGCTTGGTGGTTCAAGGGATGTAGCCAATAGAAAATGCGTTAATAGTAAATGGCTAACTATTAACCATTTTATCTGAGGTATTTTCATTGTTCTCCTTTCTAAAATAAAATGAAGTAAAATCTAAAATTCATATCAAAACTTTTTAATAATTAACCGATACCTTAACTTATCACTAATGAAATTGAAGTCTATTAGAAGCAACAGATTCTCTATCAGTGTGTTTGAAGTTTTTTCATCGCACGGCGTTTACTTACTGTATCTATTATCTGATATGTATGGATACTCGTTTGGGAGTTCGGACAAATCATAATGATGCATTATTTATTGATAAATTTTCTTATTAACATTGGTTATTATTCATTTGCTTTGTTACGAAACTTGATTCGGGCTTTCTCTAATCTAATAATATCTTTTGTTTTTAATCCCGTCGGATAAATACCAGTGAAACAGGCAGTGCAAAAAGTTTGCTTTTGGTTCTTATCTCTAATACTTTCAATCATATCCTTTAAGTCTTGATATATTAAGCGATCAGCACCAATTTTTTTGCGAATCTGTTCAATTGAGTGAGTACGGGCAATAAATTCACCCCGCGTCATCATATCAATACCATAGACACAAGGATATCTTAAGGGTGGGCAGGTTACAGCATAATAGACTTCTTTAGCTCCAGCCTTACGTGCCAAGGAGATAATTTCTTTAGCTGTTGTTCCCCGAACAATACTATCATCGATAAATAAAACCTTTTTATTTTTCAGAACACTGGGTACGGGATTTAATTTTAGACGAACTGAGTTAGTTCGATCAGATTCGCGAGACATAATAAAGGTTCGGCCAACATAATAATTTTTAATTAAACCTTCTTTTTGTTCAACTTCCAGAACTTTAGAGATTCCTAAACCTGCGCCCCGGCCAGAATCCGGAATGGGAACAATAACATCCGGTTTAATGCCTGCTTTTCGACATTTTTGACCTAATCGTTCACCTAATCTTAATCGTGCCGAGTAGACTTCAATACCATCAATTATTGAATCTGGGCGTGCAAAATAAATCCATTCAAAGATACATGGATAGTGAGTCTGTGATTTAATAATTGTGGAAAAGACTCGACGATTGCGGTCAATAAAAATTACTTCTCCGGGCAAAACATCTCGGATTAATTTATATTGGAGTTGGTCTAAGACAATACTTTCCGAAGCAAAGATAAACCGCGTCTCTTTTTTATCCGGTATAACTTTTTTACCAAAACATAACGGTTTAATGCCATAAGGATCACGAAAAGCAAAGAGTCCGATATTCGCAATCATTCCAACTACCGCGTAACTACCTTCAACCCGATTGAAAACACCAGTAACTGTCTTGACTAAAGTATCAAAAGAGAAGTTGTGTAATGGTTGCATTGACATTTCATCGGCAAAGACATTAAGAATTACTTCTACATCTGAATAGGATGTGAGTTGGCGAAAACATTTTTGGGACAATTCTTCACGTAATTCAAAGTAATTTGTAACATTCCCATTATGCGCCATTGCAATCCCAAATGGCGCGTTAACCATAAACGGCTGAGCATCTTCAATGCTTCCTGGACCTATTGTTGGATAGCGTACTTGCCCAATACCCAGATTGCCTTTCAACCTTTTAAGATTTTTTTCATTAAAGACTTTAGATACCAATCCCATACCCTTTTTAAGGTGAAAAGTACTATTATAAGTGATGATACCGGCTGAATCTTGCCCCCGATGTTGTAAGGCAAAGAGACCAGCATAAATTTCTGCTACAACATCACTTTTACCAAAAATACCAATAACACCGCACATTGTATTGGGTTAAATATTTTTTATAGACTCTTTGGAAAAGACTTTTATCTTAAATGAAATTGTACTAAAAACTTGTATTTTAATTTCCGTTTTCATGTTTCCGCGACATTTTTATTATAATAATTGCGCAGCTTCAATTTGGGTTTTCTGTCTGGTCAAAAATACAATAAAACTTTAGCAAGTTGTGCTTAATATTTTAGATAATTTAATAATCGATTGACGCGTAAGTCATCGTTTAATGCAGCGAGATCGCCATTAAAATGGAAGACCGATAGATATGGTTTGTTAATAAGCAACCGATGTTGTTTATCTTGGAAAAGTGATTGGAATTCCTTTTTATCCAAAAGAAAACAGATAGGCCTGATTTTTGCTTCTTCAGTTTTATAGTAGGCATATTGTAAAGTCAAAGGTAAATCCCAAATATCGATAATACCCGGAGTGATAGTATAAAGTTGGATTTCGGTTTTACCTTCTGCCAAACGGGAAATTACTAAAGGATAGTATAGCATATTAGATTTGAATTTATAAGCAATAGGCGTGATGCTCATTTCTTGAGGATTAAGGTCAATGAGATCAAATACAAAATAATTAATCTTTGAGTCCAAATAATATTTGATGATTTCGGGCAGTTTTTTCGGTATTTGAATATCCGTAATATTATGCGATTGTAAATATCGTTTAATCCAATTAAGTAAATCTGGGTAATTATATGCTTGGACACAAGTTATCGAATGAGCACCAATCTGTTTTTGAAATAGAATCTTGACATCAGATTTGATTGATTCTCCCTTGCGGCCAAAGAAAAGATCTTTGGGTAAAAGTTGACGAGCCCGCTCATAAATTAACTGATTGAGCCGATAAAAGATTTCAAAATCACTTGCAAACACTTGAGGTTTACTGGGCAAAGGTAATATTTCCAGTACTTTGGTTGGTTCTGACGACGCAACATTAGTTGATAAAATGATAATCTCTTCTTTTCCATTCCAAACAACAATCGCCCGTTGAGCAGTACTATACAGATCAATATCCGGTCGAGCAATAGGAATCATACCTTTATCTGCTATTAGAAAATTGAGCAAAAAGAGAAGCGAGCAGTTTAAGATAAGTATTTTACAGAAGATAAGTTTTTTAAAGCAAAGAAGGATTATATTGACGAGATTCACATTAGTTTGGTTAAATCTTTCAGGACAATTTTATGTGAACCTGAAAGAGGTTGATGAACAACAATAATGTCATTGATAGTTAAAACAACGACCGCGGTAATAGCAAGTTTTTTATCCACAAAATTATTATGCATATCTTTGAGCAAGAAGGTACCTTCTGAGTCTACTTTCATTGTAATTTTTAATCAAAACTACATCTATTTTACAGATTCTATGGGTATCATTTTGTAATAGTCCATCAGATATTTTTTGACATATTCAGGATTACGGGATTTAGCAATTTTAGATTCGAGTAATTCGGCTTTGATTTTGTAATACTCAATTTCTCTGGACAATTGGTGTCGCCGGTAAGATTTCATCAGGACATGTATTAATCCTTTAGGTTGTTGAAGAAGAATTATTAATAAGGGGATAAAGATTAATAAAATCACCATAAGTCGAGTTTTCCGTGTGGATTTACTTGTTTTACTGCGTTTGCCTCGTACCGAACGGGTAAAACGATAATTTTTATTTCGTTGCACGCTTATTACTTATTTGGTTTCAATAATTTCTTTTTCAATTCTTAATAGCCGATTATATTTTGCGGTTCGTTCTCCCCGGGCAGGTGCACCTGTTTTGATTTGTCCAGCATTAGTCGCAACCGCTAAGTCGGCAATAAAAGTATCTGATGTCTCACCTGAGCGATGCGAAATAATTGTTCGATAATTATGAGTTTTCGCGTATTCAATACAGGATAAAGTTTCGGTGACTGTACCAATCTGATTGAGTTTAATTAAAATTGCATTGGCAATATGTTGTTCAATTCCTTTCTTAAATCGCTCTAAATTAGTAACAAAGATGTCGTCACCAACAATTTGAATTTTATTTCCTAAAATTTTTGTGAACTCTTGCCAACCTAACCAATCATCTTGGGCAATTCCATCTTCAATTGAGATGATTGGATATTCTTTTACCCACTGTTCATAAATAGCAATTAATTCGCGGGCAGTGAGAACGTTATCATCTAATTCCAAATGATACTTACCGTCACGATAGAATTCACTTGCGGCCGCGTCGATTGCCAGAAAAACATCTTTTCCTGGTTCATAGCCGGCCTGTTCAATACTTTCTAATATAATTTGCAGTGGTTCTTCGTTAGATGAAAAATCAGCTGCAAAACCGCCTTCATCACCGAGTGCTGTTATGCGGTCTTTTGCTGAGAGATTTTTCTTCAGCGTATGATATACTTCTGCACCGATTCGGAGCATTTCCGCAAAGGAAAATCCGATTGCAGGTACAATCATATATTCTTGAACATCGAGATTATTTGGCGAATGGACACCGCCATTAATAACATTAAACATTGGTATCGGTAAAGTATTTCCGTGAATGCCACCAAGATAACGGTATAATGGAATTCTTAAATACTCAGCTCCGGCACGGCACACTGCCATTGAAACACCTAAAATCGCATTGGCGCCTAATTTGGCTTTATTCGGTGTAGCGTCTAACTCAATTAAAGTTTCATCGATTAATTTCTGATTTAGCGCATCCATGCCGACAATTTTATTACTAATTATCTCTTCAATATTCTTAATGGCTTTTAAGACACCTTTACCCAAGTACCGTTTAGTATCCTGGTCACGTAATTCTAATGCTTCATAAATGCCAGTAGACGCACCCGATGGAACTGCGGCACGACCGATAACACCGCAGTTGAGAATGCAATCAACTTCAATTGTCGGATTACCGCGGGAATCTAAAATTTCATAACCGGCCAGAGATTTTATTTTCCGATCTTCATAAAGAGTCATAGATTTTTCTCCTTTCAGTATAAAGGGGAAATGAGTCTGTTAATTCTTTTACTGCCGATTTAACTACCTCATAAATTTTTTCATTACCAATATTACT
>CAYYPG010000035.1:0-20124 GCA_964473505.1 uncultured bacterium | reverse complement strand
CGGATGGGAATATTACAATCACGGATTCATTTAAGAACTATGGCAATATTCCTGGTGGTGATTCTGCTTATATTTTAGATGGTTTTAAATTCACAGTTGCGTCAAGTTGTACTAATGGCTATGCATTAAGATTTACGCTGACAATGAAAGATGCCTTAGATTCGACTTGGGTTTCCAATATTAATTTAATGGTTGGACATTGTGTCTTTGAATATGCCGGCATTACGATTTATGACACCTTACCGAGTGGAAATAATAATGGTATGTTAGAACCAGGTGAACGCGGTGATGTTGTGGTTACTCTCTGGAATACGGGCTTAGGCAACGGTTATAATGTCATGGCAACTCTGGTATCTTCAGACCCGAGATTGATTGTTCTTGATGGTATTGGAACTTTTGGTAATATTCCCGCTTGCACTACGGGCGTTAATAGCAGTGACCGATTCAAGTTATTTGCAATGTCATCTATTCCTCGCGAGACCCAGATTCTTTGCACTTTAAAGATTATCGCGACAAATTATAGTGCGAATCGGACTTTTACAATTCCTATTGGCGTCATTAGAACTTGTGACCCGATTCCCGATAACACTTCGCCGACACCAAGATATTACGCTTATGACCAAACGGATTCATTATATACGGCAAGACCTGTTTATAATTGGATTGAAATTAAAAATGTCGGCACAAATATGAATTTTACTTCTGATGACCAAACAATTCAAATCACACTGCCTTCGCAATTCGGACCGATTAAGTTTTATGGTCAGCGCTTTACTACGATTTCCGTTTGTATTAATGGTTGGATTGGTATGGGTGCGCAAACATCAACTGCTTATTCTAATGTTGGTATTCCTAATTCTTCGGAGCCTAATAATATGATCTGTGCCAACTGGGACGATTTATATCCCTACGCCACAAATAATGTCTGGTATTTATTTGATTCGCTCTCTCGACCTAAAAAACTGATTATAGAATGGGACAGTGTTCAATATATAAATTCAACTTTAGCCGATAAATTTCAAGTCATTATCTACGATACGACAAAATGGACGCCGACAGCTGATAATGAGATTATCGTCCAATATATGACGGCGAATAATTTCGGAGGTACGACAATGGGGATTGAAAATCAAAATGGCACAATTGGCATTCAGTATTTATATAATGGCATTTATCATCGCGGCGCCGCACCGCTTACTCCACAGAGTGTAATAAAATACACGTCAATAGCACCAGTGGTTAGTATTACAGAATCAGAATTGACTTCAACTATGTCCAATAAACTCTTGTTTGCTAATAAACCCAATCCATTTTCGAACTTTACTTTGATTAATTACATATTACCACGAGCTTCAGCAGTAAAATTAGAAATCTTTGATGTTTCCGGACGATTAGTTAAAACCTTGAAAAATACCTACGAGCAAGTTGGTGATTATACTCTAAAATGGGATGGCAAGGACAATAATCATAAGAAAATTGCTAATGGAGTTTACTTCTTACGGTTGAAAACAGATTTTGATAATGAAATCAAGAAGATTAGTATTATAAGATAGCGTAATATTTGAAGATAAAATAACCTAATAACTACTACCAAAACTTATGCTGCACTTCTTATTTAAGGAGTGTTTATTTTTAAAGCAAAATCATAAAAATTTGTTAGTAATCTTTTTGCTACAGAATACTAACGAGAACGTAGAAATCTTATCTACAGATAAACACCAATAAAACTGATAATTAAACTATTTTCTAATTGATTTATTAAAGGGATAGGGAAGAAGTTCGGTTAAAACAAATTGTTTTAATTTGTTTTCTCTGTTACTGATAATAACTTTTATATTGGGACTGAACTCATATAAAACTTGACGACAAGCACCACAAGGCATTGTAAAATCGTTGGTATTAGTATAAATCGCAATTGCCTGGAATTTGGTATATCCTTCAGATACCGCTTTGAAAACTGCTATTCGTTCGGCACAGACTGTAAGACTATAAGAAGCATTTTCGACATTAGCACCAGTAAATATTTTGTCATTGGAAGTCAAAAGCGCAGCACCAACCCTAAAATTAGAATATGGTGCATAGGCATTATTTGATGTTTGTTTTGCCATATTAATCAATTTCTTAATGTTTTTCATAATTTTATCTCAGAGTAAAAACTGGTCCCATTTTTTAGTCTTGGTAGTTGTAAATATTCAGCAATCGTTTGTCCTAAATCTGCAAAGGTTCTTCTGATACCTAAGTTTACTCCCATGCGAAGCTTTTTGCCATAGACTAACAACGGCACATATTCTCGGGAATGGTCAGTTGAAGGTGTTGTTGGATCATTGCCGTGGTCAGCAGTAATAAACAAAATGTCATCATCTTTGAGACGGTCTAAAACTTCGGGTAATCTTTTATCAAAGTCTAATAAACCCTGATAAAATGCCTGATAATCATTACGATGTCCCCAGTCCATATCAAACTGAATAAAATTCGTAAAAATAATTCCTTGTTTTGTATTTTCCATGGCTTGTAATGTATAGTCAAAACAATTCATATTATCCACGGAATGAAAAGCTTTAGTGTATCCTTGATGAGCAAAAAGTTCGTCAACTTTACCAATTACTACGACCTCATAATGATGGTCTTGAGCAATATCTAATAAAGTTGGTTCTGGTGGTGGTAAAGAAAAATCTTTGCGTCGACTGGTCCGGGTGAAATGTCCTGGACGACCAACAAATGGTCGAGCAATCACTCTTAAAACCGCATGCTTTCCTTTTAATAATTTCCGAGCAACTACACACATCTTATATAACTCTTGTGGTGTAATTACATTTTCATGTGCAGCAATCTGAAAAACACTATCGGCAGAAGTATAGACAATCGGATAACCAGTTTTTAAATGTTCTTCACCTAAGCGATTAATAATTTCTGTCCCTGATGCGGGAATATTACCGAGTATTTTTCTACCGATTATCTTTTCAAATTTATTAATGATTTCTTGAGGAAAGCCCTCAGGATATACCGGAAATGGATGCTTTAAGATTACACCCATAAGTTCCCAATGACCAGATGTTGAATCTTTACCCGGTGATAATTCTGCCATTTTACCAAAAGAGGCTAAAGGTTTTTCAATCCTTTTTACGCCGTTAATTTCAATAATGTTACCTAAACCTAATCTCTCAAAATTAGGAAGATGAAAATCTTTAATTCTTCCTGATAAGTTTTTTAAGGTATTAGAACCTTGGTCATTATAAAGATGAGCATCAGGCAGTTCACCAACACCAACACCATCTAAAAGTAGAATAATTGCTCGTTTCACAATAATGGCGATATATAAAAGTTATACTTATGGGAAATATGAATGATATATTTAAAATTTATAGATTGTTGTAGGTTTGAGATCTTCTGTTTTTTCATTTTTGATAAAAAAATGCCGGAGGCGGGATTTGAACCCGCACGCTCGAAAGCCTACGCCCCTCAAACGTATGTGTCTGCCAATTCCACCACCCCGGCGACTACTAAATTATAATAAAAAGAGTCAAACTGTCAATCTTGATAATTAGAAAGGTAGTGTATAATATTTTTGCGTAATTTCGGTATCGATCTGTTAGAGAAAAAATGATACTTCGGCTTTGTCTAATATAAAGAAGAACAAACCGATGAAAGAAAAAGCCAATTTAGCCAAAAATCTGAACGCAATCTTTAGAAAACTCTGGAAAATGCTCAAAAGACAAGAAGACTTAAAAGATTAACATGAAATTTGTTTGTACAGCTCTTTGACATTGTCCGAGTTGCTCCGATTAGAGCTATCTGACTGACAATAGAGAATTTTAGCATGAATTTTGTATATAATATTTTGTCAAAAATAATTATTCTCTTAAAGATGAGCGGAAGTTAAATACCTTTACCAATGCTTTGCACTTGGTAGCATTTAATGTCTCAATCGATATTTTACACCTACGGCTGTAAATTCTTATGCTTTTAGTTGAAATATGGACACAAACTATTAATCAACGTTTCTTTCATATAGTCTTCAACCTATTATCTTGGAGATATTGTCACTGTTTGTGGAAATTTATTATAGTTAAGCATATCTTTTTTCTTTTGGCTAAATACAATATCTCTTTCCTGTAACTTCTGAACCAAACATTACTTGATGTCTATTAAATCAACTTTTTTGCAAAAGTAAATAGACCACACTGTGCTCTAAGTGCCTCTATGATTCTCTACTATCACTTGAGTAAAGATAAACATAAAAACATTAGTTATAACTAATGTTTGAGACAAGATAAATTTTTAGATAACATATTGGTTTTCTTAATGATACAGCATTTTGTTCTAAAAACAGGGTACAGTTCCCTCCACAGTCCTATAGGTAGCCTGAATAATAGCTGAAAACGTTGTTTTGCAGAGTAAAATCAGGGAAAATTGGGGAGTTGATCTGAAAATTGACTTTGGGAGAAATATAATTGTCAATTTATGTACAACTGGCAGAGTTAATATGCATGGTGATGAGAAAATCATTAAGAGAATAATGGTCAGATTTATGGTATCAGTATTTTGGAAAATCATCTGGTTTTATTTGGTATACTTGTAATGGCAATTAGAAAATAGTGGTCAGGTATATTGGGTTCGTAATTATTTAAGAAGTCATTCCCTTTTATCAATAGAAAACATTTAGCATTTTTGAGCAGTAATTAGAGAATAATGGTCAGAGTCGTTGAGTCCGCATTTATGAGATCATTTACTTTTATCAAAAGACAATATTCAGCACATTTGCGGAGTAATTGGAGAATAATGGTCAGTGTTGTTGAGTCCGCATTTATGAGATCATTTACTTTTATCAAAAGACAATATTCAGCACATTTGGAAGACAATTTGAGAATAATGGTCAGAGTGATAGTCGCTAATATTCTGTATAGAGGAAAAATTTCTCATTCTTCTCTTGACTTTATTCGTTATATCAATAAGATTAGCGAGTGAATATTAAAGCGTATTTAAAACTTTTTAAGTTACGCAACCTTATTTTTCTTATTAGTTCGGGTTCAGTCTCGCAATTTGGTGACCGATTAACCCATATGCTCTTGATTACTTTAGTTGGTGTTTCCAGCCCCGGTAGAGTTTCGGCTTTTTCTAAAGCCTCGCTTACTTTTACTTTACCGGTAATTCTTTTTTCACCAATAATTGGTGCCTTAGTTGACCGATGGTCAAAGCAGACAACGATGATTCGGGCACATTTTTTGCAAGCACTGCTCTTAGCAGTGACGCCATTTCTAATTACTCAAGTTGGTTCCTTCTTACCGTTTTGGATTACCGTAACATTGTTTTTTACAATTGATATTTTTAATAACACCGCAAAACCAGCACTATTTCCTAATTTAGTAGCAAAACGAAAATTGTTAATGGCAAATTCGTTAGACCAATTCATTGCTCGTTTTGCCACGTTTGCCGGAATGGTTTTAGGAGGATTTTTAATTGCTAAAATTGGTTGGCAATGGGGAATGATTTTTAATGCTGGTACTCATTTGTGTGCCGGTTTCTTAATTTTGGGAATACTCCCTATAAATTTTTCCTATCAGACTCATCAGAACAAAATAATAAAGTTAAATTTTTTCCAAAACTTTTTGAGTTTATTTAGGGATATTAAAGAAGTATTCAGTCTTATGCGCCGAGATAAAATTGTCAGTATTGTGCTTTTATCATTTGCGATGATCACTTTTGTTGCCAGTGTTTCTTATACTATCTTAATTTATCTTGTGCAACAAGTTCTAAATTGGCAAACGTCGGGTGTAGGAATTATGAGTGGGATTTTGGCAATCGGCATGATTTTCGGCGCTTTGGTTTTAGGAACTATTCCGTTAAAATTTAGTAAAGTTAAGATTATTGGTATAGGATTTTTGGTTTATGGCTTTTTATTTATTATCGGCCCCTTTTTAATTACCAAAAGTTTTTTGATTATTGTTGCGTTACTCGGTGGTAGTATATTTTCAATGCTCGTTGTTGCTCAAAATACAATACTTCAAGAAGATGTTTTACCTGAAATTCGCGGTCGGATATTTTCAATCAAAGAATTTGCTGGAAATGTTATGTTCGTCATTACTTCAATAATAATCGGCATTTTAAGTGATGTGACTTCGTATAAAATTATGCTTTGGGTTTCTGGTTTTATCCTAACCACTTTTGCTTTATTAGTCTTATTTATTAAGTTAATGAAACCTACAGAAACATCTAAAGTATTGACGCATTAAACATAATTTTTTATACTTATCCCGATGATAAAGATCTTTTTGGTAGTTTCCGGTCTTTTTTTTGTGCAGTCGCTCTATTCAATAATTCCTTTATCTAACTCACCGTCTTGGACATCCATTGATAATGACTATTCAACTGGAGCAGGATTGGCTGATATCAATAATGACGGTTTTATTGAATTCTGGACTTCAAATGGCAATGATATGGCTTTAAATAAACAAGCAATTTATTATAACTATAATGGTAATTTAGAAACTCAAGCCAGTTGGCGTTCCGCTGATTCCGGAATGTTTGGACATCTCTATATAGGTGATATTGATAATGATGGCAATTTAGATATGGCAGTGGCTTTTTTAGGACCACAAGGTGACTGTAAAACTCGAATTTATCGTAATACTGGCACAAGTTTAACTTCTTTACCGTATTGGCTCTCTTCAGATACCGATACATCTTTTGATTGTGCTTTGGGAGATGTTGATTTAGATGGTGATTTAGATTTAGCGGTTAGTGCTGGTGATGCCTATCTCTCAAGAAAATCTCCGGCCAAAATTTATCGGAATAATAATGGTGTTTTTGAGCATTTACCCTTTTGGATTGCATCCGACTCAACTCCTTCAGATGCTATTCGGTTTACGGATCTTAATCGAGATGGGTATTTAGATTTAATTGTTGGTTATCGCCGAAAACTCTCAGTCTATTATAATCAGAATGGTATCCTTGAAACCACTGCCAGTTGGAGTATTTTTGAACCCGGTTGGATTTTACGCATTGCAACTGCTGATTATGATAAAGATGGCTGGATTGATGTGGCGATTGCGGTTAATGGCCAATTAAGCGGAGATTCCAGCCGGATTAAAGTCTTCAGAAACAATCAGGGACAGTTAAACACTACTGCGAGTTATGTAATGTTACGTAACCGTAGATACTGTTCTTGTGTGGAATGGGGTGATCTCAATAACGATGGCTATATAGATTTAGCCGCAGGTGGTTGGTGGGAACCAGTTGTCGTCTTTGAAAATCAAAACGGTATTTTAGATACCTTGCCAACATGGTCTTGGTCAGGTGGTAATAGTTTAGTATGCGAAGCAATAGTTTTCGGTGATATTCGAAATCGCCACTTACACACAAAATCCGACACCTTTATCAGTAATGGTGTCAGAAAACTATATTATACTTTCAAAAGTCCGCTTCAATATCGACCAACAGTTTTCGTCCAAAGAATTCCACTACCGTTGAATATTTATTGTTACGATATATTAAGTGGGTGGGTTAGCTTACAATCCGCACCTGCAATCGGTGAAACGATTATTATCAATTATCAATATTCAGCATTTCCTGATTTAGCCGTAACTAATTGGACAAGACCTGTAGGTAACTACCTTTTTTATAATACGACATCTTCTGTAATTACTGAAGATGAAACAATTTTAGAAAAAGAAATTAACGATATAATTGTCTTTCCCAATCCTTTTTATTCCGAGATTAAAATTCAGGTTGCAAACGATTTAAGTTCGCCAATTAAAATTTATAATTCTTCGGGTAAATTAGTGAAGATTATTTTATCAAACTCGACAATTTGGAATGGTAAAGACGACGTAGAAAATTCATTGCCCAGTGGAATTTATTTTATTGAACTACCATTGAAAAATAACACGATAACAAAAAAGATAATCAAATTAAACAATTAAAATACATAACTATGTTGCAATTATCCGGCGAATTACTCTCAAAAATTTCTCAATTCGGTAAGGTCTACTTTTTTGATACAATCGATTCTACTCAACTGATGACTCGAAGATTAGCCAAAGAAATTTCGCTTAACGAAGATTATGGCATTCAAGCAATTGTGATTGCTAACCAACAGACTCATGGTTTAGGTCGTTTGGGTCGCTATTGGTATTCACCGAAGCAGGGACTTTATTTCAGTCTATTAGTTAATTTGGCTCAGGATGTCACACCTTTAACCCTATGGACGCTTTATTCGGGTAAAGTTATTGCTGATGTGCTTGAAAAAGTAAGCACAGTTCCCATACATCTTAAATGGCCTAATGACATAGTCTTTATGGATAGTAATTATAGTTTTTATAAGGTTGGCGGTATTCTGACCGAGACCATTGGCAGAAATATTTTCAAAGCCAAATCGGATAAACGGATAGTGATTATGGGCATTGGGTTAAACATTAATCAGACCGATTTTCCTTTGGAACTACCGCACGCAACTTCACTTAAACTAATAAGGATGAAAACTAAACAAATTAATGCTGATTTTAATTTAATGGAAATTCTTTATGATATTCTACTTACACTATCTGATAGTTTAATAAGTTATCGCCATCAACCAAAAGCGGAAATTTTACAACAAATCAAACACAAATCGTGTGTAATTGGTAAACGACTAAAAGTTTCTCGACGGCATAAAACAATCAACGGCACTGCTATTGATATTGATGAACAAGCACGGTTAGTATTACGAACCGAGATAGGTCGGATTATTACTATAGATGCTGGCGAAGTTTTCGCGATACGATGATAAAAATAATTAATAAAACATTTATCTTTTTAACTGATAGCAATTCTTATATGCTAGCTGATTATATTACAACAAGATGATTTCTGCCCTGGCAACGACTTGATAAAATTGTAGTTGCATGGGGCAAAGATAATTATAAGGAGTTAATATGGCTAAGATAGGTATTTTTATTGATGTTCAAAATGTTCAAGAAACTTTTGAACGACAAGGAAAAGAAGTTCGATATGATATGTTAAGACGAAATATTATGTTAATGTGGAAATTAGAAGAACGTCAGTATAAATTTATTGCCTTTGTGCCGTTCAAACGAGAAGATGAACGTCGACAACGTCTAATAGATGCTTTGTCATTTCAGGGTTATCGAGTGGTAGCGAAACCTGTTCGCGAGCGTTTAGATGGCTCTGTCAAAGCTAATCTGGATATTGAGATTACTTTAGAAGTGCTTTCTATGGCTGAATATTTAGATGAAGTAGTTTTAATCACCGGCGACGGTGATTTTGTCGCTTTAGTCGACTGGCTTTCCAAAAAGGGTAAACGAGTCGCAGTTATCGGTTTAGGCAAAGGTTATACTTCTGTAGAATTGATTCGAGCATCGGATGAATACTTGAATTTAGAAGATATTGAAGGTGTAATCACCTGATAGCCTGAGAATTATACCTTGTAAAACAGGATTTAATTGCAAACAAACCACATAACACTTAGAGTATAATGAGATTACATTACTGCTGGTATGTGAATTATGCCATTGAGAAATATGAGATATTCACAACATGATTGACTATAAACAAACTGCATAAAAGGTAAATGCATCAAGAATACTTTTTGGGTATTACTACAGTTGAAAATGAAACCGGTTTAGCATTAGTGACTAACGATAAGGTTGTCTATGAAATAGTTGCTGAAACTTCAGCTCATCATAACGAAACAATCTTTCCTTTTTTGAAAAACGGCTTAGACTTTTTAGGTATAACAGTTAAAGATATTAAAGGCATTGGAGTGGTAATTGGACCTGGTATGTTCACATCTTTGCGGGTTGGTTTATCTTGTGCCAAAGGACTTGCAATCGTTAATCAAATTCCGATTAAAGGAATCAATACTTTAGATGCATTAGTTATCTCTTTACCCAAAATCTTATTAGATGAGAAACGGATTGTAATGCCTGTATTAGACATTAGACGCAATGAAGTTTATACCCGGATGTATCAAGGTCACCAACCGATTTCCAATCCCGAAGTGCTAAAACCTGATGAATTCTGTAAAAAGATTCCAGCAAACGCAATTATATTTGGTAGTGGTGTAAGTAGATATTGGAAACTAATTAAAGAACATTCAACCCAAAATTTTCTGACCTACAACCGTATCTATCCAGTGCCGTCACAAGTTGCTTTTTATGCTCGTGAGTGTATCTTAAATTCAGATTTTGACATATCAGACATTGAGAAATTAACTCCTATCTATATGCGATAGCCACTTGTAAGTATTACTAATGTTCGCTCTATATGGTTGCATTTTATAACCAACTAAAAACATATATCCGAGAAATTACATAATACATTTATAACCAAATGCTGTTTCAGAAAAGATATACAGTAACCAGATGGTCAAAGAATTGATGTATACGAAAATCATCTTGGATCAAATTGGAAACGATTGATTTAATCATAATGGGTGTTTCACAAATAAAGATGATTTCTTTTCTATGAGATAAAAGAGAAAACGGTTAATTAGTTTTTCAAAGAAAAAATATATCCCACCTACCTCAATACTGCTAGATTGTGATAATAATATGGGAGAAACAACAAATTCTGGTTAAATTGCGTCATTAGCGGGGAATGGACAAAAGAAATCTCCGAAAAATGCTCATGAGATACCGAACCCACGAGAAAAAAACCAACAATTATGCTTCTGCATTTCATGCCTTTTGAACCAATATTGACTTTGTCAGAGTTCTTTAAAATTTCTATTGACAATTACTGTGAAAGTAATTATGCTAAAAGTCTATGAGATTATCATTAAAATGGCTTGAGGAATTTTTATATTACAATCAAAATCCACAAGCAATAGTTGAACTTTTTACGCAAAAAGGAATTCCGGTCAATACGATTGAACGCATTGGCCAGCCCTTAGAAGATTTTATTGTTGCGGAAGTAAAAGAGATTAACAATAGTAATATTGTAGTTTGGGATGGTAAAAATATTTTCAAAATTAAGATTACTCATTCTAATCTCAAACCTAAAGATAAAGTTGGTTTGCATCCGAAAACATTAAGATTACTCAGTCCGTATTTAATTAATTTAAGTGATGATACTCAACCGATCCCTCTGGACAATAATTATGAAGTTGGCCGGGCTTTACTTGACTATTTAGATGACTATGTGCTGGATTTAGAGATTTTACCCAATCGTAGCGATTTAATGAGCGTGAAAGGATTGGCACAAGAACTTTTAAGTTATGAAGAAATTGAAACCGACCCTAAACCAATCAAACTATTGTCAAGCATAGAATCGGATAAATATCAGATAGCAGATTTGATGACTTTACAAGTTTTGGATAAATCCGGCTGTCCGGACTATATTGCCCGGTTAGTTTTTGATATTGAAATTAAACCTTCGCCGTTTTGGCTCCAATGGCGATTGTTTGCTGGTGGTTTACGTCCAATTAACAATGTGGTTGATGCAACTAATTATATAATGCTTAAATATGGTACACCATTACACGCTTTTGATTATGACACCGTAAAAGACCATACGATTCAAGTTCGGTTTGCGCAAAAAGGTGAAAAGATTAAAACCATTGATGGAGAAATGCGAGATTTATCCGATGCGGTTTTAGTTATTGCAGATAGTAAACGACCAATTGCGATTGCTGGAATTATCGGTGGAATTGATACCGAGATTACTAAATTTACTAAACGAGTGCTTTTAGAATGTGCTCGTTTTGATGCGAAAATAATTAGACGCGGTAGTAAAAAGTTAAATCTAAAAACCGAAGCCTCACAACGATTTGAAATGGGTATTGATAGTGAAATTTTAGAACAAGCATCACTTGAAGCCAGTCAGTTAATTGCTAGCTTCGGCAAAGGTATAGTCGTAAAAGATAAATTAGAAACTCGAACTCCAACCGTTAAAACTTCAATCGAACTTTCACCATCGCGCACTAATAGTCTATTAGGATTAAATCTAACTGTCGACCAAATCAAAACTATTCTACAGAAAATCAATTGCATGGTTACTGAAAAAGATCATAGATTAATCGTGCAAGTACCATCCTATCGTTTGGACTTACAGCAGGAAATTGATTTGGTGGAAGAGGTTGGTCGCATCTACGGCTATAATAAACTACCAAGTGTTTTTAATTTACGAGGCAATCATATTGGTGCCAAAGATAAATTATCTCAGCAGATAAGTCAAATCCGCAATTTTTTAGTTAGTCAAGGATACATTGAAAACTATACCGTGAGTTTTTGTGATGAAATAACCGCACGTGATTTTGCGGATAATGAAGAGGTAATCGTAAAAATTCTCACACCGCTCAATGAACGATTTGCCTGTTTACGCCCCATGCTCTTACCGACGATCTTACCTAGCGTTTATAATAACTACCGACACGGTAGTAAGAACTTACGACTATTTGAAATTGGTAAAGTTTTTTCCCAAAATAAAGGTCTTAAAGAAACTTATCATCTCGGTGCAATTATTTCAGGTCAAAGTGAACCGATTTATTGGGCCGAACCGATTTCGGCAGTTGATTATTTCTCTATCAAAGGCGTTGCTGAGTTATTATTCGATTTTCTTAAGGTTGAAGACATTCGTTTTGTTCCCACGACAAAAAAATTCTTAACGAATAATTCAGCGGTGGTAATTAAATATGCGGATAGAGAATTAGGTTATTTAGGAGAGATCAAGAAATCGATTTTAGATCGGTTTGATATTCCGATAGCGGTCTTTGCGTTAGAATTTGATTTAGAACAAATTCTATCTTTAATACCATCAGTACTTTATTTTAAACCTTTGCCTCGTTTTCCCTCAATTAGTCGTGATTTTGCCTTTATTACATCACTACAGACGCCAGTGGATGAGATTGTGTCGTCGGTTAAAAAAATTGCCGGCGCATTATTAGAAAAAGTCGAAATCTTTGACTGTTTTCAAGGACCGCCTCTTCCTGAAGGTACAAGAAATATCGGTATCCGAGTGGTTTTACGTTCTTTTGAACGAACTTTAAGTCAAGATGAAGTTGAGAAGGTTTTTGAACGAATCGTCAAATATTTACAGGAAAAATTATCGATAACTTTGAGAAAATAATATTGTCGACTGAACAAGAAAAATACATTTTAATATCCCAATAAGCGTAACGAACTTAGAAAGAATATCTTAAAGAAAAATACTACAATGAATTTAGAAATCGAGCAGTGTTTTAAACAATTAGAAGAAAAAATAGACAAACTGATTAATGCATTAAATAACTTAAAGCAGGCGAATACTAATCTTCAGGCTGAATTACAAGAATTAAAATCTCGTCAGGAGAAAGCAATTGAACGAATAAAATTATTGCTTGACAATATTAGTAAGTTATTATAAAATTTTAGTATATTAAAATAGGGAGTCGAATGAAAACTTTTGTTTTGAATATTTTAGGCAGTGAATATACGATAAAAGCTGATCGAGACGGTGTATATATTTATCAGGTTGGCAAGATTGTTGATGAGAAAATGAGACAAATTCATAAACAATTTCCTCAAGGTTCTTTAGCCCGAACTGCAGTGGTTTCTTGTATCAATCTGGTTGACGAATTCCTAACTAAAGAACAAGAAAATGAAGCGAGAATAAAGTCTCGAATATATCAGCTCATTGAAAAATTGGAACGTGTCGTGTGATTGGTTTATTTTCGGAAATTAAATAATAATTCCGATTAAAACCAACCAACGAATCGCGACTCCCTGCACAATTCGTGATAGGTAACTTAGTCTTGAGCTAACACCCTCAAATTGGGAGTCTGATACCGGTGTCGATGTTTCGCCATGCGCGAATACAGTACATGCTGGTGAAAGACACCCCACTTTTATTTTGGGTTCATGACTAAACCTACACGATTGTAGCGGGGATTTTTTTAAGAGCCCAAAGCGAAAAGGTTTTTTTATTATATCATAATGAGTAATTTAATATTGCTGGAGAAAAAATTATCTTTTGACAAAAGTTTCAAGCATTGATTGCGAATGTGGTGATTTTCCAAAATGTTTTTTATAACGTTAAGTATAAGAAAATGATAGAATTTATCACTGATAAGTTTTTGATTATGCTGAGTGGTAAAAGTATTATGCTGAAGAAGATGAGCGAATTTTTTACTACTAAGGTTTTGAATTTTAGGAGGTCATATGTTTCAAACTGGACTATTAATTATTTCGGGTTTTATTTTAATTGGTCTCATTATTTTTTTAATTCTTTATTGGACGGGCCGAAATTATCTTTCAGGCCAAAGAGCCCTGGCGGATAAAATCATTGAGGAAGCCAAACAAGAAGCAGAAAATTACCGAAAAAAAGCGCAACTGGAGATAAAAGAAGAATGGCTCAAAGAGAAGGAGAAGTTCGAAATCGCGACTCAGGAACGTCGCCAAGAATTAGAAAAGTTATCTCAACGATTACATGACCGAGAACAACTGTTGAATGTTAAAGATGCCAATTTGACGAGTCGGGAAAATGAATTAATTAAAGCCCAAAGAGATTTAGCCAATCGTGAGAAAGTTCTCAAAGCCAAAATCGAACGGTTAGACCAGTTAATTAATTTACAGAATGAACGCCTAGAACGCATTGCCAATTTAAATGCAGAAGAAGCCAAAAAGGAATTAATTAAAAATTTAGAAGCCCAAGCACAATTAGAGGCATCACAATATTTAAAAGACATCCGTGAACGAACTCAGCAAGAAGCTGACCGGATTGCTCGCGAAATTGTTCTTTTAGCGATTCAACGCTGTGCCTTATCTTGTGTATCAGAATCAACGGTTTCAGTGATTACTTTACCTTCAGATGAGCTGAAAGGTCGTATCATTGGTCGGGAAGGTAGGAATATTCGAGCATTTGAAGCGTTAACGGGTGTAGAAGTAATTATTGATGATACTCCAGGAGCAATTGTTTTGTCTTCATTTGATCCGGTGCGTCGAGAAGTTGCACGTTTAGCTATGGAACAGTTAATTGCTGATGGCAGAATTCATCAATCACGCATTGAAGAGGTTGTTCAAAAAGCCCAAGCCGATGTTGAAGCCGTAATTACAAATGCTGCCGAATCAGTATTAATTGATTTTAATATCACCGGAGTTGCTCCGGAACTAACTAAACTTATAGGTCGACTCAAATATCGTACCAGTTATGGTCAAAATGTATTACTCCATTCTCAAGAAGTCGCAATTTTAGCCAGTATAATGGCGCAAGAACTTGGGCTTGACCCGAAAATCGCGGAACGGGCTGGTTTGTTACATGATGTTGGTAAGGCGGCAGATTTAACTATTGAAGGTCCGCATGCTAAAATCGGTGCGGAACTTGCGGCAAAATATGGTGAAGATGATATTATTGTTAATGCTATTGCCGCACATCACGAAGAAGCCGAATTAAAATCTCCATATGCTTTCTTAATTTCCGCTGCGGACAGTATTTCTGGTGCTCGGCCTGGTGCCCGACGCGATAATTTTGAAGCCTATGTTAAACGGTTGCAAAATTTAGAAAAGATTGCCGGATCATTTGACGGTGTAGAAAAGGTTTATGCAATTCAAGCAGGTCGTGAAGTACGGGTTATGGTTGAACCGGAAAAGATTTCCGATACTGAAGCCGAAGCTTTAGCCCGAAAAATTGCGAATCAAATTCAGTCAGAACTGAAATACCCGGGTCAAATTAAAGTTATGGTTATCCGCGAACTTCGTGCAATTGATTATGCCCGATAAATCGGATAAATTTTAGCTTATAGCCTTAAGATGATACAAAATCGCATAAGGATAATTTTTAGAAACATAAACGAATACTCATGATATCAAAGAATATTCTCTTTTTAGGTGATATTTGTTCAGAGAGTGGTCGCAAAGCAGTAAAACATCTCTTGCACACGATTAAAGATACTGAAGGTATTGATTTTGCTATTGGGAATGCCGAAAATGTTGCTGGTGGATTTGGCATTACACCTAATTTAGCCAAAGAACTCTTGGATGCTGGTTTAGATTGTATTACCTTAGGTGACCATTTTTTAGACCGCAAAGACATTGCGATGTATTTAGATAGCGAGCCAAGAATCTTAAGACCGGCAAATTTTCCTACGGGTGTGCCGGGTGTTGGAGCCCGAGTTTTAGAAAATTCAAATGTCAAAGTCGGTGTTATCACGGTTTTGGGACGGATTTTCTTAAAACCGATTAATTGTCCATTTGAGACCGCTATTGCGTCGGTTGAGAAATTACGTACAGAAACTCCTATCGTGATTGTCGATTTTCACGCAGAAGCCACTGCGGAAAAACAAGCACTGGGATGGCTTTTAGATGGAAAGGTTTCCGCGGTTGTTGGCACACACACTCATGTTCAAACTGCGGATGAACGCATATTACCTCATGGTACGGCTTATATTACTGATGTAGGAATGTGTGGAGCAATGGATTCTATTTTAGGTATGCGCATTGAATCTGCGATTAAACGAATGCTCTATTCTGTGCCTTTACGCTTAGAACCGGCTAAAGATAATGTCCATCTTAATGGTGTGATTATCACGGTTGATGCGGAAACTGGTAAAGCCCTTTCCATCCGAAGATTTGATAAAAATAATTTGCGTGATTAAATAATCTCACCAAATAAATGAAGTATCTATGCTATGAGAGATTAGTCTAATATATTGAATGTAAAATCGAATAATATGCCAAGAAAACCAGAAGACCAAGATAACTCCTCATGGGCAATCAGATTTATCGACGATTTTGAGGGCTTTGTTGAAGAATATTTAGATTTTCGATATACTCAAACTGGTTTTACCTTTGAGCCGCCGGTTGATATTTTAGAGACTGATGACACGATTTATTTTCTGATGGAAATACCTGGAGTTGACCAAAAATCATTGAAGATTGCTGTTGGTCCACAAACAATTATTGTGGAGGGAATAAAACAACCACCAGATCTTTTACCTTCAGGTGCCAGTTTTTATAATTTAGAAATCGCCTATGGAAATTTCCGTAAACGTGTGGTTTTACCGTATCGGATTGAACTACGACCTGTGCGCGTGATTCTAAAAAACGGTCTTTTAATGATGCAATTCAGAAAATATCAGAAACAAATCCGAACCATCAAAATCGAGTAAAAAAAGATGAAGATTTGCCTTAATCAAGTAAATTATTGCATTATGCCAAATCCTAAAAATAGTTTTAAGTTCTATAAGGAACGAAGTCTAAGATTACTCTTAACCCGAGACATCTTAATATTACAGTTTACACGATTCAAACCTTAAGTGGTTTTATGGATATAACATCAACTGAACTCGTGAAGTACCTCTTAATATGAATATACAAAGCAGTAATCAACATAGCATTTTGTCAACTGGTTAAATCAGTTCTAAGAATGTAGTATCAAACGAAACTAAGCATGATGATTTTTAAGATTGTCGACTTAAGTAACTTATTTTGCTAATGTAAGAAAAGTTTTTTATGATGAGATGAGAAAGTGGTATGGACAAAAACGAACTTAAAGAGTTTTCAATACCTAATGAGTTGCCGGTATTGGCAATTAGGGGTGGAATTATTTTTCCGGGCGTAATCACGCCATTAATAGTTTCAACTGCCCGGGCTCAAAAATTAATTGATGAAGCCCTAATGGGTAATAAGTTAGTCTGTGCGATTGCCCAGAAAAATCAAGAGATTGAAGAAGCCGGCCCTGATGATTTATATCGTGTGGGCACAGTTTCAATGATTGTCAAGATGTTGAGATTTCCCGATAACACCTTGCGAATATTACTTTCAGGGATCAAACGCTGCCAAGTTGATAGTTATATCCAAACTGATCCTTATCTCAAAGCGAAAATCTCGCTACTAATGGAAACAGAAGAAAAAGATATTGCAACCGAAGCCTTAATGCGTAATGTTACCAGTATGTTTCAAAAGTTATCTGAACTTGCATCATATCTGCCGGATGAAATCAGCGCCGTGGTCTTAAATATTGAAACCCCTTCAAAATTAGCCGACTTTGTAACACAACAAATTAATCTGCCAATAGAAGAAAAACAACGGCTCTTAGAAATTGTCGATGCCACTGAAAGACTTTCGCAATTGGTTCCTTTATTGCAAAAAGAGATTAGTATTTTAGAATTGAGTAACAAAATCCGGGAACGAGTCAAAGGTGAATTTGATAAGAGCCAAAAAGATTTTATCTTAAGAGAACAATTGAAAGCCATTCAAAAAGAACTTGGCGAGAGTGATGAACTGACGCAAGAAATCAATTCCTTGCGAGAAAAGATTGAAAAGGCAAAGATGCCGAAAGAAGCCAATGAAGTTGCCTTACGAGAACTTAATCGATTATCAAAAATGAATGTGCAATCACCGGAATATACAGTTACTCGCAATTATCTTGATTGGCTCATTAGTCTGCCGTGGTCAGTATCAACCGAAGATAATTTGGATATCACTCGAGCAAAAAAGATTTTGGACGAAGACCATTTTAATTTGATTAAAGTCAAAGAACGTATCTTAGAATATCTCTCGGTGAAAAAATTGCGTCTGGATTCGAAAGGACCGATCTTATGTTTTGTTGGGCCACCAGGTGTTGGAAAAACTTCATTAGGTCGTTCAATTGCCCGGGCTTTAGGCCGAAAGTTTGTGCGGTTCTCATTAGGTGGTATTCGGGATGAAGCCGAAATTCGTGGTCACCGAAGAACTTATGTCGGTGCATTACCAGGACGGATTATTCAAGGTATAAGAAACGCTGGGACTAATAATCCGGTATTTATGTTAGATGAGATTGATAAAGTTGGCACTGATTTTCGAGGTGACCCATCTTCTGCTTTACTTGAAGTTTTAGACCCAGAACAGAACTTTGCTTTTTCTGACCACTATTTAGAAGTGCCCTTTGATTTATCTAAAGTTATGTTTATCACCACCGCCAATATGACCGATACGATTATTCCCGCATTGCGTGACCGTATGGAAATAATCACTATTCCTGGATATATTGCCGAAGAGAAGATGTTGATTGCAAAAAACTTTCTTATTGGTCGCCAATTAAAAGAAGCCGGTCTGACTGAGAAACAAATAAAATTTGAAGATAAGGCAATTTATAAAATCATCAACGAATATACTCGGGAAGCTGGCGTGCGTAATTTAGAACGAGAAATCGGCGCAGTGATTCGTAAAGTTGCTCGACAATATGCTGAAGGCAAGAAGAAAAAAGTAATGGTCACAACAGAAAATCTCAGCAAATTTTTAGGTCCACCAAAGTTCTTTTCTGAAGTCAGAGCCCGAAAAGGTCTACCTGGAGTTTCAACTGGCTTAGCAGTAACACCATATGGGGGAGAGATACTGTTTATTGAAGCCACGAAGATGAAAGGTCAAAAAGGACTTTTACTCACAGGTTCTTTAGGGGATGTAATGAAAGAATCTGCGCAAGCCGCACTTTCTTATATCCGAAGTAATAGCAAGCAATTTCAAATTGATGAAGATTTCTTTACAAATTCTGATATCCACATTCATATTCCTGCTGGCGCGACTCCTAAAGATGGGCCATCAGCTGGTGTTGCCATTTCTGCCGCATTACTTTCACTATTAAAGAATAGACCAATCGACCCTCATATTGCGATGACCGGTGAAATCACCTTAACGGGTCGAGTCTTACCGGTCGGTGGGATTAAGGAGAAAATAATTGCGGCAAATCGAGCCGGAATTAAAACTGTGCTTTTACCTGCCGAGAATAAAAAAGATTTAGTGGAGATACCCAAAAAAGTCAAAATGAATTTGAACTTCAAGTTTGTCAAATCGATTAAAGAAGTTCACGCTGTGCTTTTTAATCAAATCAAATAAATTGAATACTTTTTTAACAGTCGCAAGTATTTATTCGGGCAATGTTAACACTCCATTTGTAGGTACAGTGTCTTAAAACAACAATTCCAATACATGATTCTGGTAAGCGCGTAGCAAATTCGCAATGTTTTGCTTTTAACTCAACTAATTAATAATCTATACATTTCGAGTAAGCATGGTATAATTGTATTGTAGATTTAGAGGAAAATCAGTCTTCGCTTTTTATTAACTCTTCCTTATTGAAGATTTACCTTAATCCGACATGAACATTTTTCACTGTCTGCTTAGCGCTAACCGCATACCGCTATCCGCCAAGAATTCTTTTAAGCCGGCAAGCGAAAAG
>CAYYPG010000034.1:14401-20637 GCA_964473505.1 uncultured bacterium | reverse complement strand
AAGATAACATAGCTTGATACGGCTTTCGAGGCACCTTGACTTTTTCAGAACGCTCTCTATTGATACTTGACAATTAGGTGAGATGTCATATAATACCTTTGTATGCCAAAAAGAACATATCAACCTTCGAATATAAAACGAAAGCGGACGCACGGGTTTCGTGCCCGAATGTCATCGCATTGGGGCCAAAAGGTCTTAAAACGACGCCGAAAAAAGGGCCGCAAAAGATTGACTGTGTGACTTTGGGTTTGAGGACCTATATCCGCTATCTACAATCCAGATATAGGGTTGATTCGGTTAAAATTTATATTGCTTGGTGCAAAAACCCAAATGGTGCCAACTATTGGTGATCGAAAATTACGGAAGAAAGAGATTCTTTCTAGCCGAAAAGAACTTCATACGGTGTTTAAGACTGCTAAATCCGTAAGTAGTCAAGCGCTTTCAGTTCTTTATACTGATGCTCCATCAAGAAAAGTGGCATTTTTCGTATCTAAAGATGTTGCCCCAAAAGCAGTAATGCGTAATCGGATTAAACGGTATCTGCGGGAAATTTATCGGAATCACAAAGAATGTTTTCCTGATGACTATTGGTATATTATCCAAGCACGGACTTCAGTTGTTAATAAATCGTTTCAGGAATTACAATCTGAACTCCTTGATTTGGTGAAAAAAATTGATGATAAAAAATATCTTAGAAAACAACATAGTGTATTCCAAAATGAAGGGAATTAGCAGAAAAGTATAATGAATCGGTTTTTAACAAATTTAATGGTTATGCTGATTAATCTTTATCAAATGATGATTAGCCCGCTTTTGCCCAAATCGTGTCGGTTCTACCCTACTTGTTCTGAATATACTAAACAATCTTTGGAGAAATACGGATTTTGGCGTGGTCTGATTTTAGGTCTCAAGAGATTTCTGCGATGTCATCCGTTTAATCCCGGCGGTTATGACCCAATACCATAAGATATTATGAACATATATCGTTATAAACTTCGAACTAACCCAAATTACTTCAAAAATGTCTTTTGCCTGAAGGGAAAAAGAAATTATCAGGAAATACTTGTTGCTTCTAAACAAGACTCAGAATTCCAAGATGCTAAATATTCTTCAAAGCAGAAGATGCTTTATTGCTTTAGTCTTTCGTTTACGGTCACCAGAAAAACAGTGATAGGTCTTAAAAGTTTAATTTTTATCTGCAAGCATTCTTTTAGCTCTTTTTTCGGTGCATCAGACAATTGGTCTCAGCCACACACACTTTTTGACCGAATGTCCCAATATATTAGTCGCTTGCAGAACAATTATCGGATGATATTGTTAGGTTGGATTGTAAGAAGTTCAAAATCTCTTTGCTGGGCTTCATACCTAAATCGAATCGCTAATCGTTTGTGTATGCCCAAAGTCTTAAAATTAAATAAAACTTTTTTGCGAGTTTTCAATTATCCGGAAATAGCTCTATCTTTTAATTCTAACAAACTGAATCTTAAAGGTGTAGTGTTATGAGTGATACGACTCGAATGTTAATTGGTTTTGTATTGATTATGCTGGTGCTGTTTGTCTGGCAGGCCTTTATGCCCCGTACTTCGGCACCGAAACCAACAACTTCAATTCCTAATCTAGACACAACCCAGTCAACAATTAAAAACCCCAAGGAAAATTATTCGGCTAAAGAAATAAAACCGAAAAAAACGACTGCAACCACCCTACCGGAAACTACTGTCGTCTTAGAAAATAATGTAATGCGTCTGGTATTTACTAATTATGGTGCCAGTATCAAATCAGTATTTTTAAAGAAATATGCGGTGGAGCTTGTTCCCGACCAAACTTATATTCTGGAAACTCCGCTCTTTATTGAGCAAAATGAAGCCGAACATGTTTGGTCATTGCGTTATCAAGATGACTCCATGGTCGTATTTGAGAATGTTTTGACCAAGACTTATCGCTTACACCAAGACTATGCACTATCTCTTAAGTTCGAACATCCTGATGATAAGCGAGTTAACTATCAAATCAATTATACTGCGGGCTTAGCACTAACTGAATCCAATCTCAAAGATGAGTTGAAATATTTCTTGTTGTTTTACAAATCGGAGAATAAAATAAAGAAACTTTCTGCCTCCAAATTAAAACCGAAGCAATTAAACAATGTTTCCTGGATTGGCCTTAAGTCCAAATATTTTACTACGATTGTTGCTGGTTCGGATACTTTGAATAGTGTTAAAGTTCATCCTTTAAGTGACGGTCGGATTGGTTACACCTATCAACCCACTTATTATCCCTCGGTCTATACCATTTATTTCGGACCTTTGGAATATGATATCCTGAAAAAATTCCGTTTCGGTTGGGAGGCTTTAGTTGACTGGGGATGGACGAAATCGATAAGTTTAATTATTCTCCGAATATTAAAACTTCTCTATGCACTTTTTAAAAATTACGGGGTTGCGATTATCTTTTTCTCCGTCTTGATGAAACTTATCTTTTTTCCTTTAAGCCGGATGTCAATGAAACAGATGCGCCAGATGCAACTCTTACAACCCAAATTAGAAGAGTTGAAAAAGAAATATAAAAATGACCCGCAGACTTTAAATCGCGAGACGATGCAGTTGTATCGTCTTTATAAAATAAATCCCTTTTCTGGCTGCTTGCCGTTAATTGTCCAATTGCCAATTTTCTGGGCACTCTATTCGGTCTTACAAAAGACGATTGAGTTACGACAGGCCCAATTTGCCTTTTGGATTAAAGATTTATCGGATAAAGACCCATATTATATTTTACCGATTTTAATGGGCGTCTCATTTTTAATTCAGAACTTTTTAACCAGCACCGATAAAAGGAATATGGTGCTTTTGATATTTATGCCGATATTTCTTACTGTAATCTTTCTTAATTTTCCTTCAGGATTACAGTTATATTGGTTATTTTTTAATATACTCTCAATTGGCGAGAGTTTAATTGGCCGAGGAGGAATAAAATGGAAGAAACGCACAAAATAAATGCTGCTAATGAGCATCAAGACCAAAGACCTGAAGAAACCGCTCAGGATGTTTCCCAACAGACAGTAACGGAAACTTCGGGCGTTACGGAAACACCAACCGCAGTGGATTTAGATAAAGAAGTAGAAACGGTGATAAAAACGATTATTGAGTTAATGGGCATTAAAGTGCAAGTTAAAGTGACACTGATGGAAGACCGTTATTATGTTAATGTCCGAAGTCGCTCGTTCGATGGACTTTTGATTGGTAAACGCGGAAGTACAATTCAAGCTCTCCAAGCCATAGCCAATCAAATTATTAAACGTCGGTTTTCCGCGGTACCGGATATTTTTGTTGATGTTTCTGGTTATCGCCTACGACGGGAAAATTTCTTAAAGAAAAAAGCACTGGCAGTAGCAAGGATTGTCTCGGAAACGAAACGAGAAATGGCACTGGATATGTTAACGGAACGAGAATTACGACTGGTGGAAAAAGAACTTGCACCTTTGGGAACCGTGAAAGTTTATAGTGTTGGTAGTGGTAGCAAACGAACCGTCGTTATTGCGCCGAATGTTTAGTCATTAGTGCCTCAAAAACCTGATGACTAACTACTAATCAATGCCAGATACGATTGCGGCCATTGCCACCGCTTTGGGCCAAGCCGGAATTGCTGTAATTCGGATTTCAGGGGAACAATCCTTTTTTCTTGCGGATAAAATATTAAAAGGAAAGATTAAACCATCGCGGGCAAAAAGTCATACCATTCATTATGGTGCGGTTTATCATCCCACAAGTAAACAATTAATTGATGAAGTGATGTATGCGGTCTACAAATCGCCTAATAGTTATACCGGTGAAGATATGGTGGAGATTTTTTGTCATGGCAGTGATTTTGTCGCATCATCAATACTGGATATTATCATCAAAAGTGGCGCACGACTTGCCGAACCCGGTGAATTTACCAAAAGAAGAGTTCTGGCTGGCAAAATAGATATCACCCAAGCCGAAGCGCTTTTAGATTTAGTCCAAGCACAAAATGTCTATCAGCACCGTGCGGCAATATGTCAATTACAGGGTAAATTATCAGCGTATATCAATAACCTACAAAAAAAACTTTTGACGCTGGTTGCACATCTTGAACAGCTGTTGGAATTTGAAGAAGATAACCGCGTGGTCGAATCCGAATACAAAAAACTTCAACGCCAAATAAAGAAAGTCCGTATAGAAATTGAAGAACTGCTCAACCAAAATCAAGCATTAAAATTCCTTCGTCAAGGAGTGATTTGTCCGATTGTTGGTCGTCCCAATGTGGGAAAATCTTCCTTATTCAATCGGTTATGCGAAAAAGAACGAGCAATTGTCACTGAAATCCCTGGCACAACACGGGATAGTTTAGAAACTTCAGTATCAATTCAAGGAGTCATCTTCCATTTTATTGATACTGCGGGCCTCAAAACAATTAAAAAAACCAAAGGAGCACAAAAAATTGAAGCCATCGGTATTGAAAAAACTAAAGACTGGTTAGAAAATGCGGATATAGTCTTAGGTGTATTTGACAATTCTACACCAATGCAAAGTCAAGACAAAATGGTTTTTGATGCGGTGAAAAATAAACCGCACCTTTGGGTGCTTAATAAAATTGACTTAAAACCCCGATTTAATCACAATATATTTGATGGTGACCAAGTATATCTAGTATCAGCAAAATATAATCTCGGTATTGATAATCTCAAAAAAAACATTGCCCACTTTTATCTCAAACAAGTTAACCGCAAAGTTATGGACGATGTGCTCTTATTAAACAATCGACATATCGATTTGCTCAGTCAATCCTTGGTCTTAATAAAAAATGCAGAGACCTCGAACTATTTAGACGCGACGCTGACGGACTTAAGAAAGACTTTAACCCTTATCAGCACCTTTACCAATCCGATTGATAACGAAGATATTTTAGATACAATATTTAAGCAATTCTGTATTGGTAAATAATTCAGAGCAAGATGATAGACATTATTCGGAATGAATCAATCGGATGAATTCAGAAATAGAGTTTAATTAATTATAATAACGGTAAATGATTCCGTATGAAACCTACCCAGAAACTTGGAAAAAACAACAACTATTGACTAATGAGACCTTAAATGTAGTCTTTAATCAGTGACCAAATGGACAACGCACCTTGCTCAAATTGGCATATGGCTTTATCTAAAAAAACTACGAAATATTATTTTTATTATTCCCCGGTTATTATTACTTATCGGACTTTATGCTTCTTTGCTGAATGATAATTATGCTTCATCTTTTGCAACCCAGTATTATAAAGAAAACATCCAACTATTGAAAGCAATTAGTGTTTTAAACATTTTGACCTTGCTCGTTATGCTATTTCCTTTTTATCAGTTATTTTGTCAAGCATTACGGCTAAGAATATCAACTCCTGTAAATATTTTTAAAACACCCAAGTAATAAATGGACAAACTTTTAATTGATTTATTAGTTTTTATAAAAGACCCTTATGAAAATCGAAAAAATATTAGTATATATTGAACCGAAAGGAGATCTTCGGTCGGTGTCGATGTTTGCCATTGATCTTGCGCATCATTATTCGGCACGCATCATTGCGGTATCAATTATTAAACACAACCCAACAAAAATAAGAAGTCGCACTGAAGACTACGCCTGGCATCGACTTTATGAATTTGAAGAAGATGCTTTTGAACACGAAGTAAAAATTTCTTTGCTTTTAGAAGAGGTGGATGAATTTTCTCGTTATATTATCGCTAAAAAATTAATGGACTTAACACAAACTTTTCAACCCGACCTGATTATCTTTTCTAATCAAGTGCAACTCAACATCACAAAATTCATTGTTGATAGTCCGGTTCCAACAATCATTGTTCCTGAACGCCAGAATTAAAGATGGTAGAGATGTTTTCTCAAGATAAACAATCGGTATATTAATGCCAATAACAGAAATGAATAAGAATGATTGGTTTATGGATATGAATAATAAAGATTATCCTATAAAAGAAATAGTGCAATATGGATCTGACGAATAATGATTGCGTTATGAATGACTGTGTTATGATGGAAAGGTTATTTAGGCATATGCTCTATAAAGGCTGTTTTATGATAATATTGTATAAAAGAAGGATTGCTTAGTGGATGTAGCTGCTAAATAATATGGATATGAACAATAAAGATAGTTTTATGAATGAAGGGTTGTTTGATTGATGCGAATGTTAATAATAAAGATTGTTTTAT
>CAYYPG010000034.1:0-14301 GCA_964473505.1 uncultured bacterium | reverse complement strand
TGGTGGATGTGAATAATATGGATATGAACAATAAAGATAGTTCTATGAATGAAGGATTGTTTGGTTGATGTATAAGTTAATAATAAAGATAAAAATTCTTATGTAAAAGCAAAGTTGTTTTATGGATGTGATTAATAAAGATTTTCTTATGAAATAAAGGTTGTTTGATGAATGATAAAGGTATGTTTTTTAGCCGAAATGAAAAAATGCTAACAAGAAAGATTGTTCGAACATATCCAATAAGGAGCGTGTTCTGTTCTTGCTATTATAACACAAAAATTTTCATTAAAAATTAGGAGGCGGAATGCAAAAAATATCCGAAATTTTAAGCCCGGATACAATAATTTTAGATGTCAAAGGTAATGAAAAAATTGAAGTCATAAAGGAACTATCCCAAATTCTCATTGATAAAAATATCATCACTGATACCCAAGAATTCTTTACCGCAATCTTGAAGCGAGAAAACTTAGAAAGCACTGGCATTGGACAAGGAGTAGCAATTCCCCATGCCCGAACTAAAGCAGTCAAAACTATGGCTTTGGTTTTTGGTCGTTCTAATTCGGGTATCGATTTCTCTAGCCTTGATGGTCAACCCTCGTATTTGATTTTTCTTATTGCGGCACCTGAGAATAAAAAGACTGAATACATTATGACTTTAGCCCGACTTTCACGATTATTAAGAAAAGAAGAAGCCCGAAAAGGGCTCTTAGAAGCTAAATCTGCTGAGGAGGTTATTCAAACAATCGGTCTCTATGAATAGGTAAAGTTCGACAAACATTTAAATTACCTTTGATTGTTTATAGTTTACTTATCGAAATTTATTCTTAAATACATATGAAACACGATAAATCTGAGTCAGGTTAAGGGTATCATTGGTAAAATTTATCCTACCACTTTTTATCTTTTTTACTAATAATGTTTAAACACATCTCCCAAAATATTTAATAGAAATAAGATGACGCTATCCCAAAGATATTTATTAGGTATTGACTTAGGTGGTACATATCTCCGATTTATTTTAGCCGAAGCCAAAACCGGTAATATAAATATGTTCGGCCGTAAAAGTTCGAAAAGAACTTATCTCAGTCCTTTCTGTTCTAACAATAAAGAATTTGTTGCTTGCAAGAATAACGAAAAAATTTATGCTTATATTATTAACAAATTAGAAAACTATTTCCAGGAAATCGGTATCAAAAAGAGACAAGTGGTCGGTATCGGCATATCGGTCGCGGGTAAGATTGAGAAAGATAATACTTGTATTGGCTCTAATTTACAATTAAAACCAATCTTCCGAGAAGGTAGGTATCAAAAGATTAATTTTATCCCTACTTTAAAAAGAGTATTTTCATCACCAATCAGAATCGCGATTGAAAACGATGCGACGGCTGCGGGCTTGGTTCAAGCGTATTACTATCAGCAAAAAGGTTTTGACCCCGATAAAACTTTTTATGTTACTATTAGTACCGGCATCGGTGGCGGTGGTCCGAAACGAGATTTAGATGAGATTGGCCATATCCTGGTTGACGGTTATTTTCCAGATTTAAAGCCGTTATGCGGATGTGGTTCTTATGGTTGTCTAGAAACATTTGCCTCTGGTGAAGGTATTAAAAAACAAGCAATGAAAATTTTGGATATTTATTTTCATCATCCGAGTACTTTTCACCAATTGAATATCTTTGAACTTATTCGAACTGATAAACAATATGACTTGTCCCAAATCATAAAGAAATCACAACTTGTAAGTCTTTACCAAAAGCAAGCGTTAACTACGGAACGAATATTTGAGTTGGCAAATCTTGATAAAAAAATGAGAAAGACTGACCAATTTGCTTATTATCTTGTTGACACGGCTGCTGACCGCTTAGCCAAAGCATTAGTAAGTATTGCCCGCATTCATAATATTGAACGATTCGGGTTTGGCGGAAGTGTTATTTTTAATAATCCTCAGTATTTGGAGTTAATAAGAGAAAAAATCGCGGCACATAAATTTTGCAAGAGTATTTTTTCTCAACAACCTGTGGTGGAAATTACACCTTTAGGAAATTATATTGCAGATTATGGTGCACTCTTTTTAGTTGTTAGCCCCCGAAATAAAAAACAGTGGCTGGCAACTATTAGTAAATTAACCACCAAAAAAACTGCTAAAGGTCTAATATGTGCGTAAAAATTATGGTAAACGGAAAATCGAGTTTGAGAATCAGATAGTAAGAAGTAAGCAAATGCATTTAAGTAATCCAAGTTTTCTTCATTATTATTATTTAGTATCCAATGTCTAATTTAAATATCAACCATATCCACGGTCTATCCGAAATAGAAGCATTAAATCGGCTCAAAACCGAAGGCTATAACACCCTTCCTTCAGCCCGAGGTCGCAGTGTCTTGAAAATTGCGTTAGATATTATTAAAGAACCGATGATTCTTCTTCTGATTGCTATTGGTATAGTTTATCTTATCTTTGGCAGTAAGACGGATGCATTGATGCTTTTAGGCTTTGTCTTGGTGGTTTTTATTATTACCTTTTACCAAGAAAGAAAGACCGAAAAAACTCTTGAGGCGTTACGGGATTTGACCAGTCCTCGTGCATTAGTAATTCGGCAAGGCAAACAGAAAAGAATTGCCGGCCGGGAAGTTGTTCGGGAAGACATTATTGTATTAAAAGAAGGTGACCGGGTGCCAGCAGATGCAGTCGTAATTGCCCAAACCAATCTTTTAATTGACGAGTCAATTTTAACCGGCGAATCCGTCCCGGTAAGGAAAATTGCCGGCGAACCTGATACGCCATTTAAACAACCCGGAGGTGATGACCTACCATTTGTCTATTCTGGCACTTTGGTTGTCCAAGGAACTGGTATTGCTAAAGTTGTTGCTACTGGAATTAAAAGTGAAATTGGTAAAATTGGAAGGGCTTTAAAAACCTTAGAACCGGAAGAAGCGCCGTTACAAAAACAGACCCGTCGCTTAGTCCGCGATTTTCTGATTATTGGACTTATCCTATGCCTTGCAATTGTAGTTATTTATGTAATAAGCCAAAAAGACATGTTACATGCATTCCTTGCTGGTATTACCTTAGCCATGGCAATATTACCCGAAGAATTTCCTGTAGTCTTGACAATATTTTTAGCGTTAGGTGCTTGGCGAATGTCGAAATATGGTATTCTTACTAGACGGATTCACGCAATTCAAACCTTAGGTTCTGCCACGGTCTTATGTGTTGATAAAACTGGCACCTTAACCCTTAATCAGATGAAAGTTAAAAAAATTTTTGCCCAAAATTGTTTTTGTCCTATTGGCACAGAACAGGAAACTCAACTGCCCGAAACCTTTCACGAATTAATTGAGTACGCAATCCTTGCTAGTCAAAAAGACCCATTTGACCCGATGGAGAAGGCTATTAGAAGTCTTGGGGTTTATACATTATCCAATACCGAACATTTACACGATAACTGGGAACTTATCAGAGAGTATCCTTTATCTAAAAACCTGTTAGCCCTTTCCAATGTCTGGCAATCATCAGATGGTCAGGATTATCTTATTGCTGCTAAAGGTGCTCCAGAAGCAATCTTTGACTTATGCCATCTAACTAACCAAGAAATTACTAAACTTAATCAAAATATTAGTAAGATGGCAAGTGAAGGACTTCGGGTTATTGCTGTTGCCCGCGCAAAATTTCATACCTCAGTGCCCAGAGCCACTTTGACCAATACTACTAATGAACTTCCTGAAATACAACATGATTTTGAGTTCAAGTTTTTAGGTTTAATTGGTTTAGAAGACCCACTACGACCGAATGTTTCGCAATCGGTGCAAGAATGCTATAATGCTAAAATTCGAGTAATTATGATAACTGGTGATTATCCTCAAACCGCCCAACATATTGCACGCCAAATTGGTATTAACGCACCGGAACAAATCATTACCGGTTCCGAATTAGAACACATGACCGATACGGAATTGCGGGAAAGAATAAAAACCACCAATGTGTTTGCCCGAATATCGCCCGAACAAAAATTGCGGATTGTTCAGGCATTAAAAGACAATGGTGAAATCACTGTGATGACTGGTGACGGTGTAAATGACGCCATTGCACTGAAGTCAGCCCATATTGGAATTGCAATGGGTGGTCGGGGAACTGATGTTGCTCGTGAGGCCTCATCCCTGGTTATCTTAGATGACGATTTCTCTTCAATTGTTAAAGCCATTAAAATGGGTCGCCGAATCTCGGACAATTTGAAAAAAGCAATGTCTTATATTTTAGCTGTTCATGTGCCAATTGTCGGATTATCATTTCTGCCGATTCTCTTTCACTGGCCTTTGGTTCTTTTGCCGGTTCATATTGCTTTCTTAGAATTAATCATTGACCCGGTATGTTCAATTGTCTTTGAAGCCGAACCTGGAGAAACTGATATTATGAGCCGTGCACCGGTTAGTATAAAAGAACCATTGTTTAGCCGTAAAAATATCTTCATAAGTTTTCTTCAAGGCTTTATCGCAATGTTGGCGGTTATCGCGGTATATCTTTATATGTATTATCAAGGACATGGTGATGCTGAAGCCCGTGCCCTGGCTTTTACTACCATTGTTATAACTAATCTCGGACTGATTTTAAGTAATCGTTCTTGGAAAAAACCAATTTGGCATAATCTTTTCGCCACTAAAAACTATGCCCTGCGTTGGATTTTTGGAATTACAATTATCTGTTTAGGATTGACTTTGTATATCCCATTTCTTAATAAATTATTTCGCTTTGCACCACCCGCACCACTTTTCCTATTCGCATCAATTATTGCTGCGATAATCAGTCTTATTTGGTTCGAAATATTTAAGGTCATTATTAACCGAAAAAGAATTAAAATATTATAGAACTGAAAAATTAAATCTCCAGACTTTCAAAAAACTTAAGAAATGTTCAGGTATTTTGATATATTTTGTAACATAAAGATTAGGTGGTTTTTCGCTAGATTCAAACTCTATAATAAAACATTATTACAATATCAGTTCTATTGTTTACTTTTTTAATGGTATTTTTTATAATAGAGAGCTCTGACAAAGTCAATAACGGTTTAAAAGACATGAAATGCAGAAGCATAATTGTTGATTTTTTCTTATGGTCATTGGTGTCTTTTGAGTATTTTTCAGAGTTTTCTAATATAAATTGAATAATAAATACTTTTTTAAATAATATTTTTTGTTAATAATATTTTAACAAAACTTTAAGTTCAACATCTCTAAATTTTCATTCTTATGCCAACTTTTTTGCAAGAGAAAAAAAAAGACCGCCTAACTTCTAAATCTTTCTAAGACCTTCTACTGTGATTTGAGTGAAACTAAATAAAAAAAGTTCTTTAATTTTAGGTATAGCAACAGACATTTACGAGAAGACCGTTTACTATCATTTGAGTGAAGATAAACATAAAACATTAGTTATAACTAATGTTTTAGATAAGGCGGATTTTTAGATAATTTATTGTTTTTCTTAAAGATATAGCACTTTACTCTAAAATGAGGGTACAGTTCCCTCCTTAGCCCTATGGGTCCTTTGGAATATGGGCAAAAAAGTCACCTTGAGCAGAAAAAACAGAGAAGACTTATGAGTTACTTTAAGTTTCAGCTTTGGCAAAGATATGATTGCCAATTTATGAGTATTTGACAGAATCAATATGAGTGGGGTTGTGAAAGTCAATCAGGAAATAATGGTTAGAGTTATTGGTTCAGTAATTTAGAAAATCATTAAGTTTTCTCAAAGGGAAAATTTTACAATTATTTTTAAGTTTCAGTTTTGGTAGAGATATGATTGCCAATTTATGAATAATTGAGAGAATCAATATGAGTGGGGTTGTGAAAGTCAATCAGGAAATAATGGGTAAAGTTATGGTATCAGCAATTTAGGAAGTCATTTAACTTTTATTTAGCACTTTTGGAAGCGCAATTAAAAATATGGTTAAAATTTTTGTGTCCACAATTTCTATAGAGAACTCTGACAAACTCAATATTAGTTTAAAAGACATGAAATGCAGAAGCATAATGGTTGAATTTTTCTTGTGGGGTTCGGTTTCGCTTGAGTATTTTTCAGAGTTTTCATTATAAGAACTTTGACAAAGCCAATTTTGGTTCAGATGGCATGAAATACAGAAGCATAATTGATGGTTTTATCCTATGTGCCTCGCGTCTATTAAGCATTTTTCAGAGTTCTCATTATTATTTATAGAAATTTGGTAAAAGTCTCGTTATGTTTATCCTAAACTTGATTTTGGTTCCTGCGACTATTGATTATATGAACGGCTACAACCAAGCATACATTACATTCTGGGTAATCATAGACTGGTAACACCAAGATTTTTGGGTAAATTGTTTTTTTATAGATGGGTTTTCTTTTTATTATTAAATAAGGCGATGTTACTTCTTTTTCTCTGACGTATCAATACTGAATTTACCAAAAATATTATAAACCACAAATAAATTTCTGCCGCGTTTTCTAATAGCAAATACGGTAAAAGTTCTATTGTTATCATAAAACTTCATTTATGGTTTTCACGACATTAACTATATTAGACGCTAAAATCAATTCAATATAATATTTTGTGTAATTGTCAGCTTTTGGACTTCGCCCATTTTTTACTTGACAGGTAAATAAATATTGTTATGCTAAAACTTTAGTAATGCGAAAAAAAATTCTGGATTTAACTCGAGATTATATTCTTTTATTGTTACAAGGTTTCGAGTATATCCGTATAAATATGTAAGTAACTATATCAAGATTTTGCAATAGAGATGATATCAATTCCGCAAGACCGATTAGATTTTCCAACCGTTAGGGCTGTTGCCGAAAATCAAGTAAAAGTTGTTTTGAACAAAAAAAGCCTTAAGCGAATTCTTGAATCTTCTTCTCTTATTAATCAAGTAGCAAAAGAGAATACCCCAATTTACGGAGTGAACACCGGTTTTGGTGCTTTGGCTAATATTTTGCTAAAACCAAGCGATGTTCAGCAATTACAAAAGAACTTAATTCTCTCTCATGCGGTTGGTTCCGGACCTTTCTTAAAAAAAGAGATTGTGCGCAGTGCAATGTTTTTGCGTGCCAATATGTTAGCAAAAGGATATTCAGGAGTCAGACCCCAATTGATTAATAATCTTTTGACAATGTTGAATGAAGATATTGTGCCTTTAGTACCCGAAACTGGTTCAGTGGGTGCTTCGGGTGATTTAGCGCCTTTAGCCTTTATTGCGTTAACTCTTTTAGGTTATGGTAAAGTTTTATATCAGAATAAACCGATGTCCAGCCAATTAGCCCTAAAAAAAGTTGGTATTAAACCCATAGAATTCTCCGCCAAAGAAGGTTTATCCTTAATAAATGGTACCGAGATGATGAGTGCAATCGGCGCTTGGATAGTATCCGAAACAGAATGTTTAGTCCAAATCAGTGATATTGTTTCCGCATTAAGTATTGTCGCATTGCAAGGGAAAACCTCGGCTTTTGATTTACGAATAATGAATCTCAAACCCCATAGTGAACAAATTGCTACGGCTCAAAATCTGCTGAAACTACTTGCGGGTTATTCGCCCCAAAAAGACCGAGTCCAAGATGCGTATTCATTACGATGTATTCCGCAAGTAAATGGTGCGGTTAAAATTGCCTTAAATTTTGCAAAACAGATTGTTGCCACTGAAATGAATGCGATTACCGATAATCCCATTGTTGTTGATAAGACAATCCTTTCGGCCGGTAATTTTCATGGGCAAGCAATATCTTTGGCACTGGACTGTTTGGCAATTGGCCTGACAACATTAGGACTTATTTCTGAACGACGAACTTTTCGGCTTTTAGACGATAAGCTTTCCGGATTAGCGCCGTTTTTAGTTGATAAAGCCGGAGTGAATTCAGGACTAATGATGTTACAGGTTTTATCGGCCGCACTTTGTGCGGAAAATAAAGTATTATGCCATCCGGCATCAGTGCAATCAATTTCAACTTCAGCCTCCCAAGAAGACTTTGTTAGTATGGGAATGACTGCAGGTAATAAAGCTTTAAAGAGCTTAGATAACGTGTTTACAACTTTAGCAATTGAAATAATCTGTGCCCGGCAAGCAATTGGTCTGGCTAATTATAAAGTTCCGAAAAAATTGGCGAAATATTATAAAATATTCGCGGAAAACATTCCATTTATTACTAAAGACCGTTTATATCAAGATGATATTATGCGAATTAAATCCTTGCTCCTGAGTAAAGATTTTCGAAAATTACTTGACGATTTATGAGTCGAACTCTAATCCGACAATTGCTTTACAATAAAGTTACTGTAGAAGATGTCCAAGACAATATTTTAAACCAAGAATTATGGACTCTTAAGGTTGAAAACTCTGACAAAGTTAATATTTATTCAAGAGCTACAGAAGACACAAACGATTTCTTGATTTTTTCTCTGGGATCGACATTTTGGCAGACATTTTTAAAGTTTTCTAATAAAATCAACGGTTGTGAGACCAAAAATTAAATTCATGGTAACAAAAGTGGACTTTCGCAGAAATTTCAAGGTTAACCAGTTGACAAAAAGAATATTTATAGATTTTCGCTATGGCTTTTGTCCCTGGGGTTAATCTTCAACTACTTTAATTATGAGATTTTCTGATAATCCTGATTACGGCTTTGCAATTGGGCGGGTTCGGGCGCGAGAAAGTAAATTCCTTAAACGCAGTGATTTTGATAAAATTATTGAAAGCCAAAATGAGAATGATTTACTTACCATCATTAAGGACCGAGATTTACTTCAATCCTCCGAAAAAGAATTGCCTACTTTATCGCAATTAATTGAACATCTTCTCAAAATTAACTTTGAAGAAAACCAAAGTTTCTTTTCTCGGTACTGTCTGAATCCAACGGTGAAAGCCCTTTTCTTAAATACAGCATTAAATCAAACTCAGCGTATTAATACCATTTTAGCAACTCTTGACAATGAGTTTATTAATCAGTATTTTATTACCGCTTTTGATTTAGAAAATATGAGAAATTTTGTGCGGATGAAATATTTTGCGGAAAGAGAAAACCACGATGTAAAAATTCAAAGTAATCGGTATACTGCTATTTATCTGAAAGCCGGTAGTATCGAATTGTCGATATATATCCAAATGCTGTCAGAAGATTGGGATGGAGTTTTACGCTGGGTACGCAATACTAAATATCAATCTTGTATAGAAGATGGTATCAATTATCTTTTAAATCAGAAATCGTTCCGGCGATTAGAACGACGAATTGAAGAAGAGAAACAGAAGTTATTATATCAGACACGATTTACAACCTTCGGTTATGAGCCCTTAGTCGGATATTATCTGTTTCGGGATACAGAATTAAGAAACTTAAAACAAGTCTTTTACGGAATCATCGCTAATACCCCAAGCGATGAGATCCGAGAAAGTATTGCTTGGATATTATGAAAAACTTTAGCAAATATCCGGATACTCCAAAGATGAAAATGAAAACGACTGATGTCAATAAGAACATATTTTTGAACTCAGGGTGGACTCCTTAATTTTACTTATGTCTCGGTTTGAATTAACCTTAAACCTCAAAGAAATTACAAAGATATGATTGCAATATTAGGCTCAAAAGACGCAATCCTTCCTTTTCAGGCTTTGGGTTTTAAAATTTATCCTTGTAATTTACAATCAGCCCGTAATACGGCGGAAAAAGCATTAACCGAAAATAAGGTGATATTTTTTACTCCCGAGTTATTTCCTGCGCTAAAGGATTTAATTAATCAATTTAGTAAAAGTCCGCTACCGTGTTTTGTCTCTTTGCCTTCGCTCGAAGAGAAAGTATCCGAACAACGGATTCGAGAAATTGTCAAAAAAGCCACTGGCACTGATTTATTAAAAAAATGAAACTGCGAAATAGAAGTCGTTTTCCTTTAGAGTTAGGACCCAACACCGCAAATTTTGGGGTCTTGGTAAGATATTTTTAATATATTATGGGCACTATAATTAAAGTTGCTGGACCTTTAGTTGTTGCCAAAGGCATGAGCCAAAGCAAAATGTATGATATTTGCCGAGTTTCGGAAAAACGGTTAATCGGTGAGATTATTGAACTGAAAGGCGATTTAGCCTCAATCCAAGTATACGAAGAAACCGATGGCATTGGACCGGGTGAACCAGTTGAACCGCTTTTTACGCCGCTGATGGCCGAACTCGGTCCGGGTTTAATCGGTTCAATCTATGATGGAATTCAAAGACCCTTGGACATTATCTATAAAGAACGAGGTGATTTTGTTCCCCGGGGTATAGAAGTTCCTTCTTTGGATACTACGCGTAAATGGCATTTTGTTCCTACCAAGAAAATTGGTAATAAAGTAGTTGCCGGTGATATTATTGGCGAAGTGACTGAGACTGTTTTAGTTAAACATAAGATAATGGTACCTTTGGGCATCCAAGGAGAAATAGTTTCTATTAAAGAAGGAGATTTCACAGTCAAAGAACCGATTGCGGAAATAAAAACTCCGGAAGGAGTCAAATCAATCACTATGCTGCAAAAATGGCCGGTGCGCCGTCCCAGACCGTATAAACGCAAACTGCCACCAGATGAACCACTATTAACTGGCCAGAGAATCATCGATACATTTTTTCCACTTGGTAAAGGTGGTACCGCATGTGTGCCCGGACCTTTTGGTTCTGGCAAGACAGTGCTTCAACATCAGTTAGCAAAATGGGCGGACGCTCAAATTATTATCTTCATCGGTTGTGGTGAACGCGGTAATGAGATGGCAAATGTGCTTTTAGAATTTCCAGAACTCAAAGACCCAAAATCTGGAGAGCCTTTAATGAAACGAACCGTCTTAATTGCAAATACTTCTAATATGCCAGTAGCCGCCCGAGAGGCATCGGTCTATACAGGAATCACAATTGCTGAGTATTTCCGAGATATGGGATATTCAGTTGCCTTGCAAGCTGATTCTACTTCCCGTTGGGCTGAAGCCTTAAGAGAAATTTCAGGACGGTTAGAAGAAATGCCGGGAGAAGAAGGATATCCGGCCTATCTCCCCGCAAGAATTGCTGAATTTTATGAGCGCGCCGGCAAAGTTGAAACCTTAGGTCAGGATGGTCGTTATGGTGCTTTATCAGTAATTGGTTCGGTTTCACCGCCAGGTGGTGATTTATCGGACCCAGTAGTTCAAGCCACCTTAAGAGTAGTTAAAGTTTTCTGGAGTCTCGAAGATAAACTTGCTTTTAAGCGCCATTTTCCTGCCATCGCTTGGCTATCATCTTACTCTTTATATTCGGAAAGTCTTAGAAAATATTTTGAAGAGACCTTAAGCCCCACCTTTCCAGCAGAGGTTGAACAAGCACTATGGTTGTTAGAACGCGAAGCCGAATTAGAAGAAATTGTTCGTTTAGTGGGCAAAGATACTTTAACGCCCCAAGACCGACTAATCCTGGAAGTTGCGCGGTCAATCCGTGAAGATTTCTTACATCAGAATGCATTCTTAGATATTGACACTTATACTTCAATTGAAAAGCAAGCATCAATGCTAAAAATAATTCTCTATTTTTATGAAAAAGCCCGAAATGCTTTGGATAAGATGCCGACCGAAAAACAATTAGCAAAGATTAATGAGATTGAGAAATTATCAATTCGAGAAAAAATTGCTCGGATGAAATTTACAACTGAGAACGAACTTCAAAAAATTATTGAACTAAAACAAGGAATTGATGAACAGTTAAAATAAGGTTCAGTGTTAAATAAAAAAAATCGAATGTTGCCCTCACAAGTTAAAGAACTAAAGGTGCGATTAGATAATTTGGTCGCTAATAATCAACTACTATTATTTATTAATTATAAGACTAAAAAAAACATTGGAATTATGAACAATCATAATCGTCATCGGATATTAGTAATTCTAATAATTAGATTTAGAACTGAAAACTAAATTATGTTAGAATATCAAACTATTAAGCAGATTACCGGTCCTTTGATTTTAGTAGAAAATACTGCTAATATAAAATATTTGGAATTAGTTGAAATTGTCTTAGAAGATGGCACAGTCCGCAATGGTCAGGTATTGGAAGTATATGAAGATAAAGCGCTGATACAAGTTTTCGAAGGAACTACGGGCATTGATGTGGAAAAAACCAAAATCAGATTTTTAGCTCAAGGCATCAGATTAGGACTTAGCCCTAATATTTTAGGTCGGATATTTACTGGATTAGGCAAACCCCGAGATGGCGGACCAGAGATTATTCCCGAACAATGGGCAGATATTACGGGTTCACCAATTAATCCTTATGCTCGAGAATATCCTAATGAGTTTATCCAGACAGGAATTTCAGCAATTGACGGTTTAAACACCTTAGTCCGTGGCCAAAAATTACCGATTTTTTCAGGTTCTGGTTTACCCCACAATCGGTTAGTTGCTCAAATTATCCGCCAAGCAAAAGTTTTGTCTTCAGATGCGACCTCAGAAAAAACTAATAGTGATTTTGCTATTGTCTTTGGCGCAATGGGTATAACTTTTGAAGAGGCTGAATATTTTATTAAAGATTTAAGCAGTTCTGGTGCCTTAGCCCGCACGGTCTTTTTCTTAAATTTAGCAAATGAACCAGCAATTGAACGTATCGCCACACCAAGATGTGCGTTAACCGCTGCCGAATATCTGGCATTTACTTGCAATATGCATGTCTTAGTAATTCTTTCTGATTTAACAAACTACTGCGAAGCACTTCGGGAAATTTCTACTGCCCGTAAAGAAGTTCCCGGCCGCCGGGGATATCCAGGTTATCTTTATACGGATTTAGCAACAATCTATGAACGCTGCGGACGTATCAAAGGTAAACCGGGCTCAATCACCATGATGCCGGTTTTAACTATGCCGGAAGATGATAAAACCCATCCGATACCAGATTTAACCGGTTATATTACTGAAGGACAAATTATTCTATCACGCTCTTTACACAAAAAAGGCATTTCACCGCCAATTGATGTTCTACCATCACTTTCTCGTCTTAAAGACCGCGGTATTGGTAAAGGTAAAACACGAGAAGACCATCCAGATTTATTCAATCAATTATTTGCTGCTTATGCTCGGGGAAAAGAAGCCGAAGAACTAAAAGTAATCTTAGGCGAAGCCGCTTTATCAGAAATGGATAAGGTCTATTTAGATTTTTCCCAGAGATTTGAAAAAGAATATGTCTCACAAGGTGAATATGAAGACCGCAGCATTGAACAGACTTTAGATTTAGGCTGGAAACTATTAAAAGTCTTTCCCCGGTCAGAACTAAAGAGAATTCGAGAAGTATTCTTAGATAAATATTTTACGCCCTGATAATCATCATTTATTGAATAAAAACATCTTAATCAAACAATTATAAACAGTTAATAGTTTCCCATAAACAATAGTTTTTTATGTGTTGGTGAATGATAGTACTTAGATAGATATTTTCAGATATGTTACGTCTTGATAATCATCATTTAATTGGATAAAAACATCTTAATCGAACAACAATAAACCTGTTAATAGTTTCCCTTTAAACAAAAGTTTATTATCAGTTGATAAATAATAGTACTTAGATAAATATTTTACGTCATAATAATCACCATTTATTAAATAAAAACACCATAATCAAATAACAATCAACCTGTTAATAGTTTCTCATTAAACAATAGTCTATTATGTTTTGATAAATGATAGCATCGGGTACATCCCACAACATTAATAATGGCCACTGAAAATAACAACTTCTGATAAATTATGGGTTCCTGAAAAAATTGGACAATAATGGCCATAGAAAGATAACAACCTCAGATAAATTATAGCCTTGAAAAAATTGGATACAGATGGTATTATCAACCATCACCTGCTTAAACTAATACTTGACTTTTGTGTCCTTTAATTTTAATTTATTAATTGTATTAAAGAATTTGTTAGTTAATAAATTTTATAAACTTTATTTGATTGAATTTAAAAGAAAAACATTACGTGTTCACACAAACCAACGGCTAATTGAACGGAAAAATAATTTTTGAAAACATTGTAGAGTTATTCGCAAAGACGAGATTGTTGAAGAATATACCGAAGACAGACCTTATGCTACTGTGTTAATGTTAGGGTTTGTGAAAGAACAACCAATCCATTTTGTTTTAGCGGAGAAAAAAAACATATCTATAGTTTTTAGTGGATTTTTAGTTTTTAGTTAAGTTATCTATCTTTTGTTACCAAACATAACCGGTAATCGACAATTAAATAATCTAAACAGAATTAAAATTTAACAGCAAGAAAAACAAGTTACACAAACTTTTGATGCTACCGAAAAAACTGCGAT
>CAYYPG010000033.1:0-20702 GCA_964473505.1 uncultured bacterium | reverse complement strand
TGCGGTTTTATAGTTGTCGATTCAGTTGCGATTTGGTGTTGGAGCGACAGTAAAATTTTTTATTGTTAGCAAATTTATCGCTATTTTTGATAACCATGTTGATCACAAAAACTTGTTAAAAATTTTCCTTATAATTTCGGCTAAAATTTCGATTTTCGTAAAGTTCATTTTTTTTTGGGGGTATGATTTTTATTCGGGCTTAAAAACAATTTTCTCTCCTTGGAGTTCGACAGATATTTTTGAAGGTCTGATTTCTAAAAGAAATTTGGCTAATGGATTTTCAATTAGCCTTTGGATAGTACGCTTTAAGGGTCTTGCTCCGTATTCTGGGTCAAATCCCTCATCAACAATCTTGGCTTTTACCTCATTACTAACACTAATCTCGATCTCATTTTCCTTTAATCGTTTGGCAAGTAAGTTTAATTGCAATTCAACAATCTTTTTCATCTCGTCTTTGGTTAGGGAATTAAAGACAACAATCTCATCGATACGATTAAGAAATTCGGGTCTAAAAGTTTTTTTCAGAACATTAAATAGCATTTCTTTATCAGTTTTTGTACGGGTTAATAATTCGGTGCCAACATTAGAAGTCATTATGATGATTGTATTCTTAAAATCAACTGTCCGGCCTTGACCATCGGTTAATCTGCCGTCATCTAATATTTGCAGTAAGATATTAAATACATCCGGATGTGCTTTTTCAATTTCATCTATCAATATTACCCGATATGGTCTTCTTCTTACGGCTTCAGTTAATTGGCCGCCTTCTTCATAACCAACATAACCCGGTGGTGCTCCAATCAATCTTGCGACCGTATGTTTTTCCATATATTCACTCATATCTAATCTCACCATTGCATCTTCAGAATCAAAAAGAAATTCAGCAAGCGTTTTGGCTAACTCAGTCTTGCCAACACCAGTTGGCCCTAAAAAGATAAAACTTCCAATGGGCCGATTTCTATCACCTAAACCAACTCGCGCCCGACGAATCGCATCCGCTACTGCACTTACTGCTTCATCTTGGTTAACTATCCTTTTATGTAAATAAGTCTCTAAATTCTTTAATTTTTCTCTTTCTGATTCTAAAATGTTCTTCACTGGGATCCCGGTCCATTTAGAGACAATTTCTGCAATATCCTGCTCGCTCACTTGTTCTCGTAAAAGTGGTTTGCCATTTTTCTGTATCTTGGCTAACTCGTTCTCTTTATCTTGCAGTTCCTTTTTCAATTTAGTCATCTTCGTATATTCCAGTTGTGCGGCTAAATTTAAATCATAAATCCTTTTGGCTTTATCAATCTCATATTGGGTTTTTTCGATTTCTGCCTTTATCTCTTTAATCAAAGTCAGCAGTTCTCTTTCTTTCTGCCATTGTAATTCTAAGTGTGTTTTCTTTTCTTTCAGTTCACTAATCTCTTTATCAATATCTTTAATCTGTTCTTTTGCTTCTGATTCATTCCTTAAAGAAAGTTTTTCCATCTCCAGTTGCATTATCTTTCGATCGACTTCATCTAAGGCTAATGGTTTAGAAGTAATCTCCATTTTCAATTTCGCTGCGGCTTCATCAACCAAATCAATTGCTTTATCGGGTAAAAATCGATCGGTGATATAACGATTTGATAAAACCGCTGCGGCTACTAAGGCGGCATCAGCAATTTTCACTCCGTGATGAATCTCATAGCGTTCTTTCAATCCTCGTAAAATTGAGATGGTATCTTCAACTGATGGTTGAGAGACATATAATGGTTGAAATCGCCTTTCTAATGCTTTATCTTTCTCAATATATTTACGATATTCATTTAATGTTGTCGCACCAATACAACGCAATTCACCACGAGCCAACATTGGTTTAAGCAAATTACCAGCATCAATTGCCCCTTCTGCGGCTCCTGCACCAACAACCGTATGCAACTCATCAATGAACAAAATTATTTTACCTTCAGAATTAACAACATCTTTTAACACTGATTTTAGCCGATTCTCAAACTCACCGCGATATTTTGTGCCCGCAATCAAAGAACCCATATCAAGCGCAAGAACTCGACGGTCTTGCAGACTTTCTGGCACATCTCCCCGAACAATTCTTTGTGCCAATCCTTCTACAATTGCGGTCTTACCGACACCGGCTTCACCAATAAGAACTGGATTATTTTTAGTCCGTCTTGACAATATCTGAATGACTCGTCTAATTTCATCATCCCGACCAATAACCGGGTCTAATTTACCTTGCTTTGCCAATTCAGTAATGTCTCGGGAAAACTTCTGCAATGCCTGATAAGTTGATTCGGCTTCAGGGTCAGTTATCCTTTGATTACCCCGGATAGATTTCAGTACATTCAGAATCTTGTCTTCAGTTATATCAAACTCCTTGAATAGATTGTGAATTGGTCCAGAGCGAATTTTACACATTGCAAGCAGAATATGTTCTGTGGCAACAAACTCATCACCCATTCGCTTTGCTTCGTTCTCCGCATTGACAAATAAAGTATTTACTTCTCTGGAAAAATAAAATTGGCTCGCACCTTCAACACTGGGTTGTTTTTGTAATTCACTCTGTATTTTTGTTTGAAAATCAGCCACTGGAACATTAATCTTGCTTAATACTTGCTGAACCAAAGAATCTTCTTGCGTTAGCAGGGCATAAAGAATATGGAAAAGACCTATCTCCTGATGCCCATACTCACTTGCTGTATTCTGGGCTAATTCAAGAGCTTCAATCGTTTTTCGTGTAAATTTATCAGGTCTCATTTGTTTATTAGACTAAAAATATTGTTATAAGATTCCGTCTATGAGAAAGACATGACTTCCAACAAAAATTGATTCAAATTTCCCAGGGTTACGTCCTAAAAATCTTTTTATTTATTCATCAGAATTTTCAAATCAAAAAGGACCATATCGCAAAATAAATTATAATCTATAATAGAAGGAAATAATATTCTTCTGTAAAGGGATTAAAAACAATAGAACTTTTTATGAGTTTCTCCTATTGGTTTCTGGCAATAACAACATATGTCATCAAAAATTTAACATCTCATCAAGATACTTATCTGGAAACTCTGAAAAATGTTCAAAAGACAACGAAACACATAGAAAAACCAACAATTTATGCTTCTGCGTTTCATGTCTTTTGAACCAATATTGACTTTGTCCGAATTCTTTATCTAATATAACATTGACGGCAAAGTAACTACCTAAGACAATATGATTATCAAATTATAAAAATCGCCATTACTTCTATCTCCGCATCGCTTTTACCATCAAAAGCGAAAGAAGTAAATGTATTAATTTGTGTCTGCCTGGTGGTAAAATCGGAATTGTAAATCGAGTCAAAAATGAGATTCATGTTCATCTGAAGCTAAAATTAAGCATTGTCTAATATTTTGTTTAGATTCAGTATTGATATGTTAAAGAAAAAGGTGTATCCGGCTCCTTTGCTTAACCATACTAATATAGTAATGTAGAAAGAAACTGGAAGAAGAACTAATTTACACAAAAATCTTGATGCTACTTTCTTAAAAAATCATAATTTACTATTTAACTGTCTGAATGATTTGTTGAGTATTATTCCAAAGTCAGGACTTATGATATTGCCGATTAAAAAATGAAGATTAAGTCTTTCGCGTTCATGCTATCTTAACTATCTTAACATCGATTTAGATTATAGCCAACGAAGGAATATTAGACTTAGTTGTTACAGCCAGCTCGAAAGTTATTCTACATCCAATCAACAACATATCATTGATAGTACACAATAAAAATAATGCGATTACTAATTTGATTCAATTATAACCAATGAAGGAACTTACCATCGTCGGCTCGGAAATTAGAGCAACAGCATATCATATAGTTTAGTTTAATAAGACCGTCTCAACTGCAGATTTTTATAATCAAGTAATACCTCAAGCAAACAACACGAAATAAGAACAATCCTAATCCACACATTGTTGAATACTACCAAACCAAATTGAAGAATAAATAACGCAAAAATTCTATATATAAATAGAGTTTAAATAATGGGTAAATTTCATCTAAATCTCTGATAACTAACAACTAATAACTGCTAATTGTTTTTAAGGGGTATAGTTGGGTATATGGAGTAGTAAATTCAGTTGAAGGCTCAAAAGGACTTTGGGTTTTAGTTCTAATTACATGCTTAAAACCATAGATAGGGCACCATATAAAAGAATCTATAAATAAGTGCTTAAAAGGGCATTTTATAATGAGTTTCTTTAATCGTTTCTCGGGTATTATAATGGAGGTTAATTTGGGATCTAAAAGACTACACTAATCAGATTACAGATGATGTGATACCAAGACATTGTATCTTTTCTGTGGATTTAATTCTACAGATACTTTGTCTAACATTAGTAAAACAAATAGCGGATTTTATCATTAATCTTTGGCATCTGGCTTTTGTTCGATAGGATCTACCATTTTGTGTAAATTCAGTATCAATATGTTAAAGGAAAAGGCATGGCATATCTGCTCCTTGTTTAACCATGAATATATTTTAGAAAGGAAATAGAAGAAAAACCATTATACCAGTTTACACAAAAATCTTGTCGCATACCTAAAATTAATCTCTATTGACTTTTCGGTTTTTCACAATAAAATGATTTTGTGATTACACTGATACGCGATATTGCTAAACACAATGAAAAGACCGTGACGCTTGCTGGTTGGGTATATAATAAACGGTCTTCAGGCAAAATCCGTTTTGTATTAGTTAGAGATGGAACCGGAATTATACAATGTGTCTTTTCGCAAAAAGATATTTCAGCTGAAATATTTGAGTTAGCCGATAAGATTACACAAGAATCTTCTCTTTATATCACAGGTTTAGTTAGAAAAGATGATCGAGCACCTGGAGGTTATGAACTAATTGTCAGCGATATGAAGCTTATCCAGATGGCAGAAGATTATCCTATTACACCTAAAGAACATGGCATTGAGTTTTTAATGAAATATCGCCATCTTTGGCTTCGTTCTCGGCGACAACATGCAATAATCCTTATTCGCTCAGAATTAGTCAAAGCCTGCCGAGATTTTTTGGATAATCAAGGTTTTATATTAGTTGACACGCCGATTCTAACACCTGCAGCAGTTGAAGGCACCACAACTCTATTTGAAGTTGATTATTTTGGAGAAAAGACCTATCTTACTCAATCTGGACAACTCTATAATGAACCGGATGCTGCCGCATTCAATAAAGTCTATTGTTTTGGGCCAACTTTTCGTGCGGAAAAATCTAAAACCCGAAGACATCTTACTGAATTCTGGATGTTGGAACCGGAAGTTGCCTTTGCAGACTTAAATGACATTATTGTTCTCGCGGAAGATTTAATTGTCTATCTTGTCGACCGATTGTTAACCAAATGCGACGAACAATTCAAAGTCTTAGAACGTGATACAACTAAATTAGAAAAGATTAAAAAACCATTTCCGCGCATAACTTATACGGACGCAGTTGAAAAATTAAATGCGAACGCTAAACCAATTAAATGGGGTGATGATTTTGGCGGCGATGAAGAGACCGTTTTATCTAATCTCTATGAAAAGCCTTTAGTCGTCACTCACTATCCAGCGCAATGTAAAGCGTTCTATATGAAACGCGACCCGCAGGATGACCGATTAGTATTAGGTGTTGATATTTTAGCCCCCGAAGGTTATGGTGAAATTATCGGTGGTGGCCAAAGAGAAGATGATTTAAAAACTCTGGAACAAAGAATTGAAGAACATAAATTGCCCAAACAAGCCTTTGAATGGTATTTGGATGTCCGACGGTACGGTACCTTTCCTCATTCCGGTTTTGGTTTAGGTATTGAACGAACCCTTGCCTGGTTATGTGCCCTACCTCATGTCCGCGAAACGATTCCCTATCCTCGGATGTTAGAAAAAGTGTACCCATAATAAATATTAATAGTATCGGGATGAAGACCGCGATAAAAAAAATAATACTTTTTTATTATCATTCGGCTAAAATTAAAGTGTAATGGAGGTGCAAAATGATGGAAAAAAAAGTTGGTAAAGTAACGCATTTTTTCGGTAAAATTAGTGTCGCGATTGTTGAACTGACGGATGACTCATTATCAGTTGGCGATACAATCCACATTAAAGGTCATACTTCAGATTTTACCCAAAAAGTCGAATCAATGCAGATTGAACATCAAAATGTGCCAAAAGCAGACATCGGACAAACAGTTGGTCTCAAAGTAATTGCCCACGCTCACGAAAACGACATTGTCTATAAAGTTATTGAAGAACTCTGATAAAGTCAATTTTAGTTTAAAAGACATGAAATGCAGAAGCATAATTGTTGATTTTTCTTATGGCGTTCGGCGACTTTTGAGCATTTTTCAGAGTTTTCTATTGAATGATTCCTGCGCGTTTTAACAAACACAATTATTTGTCGGCCACCAATGGAAAAGAACTCTGACAAAATCAATGTTAATTCTAATGACGTGAAACGCAGAAGTATAATTAATGGTTTGTATGTCATTTTTTCTTGAGTATTTTTTCGGAATTATCATGGAAAATAAATTAAATCTAAATTCTAAATAAAAATTAGATACTGGTTAAAAAAGGAGTTATGGCAAGGACTAAAAGTAAACACAAATTAAAAAGACATCGCATTCAGCTCAGATGGAAACGTCGTAAGGAAAAACAGAAAATGCTTTTAGCCCAAAAACACCAAACTAATCTTAAGCCACAAAATACTCTTACGACATAATTTCATTTGAGTTGGTAAAGAATTAATTTGAAATAAAGTGTAATTTGTTTTAATATTCTGTGATCTTTTTAATGTACTCTCTTATTCTATTTTTCCTGAGCTTTTATTTTTAAATCTAATAATTAATGAAAGGAAAAATTTATCTTGTTCCGTTTGGTAAACAAAAAACCACTGAATTTCTTTTATCAAAAGCAATTGAATCAATTTCCGGCAATAATTTTTCCGAAATTCTTTATATCGGACCAACGCCCAGAAAGATTCGGGATGTTCAAATAACTTTTACCCAATTAGTCAATCTTAAGAGTTTTATTCCTCCTAAGTTTTACACAATTAAACAATTTGCCTCTGAGATTTTTCAAGAATATTCAACGAATCAAAAAGTTCTTGCTGATTTTATCCGACCGTTATTAATAAAAAAACTGGCACCGGATATAACCATTGGATATGCTAAGGCGATTGCCGATTTTATTTGTGAAGTAAAACAATATCATCCTGGTGTATCAATCGAAGAACTCAGAAATAGAATTCGACAAGAGTTATTATTAAAAAATTTAGTTAGTGATGATGGATTGCTTAAGAATAGCAATGGGAACGATTCATATACGGATGAAGTCGCAAAACAAATTTTTACCGCAATTGATATTTTGGAGAAATATAATCAGATACTTCAGAAAAATAATTGGGTTGATAGTGAAGATATTCTTGCATCCGCGATATCGCTAATTTCCAACATGCCATCAGTTAAAATCTTGGTCTTGGACGGTTTTTTCTACGACTTAACTCGACTTGAAGAAAAGTTAGTTTGTGAGCTTATCCATAAAGCAGAAAATGTATTGGCATTATCATTTTATGATTCCCGAACACCTGAGGCTTATGCTTTACCTCAAGAATTTTTGATCTTCTTACGAAGTTTAAATATTTTACAAGAAGAAAAACTTCCGGAATTACCCGAAATTAGAACTGATCCACCTTATTTTGTCTTCGCTTCAATTGAAGAAGAAGTTGAAACTATTGCCGGCTTAATTAAGAAACAATTCTTTGAAAAAAAACTTTCCCTAAACAAAACAATTGTTACCTTTAGTCGTCTAAGGGATTATGAATCCTTAGTTCGTCGCACTTTTACCAAATATGGCATTCCCCATTCGATATATTTAACCAAGCCGTTAAGTAAAACCCAACCTGTTATTGCAGTTCTTGAGCTCTTACGAGCAATCATTAATGCTTATCCATTTAATTCAGTAGTTGCTGTCATATCATCACCTTTTTTTCAAAGATTTTCTTCATTAACCAAAGAGTGGATTGGGCATTATGCCAAATTAGCCGGAATAATCAAAGATAAACGCGATTGGCAAAATTTCCATAACCGAACTCTCTATGTTATCGAAGACGACCGTGAAATCACGGAACAGGAAAAACAAATAATTGCCCATATTCAAAAAGACATTAATACTTTTCTGAGTTTAACAAGTAAATTCAAACAAACCCAGAATAGTTTGACTGGTTACGCTCAAAGTTTAAAACAACTATTAGCTCAATTTCAATGGTGCCAAGAACCCCAAAACGAAAATCAACTAATTATAAAAATCAAAAATGAGTTTTATCGGGTATTAGACTATATAGAAAATTTTGAATTAGACTTTGGAAAAATGGAATTTAGCGAAGATGAATTTTTACGCATTTTGGAGTATCTATTAAATCATCATCAACTACTTCCTGAAGTTGAAATCAAGGGTGTTGCCGTTTTAGAGTTTCTGGAAACACGGGGTTTAGATTGTGACCATCTGTTTTTTGGTGGACTGAGTGAAGATAAATTTCCCGGAGAAGCCAAATATGACCCGGTATTACCTTTGTGGTTAAAACAAAAGTTGAATTTACCAGGTTTCGAAAGACATTTAGCCCGTGCTAAATTTCACTATTTTCGATTAGTCAACACTGCACGATTGCAAACTTTTCTTTCTTATTACAACACTGACGCTGAGCGTTTACTTTTACCCTCACCATTTTTAGGTAATAACCAATGTAATTTTAAGCCGTTTAACATTATTTTTAACCATGAGCAATATGCTCGGTTTCAAGGTGCAATTGAAAAAATCGAGCTTACTGAATTTATCTTGCCGGTAAATTTCAGCCAAGACCCGGAAATCAAAAAGCTTTTATCCCAAAAATTCGGTCCCTCGTATCGATTTTCCGTAACTTCATTAGAAAAATATCCTCGTTGTCCGTATCGGTTTTATTTAGAAAATGTCTTAAAACTTTCATTGTTAGAAGAACCTCGTTATGAGATTGAGGCTAAACTTTGGGGAAATATTAGTCACAAAGTAATGGCACGGTTATACGAAAAACACTTCATACCTATGGATCTTTTGGAACAAGAAATTCAAAATGTTCTCAATGCGGTGTTACAAGAGGAAAAACTACCGGGGTTTTGGACAGAAGTTTATCGACGAATATTTAATACGATTTTGCCGGAAATAATAAAAATTGAAAAACAGATACGAGAGCAAGGTTTTCAACCCTTACAAATTGAGAAAAACTATTCTGCCCGTGTTGATGATATTACTATATCCGCCCGCATCGACCGTATTGATGGCAAAAAAGACGTACTGAACGGAACAACCGAACAAATTAAAATTATAGATTATAAAACTGGTAAAACTACCAATATATCACCTTACCAAATCAAAAAAGGAATTCATCTCCAACTTCCGCTTTATGCTTATATTGTTAAAAAGAATAAACCTAATTTTAAAATTGTTGATGTCGGAATTTATTCATTAGCCGACAGCGTTGTATACTGGCTCGTGTCAAAAGATAATTCTCAGAGTCAAACCATTGACCTAAATCAAGCAGTTGAGTACGCACTTAATCATACCCGAAAGATTGTTGAGCAGATCAGAGAAGGTATTTTTGACATAAGACCGTTATATGTTGATGATTGTAATACTTGTGATTATTCAGCCATCTGTCCATTGAATACCACCGAAGATATTTCTAATTTTTCTCAAGAAATGCCTGAAGAATCAAACTAAAACTTATGCTTAAAAGTAAAATCGTCACTTCACCGGCTGGTTCGGGAAAAACTCAAAAATTAGCCGAACGCTATATTGAATTACTCAATCAGAATATTGCTCCTGAACGCATTCTCACAATTACTTTTACCGAAAAAGCCGCGGCCGAGATGAAAGAACGTATCTTTCAACTATTAAGGCAAAATGATCCCAAGGTGTATCAAAATCTTAAAGAAAAATCTTTATCCTTACGGATTCAAACAATAGATGCTTTCTGTCTCTCTTTACTAAAGCGGTTTGCGGTCAAAATTGGTTTACATCCCGATTTAGAAGTACTGGCTGACCCAAATGCAATTTGGACTGATTCAGTCTATGATACTTTAATGCAGATTGCGGAACAAGAAAAAAATACTTCGGATTACGAACGGTTAATCAATGCGATAGTTTCCGACAAATTCCGTGGTTGGTCTAATTTGAAAAGACTATTTGACAGTTTATTTATTCAACGACAATCAGTCAAGCGTGGTAAAATTGCGTTTTACGAACCAACTGAACTTATATCATTAATTACACAAATAAATCAACATCCTTTAACCAAAGAATTGATTCCTAACACCGAGATTCGAATACCGCAAAATGATGGTGATATCGAAATTATCAAAAGTGATTTAGAACTAATCAAACACACTTTTTTAACTAAGAATAATACTCTCAAGCGCAATAGCCGAAACCATCAAAGACAGGAGTGGTATCAATTAATGTATCAATATTGGCGGGTAATTTTAACTTCTACCAGCAACATCCAATTCTCGAATATTTTTGATTTGTTTATTAATCGTTTTCTTGCAGCATATAACCAGCGTAAAAAGATGTTACATCAAGTCGATTTTGCCGATTTAGAACTTTTCACATATGAAGTATTGACCAACCATCCAGAGTGGTCTAATATTTTATACATCTTTGACGAACACACTGACCATATCTTAGTTGATGAATTTCAGGACACAAGTTTTCTCCAATGGGCGATTATTACGAAATTAACTGAAGAATGGCTTGCTGGGTTAGGCGCTAAGCGTGAATATGGAATTAAACCGACAATATTTTTAGTTGGCGATGACAAACAATCAATTTATCTATTTAGAAATGCACATTCGGAAATCTTTGAAACTGCTAAGTCCTATTTAACCTCTCGTCTAAAACCAGATGAATTGGATATTATTGAAATTACCGATAATTATCGGTCGTTATCTTCAATTATTGATTTTACCAATCATTTCTTTTCCAAACTAATGAATGCTACGGAATCGGCACCTGCCTGGCAAACTCGTTATCGACCTTTTGTACGAAAAAGGAACAATTCTAACCCGGGAATTGTGCAGATAATTTTAGACACGACAGAAGGCAAAATAGAAAAGTTGCGCCAAGCAGATGCCGAACTTGTGGCTTTGAAAATTTTAGACCTTATCGGTAAACCAATTGTCTACGATGCTCAAGAAAATGTCAAAGAATGTCGTTTTGAAGATATTACGATTCTGCTTCGTCGCAGAACTCATTTAGCAAAATACGAAAATGCTTTGAGAAAATATAAGATTCCATTTATTATCATCAAAGGTGCAGGTTTTTATGAATCTCCGGAAATAGCGATTTTAATCGCCTTATTAAATTTTTTGGTTGACCAAACTCGAAGTTATGATTTTTATGTTTTGCTTAAAAGCCCTCTATTGGGACTATCCGAAAGGGAAATCTTATTAATCAACCAAAACAATCAAAACTCGCAAACGAGTTTATGGCAACGGTTTAAAGAGTCGGCGAAAAACATTCCTCGTTATCAACTAATAGTCGACCAGATAAATAAATGGTTATCTCAAACTGGTTATCGACCATTGGCTGACATTGTTGAAGAGATTCTTAATATGCAAAATGGTTGGAAAGTGTTCTGGCAACCACAACAAGTTGTTAATATCAAAAAGTTCATAAAAATTGTTGAAGATTTAGAAAATAATGGTGCCCACCCATGGGCAATTTGTAGTTATTTTGAAAAACACAAAAACCAAGACGAGCCCAAAGCCAATGTTAATCCTGAAGGTCGAAATGAAGTTAAACTGATGACAATTCATTCTGCAAAAGGTTTACAATTCCCTGTGGTATTTTTTGTCGGTTTAGATGAACTGTTAGAAACATCCGGCAAGTCAAACTCCCTTTCCTCACAACTTTTGATAAGTGAAGTTAATGAAAAAGAGGTTTGTGTATCGTATGAACCTGATAGTAATCTTAGAAAATTATCTTCCCTATTTGTCGAACATCAATTAAAAGAATTGGAAGAAGAAAAAAGGATATTTTATGTCGGCGTTACTCGTGCCCGGGATGCTTTATTTTTAACCGGTATATATAATCCCAATACCATTAAAAAAACTAGCCGTCTCACCTGGTTAGTTGAACATTTAGATTTAAAACCGACTTCTGACGGCAAATTTTCTTGTAATGCTGATAAAATTGACGGATTCTCGGTTATCTCAGCCAATGAATTAAGACAAGTAACTCAAAATATAACAGCCAATCTAAATGTATGTAATCAATCATCTCACGAACCAATCACACTTCTTGACCCCATCATTGAAGAACCAGAATATACTTGGCGTGCCGTGACAAAAGAACTTTTTGAGATTGAATTTAGAGTTCAACAAAACTATGGCGAAGATTGGATTATATTAGGAGATATCTTTCACAAAATATTTGAAAAAATTTCTCAAGGTAAAATAAGATGTACCGTCGATGATATTATCAATGAAGCCCAAAATCTATTATTTCTCCATAAAATAGCTCAATCAAGTCAAAATGTTATGTTAGCCGAGATAAGCAATCAAATCAAAATCATTTTCAATTCGGAAATACTTCCTATAATTCAACCTCAAAACAATAGTTATGCAGAACTTCCCTTTATTTTAAAAGAAAATAAAATTATTTATTCTGGCCGAATTGACCGTATTATTATAAAAGATAACCTGGTTAATATTTATGATTATAAGACATTTCCGATATTAGAAAAAGAAATTCCAGATTTAGTTTATAAGTATTTACCCCAACTTGAAATCTATCAAAAAGCGGCTGCTCAAATTTTCCCCAATCTTAAGACCCGCTCGTATTTAGTCTTTACCCGGCTTGGGAAAATAATACCATGCTAATTGGATGCTAATAAATTAAACATCGTCAACATTAACTTTTCAAACTATTGATATGAGAGTTTATGTGATTCTTAAGGGTTATATTTTACTCCCAGATAAAATACATGCTAAGATGAATGACGCAATAAGCGATATGGCATGGGAAAAAAAATAAACAAAAATATAGAAAGTTTTTTATAAAAGCGATGAGAATTTTGATATTAATAAAAACTGAGTTTTGGGATTTTACAATTAGGCCAAGAATGGTTATGAAATTGTAAACTTCCTTTTCTTTTACATATTCTTTTAACTCCAATTTGATTTCTCATAAACAAAGTAATTCTCAACTATCAACTAATTAATTCTCCAGTCGCCTTCTATCATAGAAATACTTTCCCTTAAATCTTTTATTATAATATTCTTTAACCATATCAACCGACAATAGATTTCAATTCGTGGACAAGTTAATTCTGAAGCCAAAACTTAATACGGAAGACTGGCAAAGAACATTAATAAGGGGATGCTGAAAAAGTTTTAATGTTTTCCTATAACTTACACAAAACAACTTAAAAGTTTTGATTAAGGTCTTGCTATTGATTTGAAGACAATGATACGAGGACTTTGTTCAAACAGGGTATAATATTGAGGTGCGAATAAGAAAAACTTTCATACCTCCGTCAAGAAGCAATGGGGAAATGATCAATCTATGAGATATGAGACAACATAATTTTACAAAACTCCGCTGCCACGTGACTTATTCAGAGTTCACTTAATAAAAAATTCTGACAAAGTCGATATTGGTTCGAAAGGCATGAAATGCAGAAGCATAATTAAAGGTTTTTTTCGTATCGGCATCGGTGTCTCTTTAACATTTTTTAGACTTCTCTTAATAAATAATTCTGAAAAGTTACTTTTTTGTAAACCCTAAATAATACTTTAAAGACGACGAGACTCGAAAAAAACAAGAAATTTACTTGTGTACCTCGCAGTTCTAAACAAAATATTAAATCTGCCGAAGTTTTCTTTTTGTTGCTCGAGATTTGATTCAGCCACACGCAACCATAGATTTTAGTCGATGCTGAAACTAATTTCAGCATGATATTTATGTGATTTTAGAGAATCGTCAAAATCACTTTTTAATCAGAGTAAATTTCTAATTGACTAATAAGACCTTGAGCCGATCTTCGCTTAATTTTCATTATTATACCATCAATTTTTCTTTTTTTTCTTTGCAATAAAACGCTCTGCACCCTAAATTTCTCTACTACTTTCCGGCGTCTCTTGACCAAAAGCAAACATAAAAACATTAGTTATAACTAATGTTTTAGACAAGGCGGATTTTTAGATAAGTTATTGTATTTTATAGTAATATTGCACTTTATCCTAAAAAGAGGGTACAGTTCCCTCCCTAGCCCTTTGGGTTGCCTGGGAAATAGCCAAGAAAGTAGTTTTGGAAAGTAAGGTCAAAAGAAATTTTGGAGTTGGTTTGATGGTCGGTTTGGACAAAGATGAAGTTGTCAATTTATGCGTAATTGACAAAATCATTCAGCAAATTATGGCCAGAGTTATAGTATCAGTAACCTTGGAAATCACTCACTTTTATTAAGAGGGAATATTCAGTACTTTTCGAAAAGCAATTAGAAAATAGTGGTCAGAATCATTGGGTTCATAATTCAGAAATCATTTACTTTTATCAAGAGACAATATTTAGAGTTTAGAGTTTTATCATCTTCGAGTTATCAACTCATAATATGTTTTCTGCATTCTACAATATCTAATCAAGTCATCATTTTGCAATATACAAGTACTTTATGAAAGACAATTAAAAAATAATAGGCAAGTTTATTGGGTCAGCAATTCAGGAAATCATTTACTTTTATTATTATAATACAATATACAAATACTTTTTGACAAGCAGTTAGAAAATTATGGATAGAGTAGTAATCGCTAATATTTTGTGTAAATTCAATATAGATATGTTTAAGAAAAAGCCCTTGTCTAGCCATCTTAATAATAATAACAAGAGCATACCTACGGAAGAAAAAACAATTTACCCAAAATCTTGATGCCTACAATTTATCTCAATACCTACGATAAGGATAAGGATGTGAATAAATTCCGAATACTTAGTCACTTGATATCATCATACTTGATTTTCATTAAATTCTTATATATTATTATTTTTTTATTAAAATTGTCATTTAGATTTTTGGGATAAATCAAATAAAAATTAACAATTAGAAAGGAAAAAATACGATGGATTTAATAAATAAAACTATCGGTGAACTATTAGAAGAAAATGCAATTAAATATCCAACACATGAAGCAGTTGTCTATGTTGACGACAACCTTCGATATACCTGGTCAGAATTAAAAAACTTAGTTGACCAAACAGCCAAAGCTTTTCTCAGTTTAGGAATCGAACGCACTGACCATATTGCAATTTGGGGAACAAACAAACTTGAATGGTTATTAACTCAACTTGCATCTGCTCGAATTGGTGCAGCATTAGTAACAGTTAATCCTGAATGGAAAGCATCCGAAGTCGCATATGCTTTAAAACAATCGGATTCTAAAATATTAGTGTTAACCGAAGGATTCGAGAAAAAAAGTGGCGACAAAATTCATCGTTACGAATACATAAAAATTCTCACTGAAGCCTGTCCGGAATTGAATGATGTAAAGAGTATAAATTTACAACTGAGTCAATTCCCTGAATTGAAAAATATTATTTTAATTACCCAAAACCCTTCTCTACCATCGTGGGCACTGTCTTGGAAAGATTTTATTGCTCGCAGTCAACAAATTACAGAAAATGATTTTTTGAATTTCGTTAAAATGGTTGCCCCGCAAGATGTGTGTTTGATTCAATATACTTCTGGGACAACAGGATTTCCCAAGGGAGCGATGTTAACGCATTATAATATCGTCAATAATGCTCGGGACTGTGCACAAAATATGGAACTAACTTACCAGGACCGTCTTTGCATTCCTGTTCCTTATTATCATTGCTTTGGTACAGTATTAAGCAATATGGTTTGTCTTGTAACCGCAGCAACAATGGTTGTGCCTGCTGAACATTTCAATGCGCGTAAAACTTTAATTGCGGTAGAAAAAGAAAAATGCACCGCACTTAATGGTGTGCCCTCAATGTTTATTAATGAACTTAATGACCCAGATTTCCATAAATTTAATCTTTCGACTCTTAGAACTGGTATTATGGCTGGCGCTCCCTGTCCTATTGAATTGATGGAAGATGTTGTTTATAAAATGGGTGCTAAAAAGATTACTATTGTTTACGGTCTTACTGAAGCCAGTCCGGCAACACATCAAACCCGGCCCGGTGATTCAATTGAACGACGAGTTTCAACTGTGGGAAAACCATTAGATAATGTCCAAGCAAAAATCGTTGACCCGATTACTGAAAAAGAACTTGGTATTGGTGAAGTCGGTGAGATTTGGGTTAAAGGATATAATGTAATGAAGGGATATTACAAGAAACCCGAAGAAACCGCCAAAACAATCGTTCATGATGGCTGGCTACGAACGGGCGACTTAGGCACACGAGATAAAGATAATTATTATAAAATTGTTGGACGATATAAAGATATGGTAATAGTTGGCGGTCATAATGTCTATCCTGCAGAAGTAGAACAAACTTTGTTATCCTTATTTGAGGACGAAATTATGGAAATCCATGTTGTCGGTGTGCCGCATAAAGTATTACAAGAGGTAGTTGCGGCAATCATTAAATTAAAACCGAATAAGACTTTAACTCTGGAAGAAATCAAGACGCGATGTGAAGGTAAAGTTGAATGGTCTAAAATTCCGCGCTATGTCAAATTCGTTGATAATTTTGCAATGGCAATGACCGTGACCGGTAAAATTCAGAAATTTAAACTTAAGGAGTTATTAATTAAAGAACTCGGTTTAGAAGATTTAGCCAAAATGAAAACTGCTTAACACTTTATCTGTCAAATTGTTAGCAAATCATTTTACAATTTGTCTAACGCCTGTTTTAAGTCATCAATAATATCTTGGTAATATTCAATACCGACCGATAGCCGGACTAAACCTTCGGTTATACCAGATTCTTCCAATGCTTGTTTGGAATAACTGGAATGGGTCATCGATGCCGGATGCTCAATAAGCGTTGCACAGTCACCTAAACTTACTGCACAGACACAGAGTTTCACATTATTCATTAATTTTCGGCCCGCATTCCGGCCACCTTTTAATTCAAATGCAATCATTGAACTGACATCGGTCATCTGCTTTTGGGCAATTCCGTATTGAGGATGGGATTTCAATCCTGGGTATTTAACCCATGCCACTTTCGGATGTTTTTCTAAAAATTCCGCAACTTTGCGTCCATTATAATTATGAGTTTGCATTCTTACCGCCATTGTTCTTAATCCTCGTAAAAGTAGCCAGGCATTAAACGGGCTCATAATACCGCCTAAATCACGAATAATATAATCTTTCATATAATTAATAAAATCCTTTTTACCGATAACGACACCACCTACTGTATCACCATGACCGCTTATATATTTAGTTGCACTGTATACTACTATATCTGCGCCTAATTTAAGTGGCTTCTGATTGTAAAAAGAGGCAAAAGTATTATCAACCGCTAATAAGATGTTATGTTGATGTGCAAATTTTGCGGTTTCTCGGATATCAATAATGTCAATCGTCGGATTAACTGGCGTTTCAATAAGAATTAATTTGGTCCGCGAAGAAATTTGATTTTTAAGATTATTGAGAAAATCATCGGCCTTTGCCCATTTTACCGTTATTCCCCATTTCGGGAGAACATCAACTAATAGCGAATAAGTACATCCATAAATTGGATAAACTGCGACCACTTCGTCACCTTTATTACATATTGCTAAGAGTGTGCCTGAAATTGCTGCCATGCCTGATGCAAAGGCACAAGCTGAATCTCCTTCTTCTAAATAGGCCATTTTTTCTTCAAAGGCTTCAATAGTCGGATTTCCTAAACGCGTATAAAAATATCCCTTTTTTCTCTTTGCAAAAATATTCGCCCCGGCTTCAGCACTTTCAAAAGTAAAAACCGCGCTTTGATAAATTGGAACTGAAAGCGCTCGGGTACACTTATCGCCTAAGATATGTTTTCCATGCACAACATCGGTAGCGATATTCCGACGCATTTTAGTTTTTTTCTTTTTCATATCCAATCCTTTCTTTTATTTCCCAATAACTTTTTCTTTTATTTGAGACTATCTGACTTTAAGATTTCAAAAATAAAATCTCCATAAAAATATCAGTTCGATTCATGATTTTCTGATAATTCAATCAAAACACCATCAAGGCTTTTCGGTGAAATAAAAGCAATCTTGTTGCCCATTGCGCCAATGCGTGGTTTTTCATCAATCAGAATAACGCCCCGCGATTTTAATATCTGTAACTTTTCTTCAATATCATCAACATTAAAACAAAGATGATGGATACCTGGACCGCGCTTCTCTAAAAATTTAGCAATGGTCGTGTCCGGACTAAGCGATTCAATCAATTCAATATTGTAATTTTGAAGTTTAAATATTGCGACTCGTAATTTCATATCTTGCAATTCGACAATCCTCGGCTCACCCAAACCTAAAATATTTTGATATATCTTTACTGAATTTTCTATAGAATTTACCGCAATACCAATGTGGTTAAGACTTTTTAACATGATCTCCCCCCTTATCCTGACCTCATAAAACTATTTAGCATCATATTCGCCAAAAACATTTCTTAAGACATTACAGATTTCTTCTAAGGTTGCATGATTACGACAACAATCAATAATTGCGGGCATTAAATTTTCATTGGAATGGGCAGTATGCGCCAATTCATCCAAACTTTCTTTAACTTTAACTTCACGGCGATTTTTTCTGAAGACAATTAGTTCTTTTTTTCGTTGTTCGGCTAATTTTGCCGAGACCTTAAGAGTTTTAATTGTCGGTCGCGGATTTTTACCTTCAGTAAAAATATTGACTCCGACAATTTTTTTCTCTTTTTGTTCAATTGCTCTTTGATAGCGAAATGCTGATTCTTCAATTCTTTTCTGAATAAATCCGGATTCAATACATTTTACCGCTCCACCTTTGTTTTCAATCTCGTTCAATAATGCTAATACTTGCTCTTCAAGCTCATTAGTTAATTTTTCTAAATAATACGAACCGCCCAAGGGGTCAGCAACTTCAGGTATTGATGATTCATAGCCAATTAATTGTTGGGTTCTTAAGGCAATCTTTACAGCTTGTTCGCTTGGCAAGGCTAATGCTTCATCATAAGAATTAGTGTGCAGACTTTGAGTTCCGCCTAATACTGCGGCTAATGCTTGGAGGGTTACACGAATAATATTATTTTCTGGTTCTTGAGCGGTTAAAGTTGAACCACAAGTTTGGGTGTGAAATCTCATCATGCAGGATTTGGGATCTTGGGCTTGGAATCGTTCTTTCATTATTCTTGCCCAGATGCGGCGACCGGCACGAAACTTTGCTACTTCTTCAAATAAATTATTATGTGCGCCGAAAAAGAATGAAAGTCGTGGTCCAAACTCATCAACTTTTAATCCCCGAGCCAGTGCCGATTCAATATACGCGATACCATTAGCAAAAGTAAAGGCCATTTCTTCAACCGCAGTGGCTCCGGCCTCGCGAATATGATAGCCAGAAATCGAAACAAAATACCATTTGGGAAGGTATTGAGAACAATATTCCCATAAATCAATTGCCAGTCGCATTGATGGTTTAACGGGAAAAATATAATTACCCCGCGCAATATACTCTTTGAGAATGTCATTTTGGACCGTTCCACTAAGTTGTTCTTGTGGAACCTGAGTGTTTTGGGCAACAATTAAGTACATTGCCAGAATCATTGGTGCGGTCGCATTGATTGTCATTGAAGTTGATACTTTATCTAAAGGGATATTTTTGAACAATAACGCCATATCCGCAACATTACTAATTGCAACTCCAACTTTACCGACTTCACCAATTGCTCTCGGGCTATCAGAATCATAACCAAGTTGAGTTGGTAAATCAAATGCCACAGAAAGTCCGGTTTGGCCTTGTTTTAACAAATATTGGAACCGTTCATTAGTCTTTTTCGCATCGCCGAAGCCAGCATATTGTCGCATTGTCCAAAGCCGGCCTTTATACATATTAGGATAAATGCCTCGAGTAAATGGGTATTTTCCTGGGTCAGCAAGATGTTGTTGATAGTTAAAATCGCTTAAATCTTCTGGAATATAAAAATCTTTCACTCAAAAATATTAATCAAATTAATATCAAAGTCAAGATGTATTTATTGGTCTTTTGTTCTGATTTTCGTAAAATCAACCTTATCAAATTAACTTGAAACTCGGAAAAGTTCGATTGTTTTTCAATGAATCAAACGAAATTAATCTAAAAGTTTTGACAAAAGATACAACTTCTCATTGCAATGAATTTGAAAATAATGAATACAGAGAATCTTGTATGGTGCTATATTATTGGAGGGCAGAAAAAGTTTATATCCCGACAAGAAGGAATGGTGGGATGATAAACTTTGAGGATAAAAAATAACATAGATTGATACAGCTTCGCGGCCCTTTGCCTGTTTCAGAACATTCATTGTAAATCTCCTTCCTAAAAATTTAAAGATAATGACCAAAGACCTTGTTAGGTGCGGTAATATTGAGAAGCCGAAAAAGATAAAAAGTTTATACCCCTATTTATAGGAAAGCGATGGTAATGATGGTAAATTTTTGAGGTACGAGATAACATAGATTTGATAGGGCTTGGAGGCACT
>CAYYPG010000032.1:0-20979 GCA_964473505.1 uncultured bacterium | reverse complement strand
CATAATTTATATATAATCAAAAATAATCATTAGTCAAGTCTAAAATACACATTTTGCACAGGCACGGATATCCTGGGGGTATACCCATAGGTTATCCCCTGGGTCATCTATGGGATAACCATTTAGACTATCTTTGGGTTTATCCAGAAGGCCAAGCCGTCGCTGGTAAATAATCAGAAAAGTGATATAATTAAATGTTTGAGAAAATTGAGAACATGCTGTTTTATGGTAAAAATAAAAAAGAGATTGTCAAAATTAGTGGAAATTTTTCATCGTTAGATGTAACTTTTCTCCTTCTACAAGACACGTTAATATTAGTAAAAATGTATTATAGATAGGTATACGGTCTAGAGATATAATCAAATGTTTGAGAAAGTTGAGAACATGCTGTTTTATAGTAAAATAAAAACGCCGACACCAGTTAAAATATTATGGTGTCGGCAGAAAGGAATAATAACGTGAAAAATTATGTCCAAAATCAAATTAAGTCAAGAACCATCTGCAATGTGCCCACCTCATACTATACAGTTTATGAAATTTAATTAAAATGGTCAGCGGAAACTGGTTTATCAATTAGCAAAGGTTAATTTTAAGAATATAAAGCAATGTGCAAAATATATCCCTTATAATCATTAGTTTAAAAAGCCCGCTCCCATTATTATAACAATCTCCGAAAACATCTCGACCAGGACTCTTGAGTATCTTAACTTAAAATACAGATACCGGAGATTAATGATAAAATCCGATATGGTGTTCCGATAATGTTAGATAAAGGAGCCGTAGAATTAGGTCTTTGGAGTGCACACAATGTTTTGGCACCACACCCTTTTAGCCCGACAGATAAGCAAATTTGTCATTTTTAACAGATACCTAAGAATCTTTGATTACTCAACCTTCATCGTTACTAAAGATTCTTCTTTCGTTTTGCCTTCAGTACGGTAAAGCCGAGCGTTTTTTCAGAGCTGATTCTTTCTTTCATAATTCCAATAGAACTTATTAATGTTAATTTTCGAAACTTTTCTAAAGTCCTAAACACATAGCAATATAAAATAATCACTGCGAGAATTTATTAATGACATTTGGTGATTTTCTTTAGTTTTCCAATACACTATGTAATTTGATGGAAACTAAGCTTGATTTTTCTGTAAGTTTCTAATAATATTTATCTGTCTGAATTTGTGTTTAATTTAGTGTCCCGATTCTTTTAAGATGAATACAATAGTCTTCGATTTAAATAAATATTTGTTCTCCGCGGAGGAATAATGGACTTTAAACTTTTTATTATCACTTTTGTCTCAATATTCTTAGCCGAACTCGGTGATAAGACACAATTAGCAACGGTTGGATTGGCAACTGCTGGAAAATCTCCTGCGACGGTCTTTTTAGGCGCGATTTGTGCTCTAATTTTATCTTCGTTATTAGGGGTTATTGTTGGCGCTAATTTGCAAAAAATCTTACCAATAAAAACAGTTCATATCCTCTCTGGTGTACTCTTTATTGTTATCGGTAGTTTATTGATTATAAAGACTATTCGTTTATAATTATACTCGCGCTGGATGAAACTTAAGTGTCATTCCTGCTTACTGCTATATTGAAGAATTTGTTAATTTATCATTTAATAAAATCGTTTGTGTTTCACATATACAACTAATGTCTGTAAGACGTGATTCCGATAACTTTATAAGGAGATTTCTGAAAAATGCTCATGAGACACCGAACCCCACAAGAAAAAACCAATAATTATGTTTTTACATTTCATGCCTTTTGAACCACATTTACTTTGTCAGAGTTCTTATAAGAGATACCCGGCAAGTATGTATAACAATTTATGAAAGTATTGTCAAGCTTTTTGTGGAAATTGGTTTCTTTTATAGGTGCGCTCTTCTTGCTAACATATAATATGTTAAAACATAAGAAAGGATACACCTTTTTCTTTAAGCCAGCACTGAATTTACTTAAAAATATTATACACTCCCATTTATGAATATAAAATTGAATATGGGCAACTTCTGATTATAATCTATCAAAACTTTGGGAATATTACTAATGAAACTCAAAGTTCAACCAGATGATTTCTATGTTGAGGAAATTGTAAATCTGTCTTTAAATGAAACCGGTCCATATTTAATCTATAAATTGGAGAAGAAATTTTGGGACACTTTTGATTTATTAGATTATTTGTCCCGAAAGTATAAATTAAAAAATATTGGTCGGGCAGGAATTAAAGACCGTTATAGTCATTCAATTCAGTATATCTCAGTCAAGTCTTCTCAACAACCAGAAATTGTTGAAAAGAATTTTCGATTGTTCCTTATCGGAAAATCTAACCAGCCAATCACAATAAATTCTTTAATCGGTAATACTTTTAAGATAACTATCCGCGACCTAAATCTCAAAGAGATTGAATACATTCAACAAAATCTGGAAGTGATTAGAACTTACGGATTTCCTAATTATTACGATGAACAGCGATTGGGTTCAAGTCGTGCCCAAAAAGGATTTATTGCCCAGAAATTGATTTTACAACATTATAATGGTGCCCTAAAACTCTACTTGGCAACACCTTCAAAATTTGATGATCGCAAAACCCGAAGACTTAAAAAGTTTTTGTCAGACAATTGGACTAATTGGCAACAATGTCTTAATGCGCCTTATGATTTAGGTCAATTTCAATATCCCTTACAATATCTTAAAGCTCACCCTAAAGATTTTAAGGGTGCAATTAAAACCATTCGGCGTGATTTATTAGAAATGTTTATTAATGCCTATCAAGCATATCTTTGGAACGAAACCTTAAAAAAACTATTTCAGCAGCGGGCAATTGCCTACTTTCCAGTAAAATATCGTTTTGGCGAATTGTATTTTTATGATAAACTATCATCCGCAGATTTTAATTATCTGAAAAGTTTAGTAATTCCCGCACCGAGTTATAAATCAAAATTTTCTCAACCAGAAATAAAATCCTGCATGGAACAAGTTCTTTTAGAAGAATCGAAGACGATTAAACACAATCTTACTTTGAAAGATTTCAAAATTCATCTGGGGATTAAAGGACTTTTTTTTAAACCTTATGAGCGCAATGCTATTACCCTTCCGCAAAATTTAACAATGACCGAATTGATTAATGATGATTTGTATCCTAAAAAATACAAACTAACCTTATCCTTCTTTCTGCCTAAAGGTAGTTATGCGACGATTTTAATCAAACGCATCTCCCATTTTTGATTTATGTTCCGACGCCTATTGGTCTTGTCTGGGGAGAAACTAATTTTGAGAGAGAAAAAGTTTCTTTTATTTACGGCTTAATTTATGTTATATTTTATTTTGTTTTGTTTTACTCTAAATCCGTTTTTGCCCTTACCCAAACTTGACCCTGAACTGAAATGGTATACTTTAGAAACTGACCATTTCTCAATTCACTTTGCCCGTAAGTCGCAAGCGGATGATACCGAAGAATTGGCAAGACGAGTTGCTTGGTATGCGGAGAATGCTCATAAAAATTTATCTTCTTTTATGTCTTGGAGACCAAAAGACAAAACTAATATTGTAATTGGTGATTTTTATGATTTTGTCCTTGGTTGGGCAACACCGTTTCCTAATAATCTGATATTTATCAGTCCAACTTTTCCTAACGATATGATGGTCAATTATAATGATTGGCTGGAACATCTTATTATCCACGAATATACCCATATTCTTCAGATGGATATGGCATTCGGATTACCAAGATTCTTAAGAAAGATTTTTGGTCGCGTTGTCGTACCTAATGTTGCTATGCCGTTATTTTTTCACGAAGGTTTTTCGGTATTTAATGAAACGGAATTTACCGGCCAAGGTCGATGTCAAAGTACTTATCATAAGATGAAAATCCGAACCGCTGTTCTGGAAAAGAATTTATTTCCAATTGATAAGTGTGCCACTTATAAACTGGCTCAATTTCCTTCAGGTGAAACGCCTTATCTTTATGGTGGAGAATTTTTTGCCTATTTAGCCGAAAAATACCACCGCGATAAATTAGTCAGCTATGCCCACCGATATAGTCGCGGGTTTCCGCTTTTTATTAATACTCGAGCTAAACAAGTTTTTGGTAAAAGCATCTACTCTTTATGGAAAGATTGGCATAGAGCAATTGTTAATGAATATCAATCCGAAGCCGAATCCATCGGACAAAGACCTTTAACCAATTCCACGAAAATAACGAATGAAGGTTTTTATCTTGATTCGCCTATCTTTTCTAAAGATGGTGATAAAATTTATTATCTTTCGCAAAATAGTCATGAGTTTCCTTCAATAAAAGTCCTGGACTTGACGAAAAATAAGACTAAAACCATACTTAAAAAGATAATTAGTTCTCCAATCAATATTTCCCTGGATGGCACAAAACTTATTTTTAGTAGCCGAGAAGTTTATCGAAAATACTATATTTTTGATGACCTTTATCTCTATGACCTTACCAGTAAAAAACTTCAGCGGCTAACTTATGGTTTAAGAGCCTCAGATCCGGATATCGCACCTGATGGCAATAAGATTATTTTTGTCGGTAATGAACTCGGACAGACTAATTTATTTCTTATGGACTTAAACACTCAAGCGATAACCCAATTAACTTATAGTGATGGTTATACGCAATATGCTTGTCCTAAATTTTCTCCTGACGGCAAAAAAATTGTCGTCTCAATTTGGAAACGCGAAGGTTTTCAGGATATTTATCTTTTTAATCTTGAATCTGGTTGGCTTACACCGATTACTCATGACCAAGCCTTGGATATTCATGCGTCTTGGTCAAAAGATGGTGAATATATTTTGTTTAGTTCTGACCGCAGCGGTGTTTTTAATATCTATGCTTACCATCTTAAACAAGATAAAGCTTATCAAATTACCAATGTCCTAACCGGTGCTTTTCGGCCAACAATTTCTCCGGACAATCAAAAACTGATATTTTTACTCTATTCGGCTAAAGGATACGATATTCATCTAATGGACATTAAGTTAGATTCATTAAGTTCAGATGTTACTAAAGTAGACGAATCTATAAGAGAGCCTCAAAGGACATTGAATAAAATTCAAAGAAAAAGGCAATCAGCTGAAGATAGATTGGATAGGATTACCGACCCAATCCAGGCTACGCTTTATTATTATAATCCGTTTCCATCAGTGTTTCCTAAGTTCTGGCTACCTTTAGCCCAATATTATAACTCCTGGTCGATTGGCTTATTGACTTATGGCGTTGATGTCCTTGCTCAACATAATTATTTAGTTGGTGGCTTATATGATTTTCAGGAAAAAAAGCCGAGCATTTATTTAGAGTATATTTTTGACCGATATCTGCCCACTATCCAAATCAGTGGTTCCTATGAGAAAGGAAAAATATATTGTGCTTTAACGAATATTTTCCAATTCAGTAAAATTGGTCAAAAGCAAGATTTATCATTGAGTTGTGTACTCAAGAAAAACGATTATCTTATGAGTGGAATGTGCCTTACTTATGGTTTTAGTAATGCTCAAATGTATTCTTATTCCATAAGTCCAGAACGGGGAAGAAATTTTCGGTTGGCAGTTTGTCATTATCCTAAATTTTTTGCAAGCGAATATAACTTAACGAAATTTGACATCCGGGCGAATAATTATTTGAATTTACCCTGCAGACATCATATTTTAATGTTATCCGGTAATTTAAAAGCATCCTTGGGCGATACGATTGCACAAAAATCTTTTGCTATTAGTCAAGCCAATTTAAGGGGATATAGCGGCGAAGAAATAAAAACGCAACATATGCTCAAAACAACTGTTGAATATCGGTTTCCTTTGTTTTGGATTGAACGGGGATTAGGGACATTGCCGTTATTTTTTAAGTATGTCTCGGGAACGATTTTTTATGACCTTGCAAGCAAAATTGAAAACAAACAATTAAAAACCGATAAAACTTTAATGACAATCGGTAGTGAATTAAACATCCAAACGCTTTTCTTTTATGAAATTACCGTTAATTTCAAAATTGGGATGGCTACCGATCTAACCAAGTTATCCCGGATAAACCAAATATATTTTGAGATAATACCAGTAATACCTTTAATCCGCAATCTGCGTATTAATTTTTAATATGCTATCGGGATTACTTTGTCGCCATCCGCAACCCGTTCTTTGTCCGTTGTGATAACCTTCTCGCCAATTTCCAGACCAGATTTGATTTCTACCAACTCATCGCCAATTAAACCAATTTTAATCTCTCGGAATCGCAAGATACTATCTTTGTCTACAACCAGTATTTTGGTATAATTGTTTGAGAAAAATGCTGATAATGGCAGAGTAATAACATGCGCTTTTTGCTCTAATCGGAGATCGACTAAGTATTAATTGTTAAAATATCCTATGAGTATCAATCCAAAATATTTCACGGGACAATTGTTTTTATCAGAGACTAAAGTTGTTAGTGGATATTCGTTTTGAAGATTCCAAAGTGTTATTTTTTCAATTAGAACTTAAAAAGGACCCAGATATTTACATCTACCGATTTTGTGCCCCGGTTTTGTAAGACATCATGATAAACCGAATAGCCACTTGACAATCCAGATTCAACACTTTGCGAAATGCGAAACGAAGTGCCTAAATCGGTTCTTAGGTCTCGGTCTGAACGAGTGCGGGTTGTTGTACCGGCAATACCAATGTTTTCTGTCGCGGATTCGCTATAGCGCAAATTCCAAGTGAAGTTTAAATCTGATGATAATCGCACCTGGCGTAAAAATGGTATTGGAATACCTTTAGGTGTAGAAAGCGTATAGCTGACAGATAAATTTGCTCCCCGTTGTTGAGTCTTTTGTGTTGTAGGTTGACCACCGCTCATAAATACCCGGTCTAAAGTTTGAGCATAAGTTGTTGATAGATTGGTTGTCAGTCGTCCTTTCCAAGTAGTCTGCCAACTGAGAAGCGGAGCAAAATTTTGGGATTTTCCAATCCGTTTACCTTCTAAGCGTAATGAGTCCTGATACATTGTCCCAGCACGGGTTAATTGTTGGCGATAGCCACTGGATATTTCTGAACTTGTGGCTAATCCTGAAAGTAGTCGTTGAATTTCACTAATATTAACCGTAAAATCGGGCCAGGCAATCGTCTGGTTAACGCCGACATCGTTAATATAGAAGTTTCGATTTATTGTTTGACTATAGCGGGGAGAAAGCGAGAAAATCTTATACCGAAGACCACCAGATGCAGAAAAGTCATTTGACCGTTGTCGGGATGTCGTTGCATATTGATATTGACTGCTATCTAATTTATTAGTAAAACCAAACCGGAAAACTAACGGTGCGGATTTATTGACGGATTGAAAAACACTACTGCCACTAATTGAATAATTTAAGTCAATATCTTGTATCGTGCTGCTAAGCACATTTACCAATTTATTATCCGCTATCCGATTTAAAATATTAGATAGACTTACATCGGTATTTAGATCAATATCATAACCTTGAGAAAAATTTCTCTTGTTCGAATAAATCTGCCCGGTGCGGATTTTACTTTCTTCATATTCACCAGCATATTCAATTCTTGGTCTTAAGATATCGGCAATTCCTATTTCATACGCCATATTAAGATTTTCATTACGATTAGTCTCTGTGCCGAATTTAATGCGGTCAAATAAACTGTTAATCTCAGAAGGAATTACTTTTAAGTCCCGGCCGCAAGCATAGGAATAGCCGACGGTAAAATCGTCAATCACTGTCCAGTCAACATCAACTTCAACATTACCACTCCGGGTAGTATCCGTACGGATTAAAGTCCACAAAGTATCTTGATACCGACGACTCCAGCGTTTGCCTTTAGTTTCCATTATATCAATACCCGTGCGAAACTGAGTCGGCAAAAGATTTATTTCTTTATCCCAAAGAATTATACTCAAATCCGGTGATATTTGATAATTAAAACTACTACTGCGAGAAGATGTTGTATCCCGACTTAATATACTATTACCAATTTGACTGCGTTGTGAATAATTAGCACTTAAACCATCTAATGTATAATTTAAGATCTTATTGCGGGATTGCGTTTTAGAAATTGAGAGACTAATTTCATTATTAACACTTTGGGATTTTTCTTGTTCGGCTAATAAGCGGTTTAAACGTACATCCGGATATTTGGTGGAAAATTTCGGTAAAGATTGATTTTGCGTTCGGCGAAAAGTAAGCGGTAAATTAACTCCCCATTTTGCTGGTAAAAATCTGTCAAGACCGATACGACCCGAATAACTCAAAGCAGTACCAAATCCACCAGTCTTAACTCCACGTCCTTCAGCAAACCGACGAAAATTCGGATCCGAATAAGTAAAACTAACATTAAAACCACCTAAATCTGAAAGCGTCAGACTAAGATTTGAACTCAAAGCGTATCCGACTTCTTGATATGGAGTAGACAACCGAATGTCATTAATCCAAATTGAACCTGAAATTTTAAACGAAGAAGTATTTTTAATCCCGAAGCCTTGGTATCTAATATCAGCCAGTGAAGGAGTGCCAAAGATCCGATAACGACCGATAGTTGTATCACGGATTGATTCTTTAAGCGCTTTAACTAAAACACAAGAATCTAAACTAATAGATACTTCATACCATTGACCTCTATTGGAGATTGGTATACTTTGAGAAATTGTAATCTGGTATTCATAAAAATTAAGCGAATCACTACCAAAACGGAAATAAAAGACCGGGTCATTAATATCATTATGCACATAGATTTTTATTGTCTGATATTCCCGATAATCTTCTTTTGTTGGTAGATGTTTTTCTACCAGCGTGTAATGAGCAGGTTTAATACTATCATAATTCATCGCCAAAGATGCTTCAAATTCCAATTGACCCGTAGTCAAGTCACGTTTCAAATTAAAAGGTGATATATAATTCGCGGTGGTCTTACGACTAACTTGAGCGATTGAGACTTTTTCGGAAGAATCAACCGCTACCGCATTACTGGTACGAACCCGAGGAAACCACCATTTAGACCCGACAAAGGCCAGAGTATAAATTTCAATAATTGCGGTTGTATCAAAACCTTCAAACCACATACGAAAAACCCGAATATCTTCCCATTTAGGTAGCCCTGTGACTAAAGGTTTTATTTGTAATGAATCCATTAAAGGAATGCGTAAAAGTCGCCAATTATTAGCCAGAGGAGTAAAAAATGCACTATCATTTAAACTGACCGACCACTCAAAATAATCATTTCTGCGACTAAAACCATTATCATCAATATCTTCTTTATCCAACAGACGATTACCTTCAGTACCAATAGGATTAGAGAAAGGATGATAATCATCATTGCCATCATCACCCCGAACTAAATTTGCATCCTGACCAAGTATAGTATCTAAACCAGTATCTTCAGAAAATGGTGCATCATCTAATTTGCCATTATTATTTCTATCTTCAGTATCCTCATAACCATTATAACCGACAATAGTATTGGATTTTGTCCGTCGGGGTGCATCTTCATCAATTTGGGTTGCGACGGTAAAATGTAATCTACCATTTGCATTCCGATTGGGAATATGTGAAGTTCTTAAAATAATCTCCAGATTTTCAATATCGCGTAAATTCAAGCCAGTTTGAGAAATACAAGTCATCATTCCTGCCCAACTTGATTCGGGTTGAGAAGTACTGGGTGTAAAGATTATTTTGAGATAATCATCATATTGAGAGGCTTCTTCACCAATACCAGGACCGAAAACAGAATCTCTTCGGATGCGGGTAGCGGGATTAATCCAGAATAATGGTGTTTGAGCAAAATTACCGGTATCTTTTCCTTCAGGAATAGATGCAAATTGCCAAAACAAGCCACGATTGGATATCTCTTGTGAAATCGTTGTACTTTCAAAATCATCTAAATAGGCAACACCCCGAGTATTCGGATTAGGCAAAGACATTGCACCTTCTAAAGCAAATGATAAAGCAGATGCGGACTTGACTCTTAACAAAGGTAAACGGTCAAGCAGGTTAGTAATAAAATCAGGTTTATATCGGTAAGAGATATCAGCTTCTGCAATGAGCCGTTGAAAAGGTTCAGCACCTAAACTGATTTTAGGTTCAGGTAGCCCTTCTTGACGATAAAAAAGACTGGAACCGATTTTCCATTCCACGTTTTCCAAATTACTACTTTTTGATTCAGCGCGAAGCCCGACTAATGATTTTGTTGCTAAAGACCATATTGGCCGATACTCATAATTTACTTTAATATCAGCATCAACCGGTAACATTTTCTTAAACTTCAATTCGCCCGTCTGATAATTAATTTCATAATCAATATCACGAGATTGCAAAACACCATTAACATAAACTCGTTCAGAACCAGATTCAATATCATATTGCCCTAATAAGATTACTGAACTTCTTTTACTAGAATATCTACAAACTATAAAATACCTGCGACCTTCATTGCCGGTAAGATAATCTTTGCGATAAATAATACTATCGTCTCGAACTGAGAGCATCGTATCCGCAAATGGTTTAAGATTAGGAAAGACAATATAACCGCGGGGAGCATCAAAATAAGGCCATTCAACCACACCATCGCCATCTGGGTCTAAACCTAAAATTTTAATAAAAGTCTCGCCTCTTTTAGGACCAGCGGTTTCGTATTCTGGATCTTCTGAAGAGCCTTTTTCATAGCGAACAATTTTAATCTCGTCTATTTTCACATCTTTTGCACCCAATGCATAGATATTTCTCATTTCCAAATGCCAACATTGTGAAGCGGTATCTTGTCTTGTGCTTTTTATTAATTTTAAGACCAATGAATCATTATATATCCTTCCTCCAATGGTATCTAAACCTTGCATATAACTTACGCCAACTGCGTAATTCGCAGGAAGGGGCGATGTAAACTCAATGATATATTGCCAATTGCCACCAATTTGTAATTCGTTGACTTGATAATCCTTACCTCTCGTTTTCAGAGCGAAATCGCCACCAATGCGGTCATAAGGATAACTTGGAGTACTATCTGGTCTATCAGGATAAATTGTCGCAATTGCAGGCTCCGCATTTTCTTGTATATTATTTAGCCGATTGCGGTCATCAACATAAACTTTGAGATTACTAATCGGAATCTGACGGTCGGATACGGGCAAAAGGTAAAAAGTTCTTCGCAAAAACTCATATGCAAAGATTGTATCGGTGGTAATTCGCATTAAGCCCCGAAATTCTTTGGTTTCGGATTGCGATTCTTCTCGTGAGGCAACAACATATAAGTCAACATCTCCAATTTTGCCTTTACCGGTCATTCCGAATAATCCTTTTCGAGCAGGCAAATCGCCGGTATATGCGGTACCAGGAATGGTTAAACGTGTATCACCAAATTCTAACGATTGCACAATCTCGTCTTCGGTACCAGTATAAGAAAGTTTCACCGTATTTTTACCTTGTAACTGTCGTTCTGAATCGTGGTCAATAAGAATTTTAGTCCGCTCACCAATTGTACCATCCACTTGAACTCTTAAAGCTTGCTTCATTTCTAATTCTGGCAATAGTCGCCTCGGTTCTGTAGTTTGCGTATAACCAGTAGAAAAAGTTTGTCGGCCACCAAAACTTATCCGGTCGCTACCAGAAATATTAATTTTACTGCCTTCACCAAAAAGTGGAATGCGCGGAAGATTTATATCCGGAATTAGACCCGAACGGTCAAAGGGCTGGTTATCGGGCTCTCGTTTTGCTTGAGTTCCATCACGACTTTGTCGATTTCTTTTAGTTTCTTGAATTATTTTTTGGGTAATTTGATATTGAAAATATTCAGGAAGCGGTAGAATTTTTTCAATGCCAATATAAATTGTATCATAATATATTTCAAAAAATACCATACCGATTTCATAATCAACTCGTTCTTTGATTTGATGGGGAGCAACAAGATATTTGGATGCGAATAGAGTCAATAAATTTGAATCGGTAGTTATCAATGTATCGTTACGGGTTGGTGTAATATTTTCAGATTCGCTTATTATCTCTTGCTTTTCCGTGGTGTCGGGCTTATTTTCGCCAAAGCTCATCCGGAAAAACGTGAAAATAAATAGCATCAAAAATAATAGTATGGATTTTCTTTTCGGGTAAAGGTTGAGTGGACTTATAATTTTCACTTTTCCAAGATCATTCCAAAGTAATCTCTGCATAACGGAAATTTTTTTGTTTATACTGTTTTATTATATTCAATAGGATTACATCTTTCAATACAAAGTTTGAATATGTTCGGATTGAGGTGCTTCTTCGGGCATACTGAAAACTGAAGGTTTTGAGTTTTTTAGTTTGTTTTGCGACATTTATCAACTTCAGCACGGTGTGAAAAGGAGATAATATGTTATGTGTTATGTTTTTAATTTTTTCTTGTTTTGAAATAACATAATTGGTTGAGATCAATATTCAATATCATTCTTTTGGTTTCTCTTTTGTTTCAAATATCATATACAGGGTTGGAATGAATATTAGAGTTAAGAAGGTAGCCACAAGCATGCCAGCAATTACTGCTTTGCCTAATGGCGACCATAATTCTGCAACTCAATAGATCAAGTCTCATTCGGAAAATACTAATAAAACCAAAAAGGATTAAAGCTAATGCAACCATAGCCGTAGCAACAGGTCGTCTAATTGCTGTATCAGAAATCCTCATTGCTTAACTCAGATAATATTATCTTTACTAATTTTTTAGATTAGTTAAAATTTGAACAAATTTTTCTTTTAATTTTACTACAGACAACCCGCATTCGTCAAGTAATTCTTCTCGACTGCCATGAGTAATAAATTTATCCGGCAATCCCCACATAAAAAACTTAGTCCGCAGAGTAATTTTTTTCATCAGACTTATCGGTTCACGCAGTATTGACGAGTTCGGCGAAAATTCTTTTGTCTCATCAGAAACTTGATGGTTAGACTCAGACATCATTGACGAGTTCTGTAAAAGTTCTTTTTTATTCTCCAAGATTTGATTTTGGGACTCGCTACACTTGATTTTATTAGATACAGAAATCGGTTGATTTTGACTCGTTTCTTTTTGCTTGGGAACAGTTGGACATTTTGGGTAATTATCAAGATTTACCGAATCCAAGCCACAATTAATCTTATTTATTTCATTTATTGTTTCCAGTATTGCTGAGCCAAATCCACCACATAAGGTATTCTCCTCAATCGTAATCAGTACCTCGCTGTTTTGAGCCCGGGCGAAAACTAATGCTTTATCTATTGGTTTAACAAATCGCATATTAATTAAAGTAATATTCCACTTATCAGTTAACTGCGGGCTTTCGGTGATTAACATCTGGATTGCCTGATAAGCATTAAGTACCATTGTACCAATTGCCAAAACCGTTAAATTCCTTTTAGGTTGTTTGTTAGCACATCCTGTACTTGCGGTTGTAAAGACAGTTTCACCTTTGCCTAATTTTATTGCAGAAGGATTTATCGGCAATAGCCCAGAGGCAACACTGATTTTCGGATAACGGATTGCACACGGTCGGTTTTGGTTTAAGCAAAATTCTAACATTAAAGAAAGTTCTTTCGCATCCACTGGTGCCATAATTACTAAATTAGGCACTGCACGCAAGTAGGATAAATCAAACATTCCTTGATGAGTTTCACCATCTTCACCAACAATGCCCGCACGGTCAATAGCAAAGACTAATGGTAAATTTTGTAAAGCAACATCTTGAATAATCTGGTCATATGCCCGAGACAAAAATGTTGAATAGATGGCAACTACAGGTTTTAATCCAGCCAAGGCTAAACCCGCCGCAAAAGTTACCGCATGCTGTTCACAGATACCAACATCAAAAAACCGTTCAGGAAATTGGTTTTTGAATTCAGACAAGCCGGTTCCCAGACACATACCAGCTGAGATAGCGACAATCCGTTGATCTTCTTGGGCTAATTGACAAAGGGTTCTACCAAATACTTCGTTCATTCCTTGATTAAGAAAATTTTTGCTATCTAAAGATTCAGATTTCTGCTCATTGATTTTACATTTTGCATCTGTGTTTAGTGCATTATTATGTTTTTTTTCTCGAATTTCATCGGCTTTATTAGTTTTAACTTTTGAATTTTGGTTTTTAACTAATAAGTTTCTTTGAGGTGCAATTCCATGATATTTTTCAGGTTCTTTTTCTGCTGGTGCATAACCTTTACCTTTTTTAGTGATGATATGGACTAAGAGTGGTCCTTTCATCGATTTTATCTTTTGAAATTGCTCAATCAATAGTGCCAGATTATGACCATCAAAAGGTCCTAAATATCGAAAGCCTAATTCTTCAAAGATAATTGAAGGTGCCAATAAATTTTTCAAACCGCGCTCTAATTTTCGTGCTGCGATCCGTGCTTTATGACCAAGATTTTTAGGTAACATTCCTAGTAAATTCCAAGTATCGGCTTTGAAGCGATTATAAATTTTACCTGTAATTATTCGATTAAGGTATCTGGCCATTGCACCAGTAGTTTGACCAATAGAAAATTCGTTATCATTCAAAACTACAATAAGATCTTCTTTACTAGCACCAGCATTATTGAGGGCTTCAAACGCCATCCCAGTGACAATTGACCCATCACCGATTACCGCAATTACTTTTTGGCTTATTCCTTGCAATCGGTTAGCGGTTACAATTCCTAAGGCAACAGAAATTGAATTACCAGAATGGCCGGTGTTAAAGACATCATACTCACTTTCCGTAGTGCGGGGAAAACCTGCGATTCCACCTAAAGTTCGTAAAGTCTCAAAGCGACTCCAACGTCCGGTGCATAGTTTATGAGCATAAGCTTGGTGACCAACATCCCAAATGATTTTATCATTAGGCGTATCAAAGACATAATGAAGGGCAATGGTTAATTCCACTACTCCTAAACTTGGTGCTAAATGACCACCACGCAAAAGTGTTGTATTGATAATCTTTTCGCGTATCTTACGTGCTAATTGAGTGAGTTGAGAAATCGGATAGGTCCGAATAATTTGGGGTGTAATATTTAATTCTTCATTCATATGATTATACCTTAAACTGAATTCTGACACATGCGATTTTTGTTCTCAAGACACAGACAATACAAAATTTCTTGAAGTATCTTGGATATTTCTAAAACCGCTATATAATGCAAACTGTTTTTTCAGCATTTTTCTGTAAATATCTGCATTTTTAATTTGTTCGCATTATGTGTAGACGTTTCCGTTTAATAGAAGATCAACAAAATCAATGAACCAAGTAAAATCAGAGACGGTAAAGTATTGATTGCATTCAGCATGAGATAACTCAGATTGCTCGGATCTTTTAATTGGAATACCAAAACGACTAAGTTGATTAATATAATGCTTGGCTTTATGCGCATAGTATTGGGCTTTTAATTTTTGACTTTTAATTTGAGACGAATGATTTTCATCTAAAATATCATCAACCGTTTGAAACAACAACCCTAAATTGCGTCCGGCATTTTCAATATTATTAATAATCTTATCCGGACTTTGACTTATGAGAGCACCGATTTTCATTGCGAGCGCCATTAATTCCGCAGTCTTCATTTGATTAATCATCTCTTTTTGACGAAGCGATTTTATTTTTGATTGCAGTGAAGTGATTTGCATTACAAGATCATAGGTCTGACCCGTAACTAACCCTTTAACTCCACAAATTTTAGCCAGTTCTTTAATAACTTGAATTTTTATCTTATCGTCAACCAGAGCATCAGCAAATAGTTCAAATGCCAAGGCAAACAAGGCATCAGATGCTAAAATGGCAATACCTTCGCCAAATGCCTTATGTAAACTCGGTTTGCCACGCCGAAAATCGTCATTATCCATACTAGGTAAATCGTCTTGAATTAAAGAAAATGTGTGCACTAACTCAATTCCACAGGCAAAAGGTAAAATTAAATCTAAATTTTTAGTTTTTAGTTTCTGGTTTCGGGTTCTGGGTTTTTGGTTTTCTATTAGCGTCAAATAGGTCAGACACAAGAGTATAGGTCGGATACGTTTACCATTAGAAAATACAGAATAATACATTGCATCGTAAAGAACCTTCGGTATTTTTCCTTTTCTCCGTGACAGATAATGCTTAAAGACTGATTTTAATGCATTATCAATTATCTCTTGATAATGTTCAAAGATTGTTATACCAATCCGGGTAAACGGAGAAGGTAACGTATGTATTTCCTCAGTCAATTTACTTTTTGCTGATATTCTTATCATTTTAGGCATATTCGTTAAAAGAAGATTTATTAACTTTCATGTGTCCATTGTCTTTTCGCCGCACGCACAGTATTACTTAAGAGCATAGCAACAGTCATCGGACCAACACCTCCGGGAACCGGAGTTATGGCGGAAACAATATCTTTAACATCATCAAAATCAACATCGCCGACTAAATTAGATTTCAGTTTTCTGAAGCCAGTCTGGGGATAAGTAGTTGTTTTTAGATTAGTCGATTCAGGTTCTTTTTGGTATTGGTCGGTGGTTTTAGGTTCAATTCGGTTAACGCCGACATCAATTACCACTGCACCATTTCTTACCATAACTTTTTTAACAAACTGAGCTTGGCCAATGGCCGCGATTAGAATTTCACCTTGCTGGGTGAAACTACTGAGATTTGGGGTTTTAGTATGACAGACAGTTACGGTTGCATTACAAGACTTTTGCAATAGTATATTAGCCAAAGGTTTTCCTACTAATTCGCCCCGACCAATAATTACACAGTGTTTGCCTTCAATTGTAATGTTATAATTTTTAAGTAAAGTAATTATTCCTAAGGGTGTGCAGGGATAGAAATAGGGCTCGCGGTTAGCAATCAAACGGGCTAAATTATATGAACACAGACCATCGATATCTTTCTGAGGAATAATTGTATCCAATACTTTCTGAGTATTAATATGCTTAGGCAAAGGTAGTTGCACTAAAATACCACTAATAGTTTTATCTTGATTCCAATTTTCAATATAGGACCGGAGTTCTTTTTCAGAAATGTTTTCGGCTAAACGCAGAGTTTTAGTATTGATGCCAACTTCTTGACATGCAATCTCTTTGTTGCGCACATATATGACAGAAGGTGGAAATTCTCCGACTAAAATCACACCTAAACAGGGAAAAATGCCTTTTGGCTTTAGTTCAACTACTTCTTTTTTTAGGGATGCTTTAATTTCCGCCGCAACTTTTTTTCCGTCTAAAAGTAACATTTTGTTAAATCAATTATTCTTTTACCGATTTGACTTTCAGGGTCATGCCGTCGACGCTGACGACTTTTACCTTTTCGCCTTGATTGATTTTACCATTGAGGGATTCGGCATTCCATAATTCACCGTGAACTTTTACGGTGCCGGCTAAATTCAAATCAGTGGTTGCTATTCCAATCTCATCAACCAGTCCTTCTTTACCGGTGGTGACTTTTCTTTTATGCGCGCGGATTGCAAAGCCGATAATAAAACTAAAAAATATTAAGGTTAAAACGACTACAACTAAAATTAAACCAAGACTTAAACGAAAATACGGTGCGGAAGATTGAAACAGTATTAGTGAACCGATAACTAAAGCGAGAATACCACCAATTGATAATAATCCATAAGAAGTGATATATAACTCTAAAATAAAAAATATCATTGCGACGCCAATTAAGGCTAAACCCGCATAGTTTGTGGGCAATAATCGTAAAGCATAAAATGCCAAAATCAAACAGATGGCTCCAACCACTCCAGGAAAAATTGTTCCGGGAGATTGTAATTCAAAAAACAGTCCATAGATACCTAAGATTAAAAGGATATAAGCGACACTGGGATTTGTCAAGAAGAGTAATAATTTCTGACGACCACTCAGATTATAGGGTACAATCCGGCTAAAAGCAAATTTTTCTTTAATAATTTTATCGTCGATTTTTTTGTGTGCGATTACTGAATCTAATTTTGTCAGGAGTTCATCATCGGAATTAGCCATAAAATCAATTACGCCTAATTTGACGGCTTCGCGGGCAGTGATTGAACTTGACTTGCGAACCGCATCTTCTGCCCATTTTTTATTGCGATTTCTTTTTTCGGCAATGGCTACGAGATAACTGATTGCATCATTCGTAATTTTTTCTTTCATTTCCGCGGAGGTTTCACCACCAATTGCGACTGGATGTGCCGCACCGATATTGGTGCCATCAGCCATAACTGCAATATCTGCGGCCATGGTAAGAAAAACACCAGCAGATGCCGCTCGAGCGCCAGCTGGAGCAATATAAACAATGATTGGTATTCTTGCCTGAAAAAATCGCTGAACGATCTCGCGCATTGATTCATCTAATCCGCCGGGCGTATCGAGTTTTATTATTACTCCTAAGGCACCTTTCGCCTCAGCTTGATTAATACCGTCAATCATATATTCTGCGCTCACCGGGCCAATCGGACCAGAAAACTTTAAGAGATAAACACTTGATTGCGAAAAACAAATTCTTGCTATCAAAAGGATACAAACGAGAATAAATATCTTGGACAAGTTTATCTTCGCCGGTTTTTTATATTGCATTTTAATCTATCGATTGATTAAAATTTTTTCATCACGGTGTCCGAGACCAAGATATAATTGATACCGGCCAAAAGAACTTTCACTGAATTAATAAATGCGATGTTCATTTTAATTTTGCCTGATACAAACATGCGACGGATTTCTAAAATGCCAACATCTTTCTAACGCCAAGAATTTTCTGTCCTTTGTTTTTTCCGTATCTTGGACTTATTAAAGACTTGTCTATTCCGCGTTGGAAGAATAAGCCTCTTATATCACAAGATTTTGGATTAAAAGAAAATTTATCATTTATTCTCTTAATCAAATTAATCAGCATTTTAACTTGTATATTATCTCCTTAGCCAAACTTTCCGGTTAGATAGGCTTCAGTTCTTTTATCTTTAGGCGTGGTCATAATCTTTTCAGTTAAATCAAACTCAATCAGTTCGCTAATACGCACTAAAGAAAGTTCTCGCATAGATAACTAAAATAAGAATAAAAATATGGATGCTATTAGAATTGAATTGTGAGTTATGGATCTGTTAATTATTACAAAATCTCAAAGATGAATTGTAAATTATAAGTTTTAAGTTTTATTCAGTTTGTGTTAATTCTGCGTAAAAAATCATTTTTCTTTTTCTTAGCTGGGCGTAACTGCAATAAAAATCGAGGTGGTTCCGCGTTTTAAGCGAAAAAGGAGTGGTTTCTTGCTATTTTTTAAGGCTGCGCTGGCTTGAGCAAAATCTTTCACATTAGAAATTTCATACTTGTCAATTTTCAGAATAATATCGCCTTCGCGAATCCCCGCTTGTTCGGCAAGACTACCGCTTTCAATTTCATCTACTACCACGCCACTTTTGACTTGAGCATTCTCTTTTTCGGTTTCCGTCGGCATTCGGACTCTCATTCCCAGCCACGATTTAATTTCCGGTTCTTCTTCGTGTTTTTGGGTTGGGGCGCTAGAGATTTCATCGGGCATCTCTTGTAATTTAGCAGTTAAAGTTATCGTTTTACCATCGCGGATGATCTCAATCTCGACTTCTTTATTGGGTTTGGTCTCAGCAACCATTTTGCGGAACTGTTCAACATCCGTAACCTTTTTACCATCAAATCTTACAATCACATCGCCTTCTTTTATTCCGGCTTTAGCTGCAGCGGTCTTTTCTATAACTTCACCAATTAACACACCTTCAGTACTTTTTAAGCCCATGGCTTCTTTGATATCCTCGGTGATTTCTTGAGGCCGAACACCTAAATAACCTCGGACAATTTTTCCTTTAGCAATTAGTTGGTCAGCAATATTTTTGGCCAAATTAATTGGTGTTGCAAATCCAATACCAACATTAGCCCCAACTGGTGAGCGAATTGCGGTATTTATGCCAATAACTTCACCTTTGATATTGACTAAAGGGCCGCCCGAATTACCAGGATTTATTGAGGCATCAGTTTGAATAAAATCCTGATAAGTGGGTCCTTCAGGTAAAGGAATATTGCTTCTGCCTTTAGCACTTATCACGCCGACAGTGACTGTGCCCTCCAAACCAAAAGGATTACCAATGGCAATTGCCCAATCACCAATTCGAATATTATCAGAATTGCCTAATTTTGCATAAGGCAGTTTATCATCATTTTCGATCTTAAGCACCGCAATATCCGTTTTGGGGTCGCGACCAACAATTTTTACCTTTTTACCTTTGAATTCACGCTTGTCCGAGAGTCTAACAATAATATTGTCAAAACCGGCAATAACATGATTGTTAGTTAGAATATAACCGTCGGCATTAATGATAACACCAGAACCTAAAGTTTGTGTCTTATATTCTCGAGGTTTTGATTCCGGACGCGGAAAATCTTTGAAAAAGTCCTTAAAGAAATCTTCAAAAGGCCATTGGAAGTCTGGCATCCTGATTTTGACGGTTTTTTCCGCAGAGATATTCACCACCGCTGGAATTACCGCTTCGGCAACTTTGACAAAAGGGCTTGTGCCCTCAGAGGTTACGAATGGAACTTTGTTTTCCACATTCGGTTCCGAAGCTTGGGCTTGCATCCCGGGACGTTGACCGAAATTAAAAGTACCGGCTATAAAGAGACCGATAACAAATGCGGCAATCACTGCTACGGCAATTAAAACACCAATACGTACGGTAGTAGCATTTTTGTTTTGTTGAGTTTCGGTTCCTTGTTTCTTATCAATCATAACATCCTCCACATCTTAATATAATTTTTTAGGCGATGGCATCAAATATAATTCTCGCCTTGTTTTAATAACACGACTAAGACTCATACTTTTCTTTTGTTTTCTAATAGCCCTAATTCAAATAGTAAAAAATAACTAAAATATTAAGATTTTTATGCGACTTTATGGATACGGGTTTAAATATCTTTCTATTCAAAAACCTTTATTTTTCGCTATTAATAAATTTTAGACCTGATTTAATAATTTGTCAAGTCCGCTGTCGTTCCAACTTAGAAACCGCAACTTTAATTCCAACTTTGAAATCGCAACTT
>CAYYPG010000031.1:0-20995 GCA_964473505.1 uncultured bacterium | reverse complement strand
GTTGCGATTTCAAAGTTGGAATTAAAGTTGCGGTTTCTAAGTTGGAACGACAAAGATCTTGACATAGTCCTATACTTCAATAAAATGCTCATCAGAGCATTTGCTTAAACAGAAAAATATTGACAATGTTTTCTGTTAAATAATCAATAACAGAAAACAGACTTGTGGAAAAAGCGGCGCATGCTGATAACTGTTTATTTTTCAACGATTTATGAAATTATTTCTTGTGGAAATCTTTGTGGAAAACTTTTTAATATGTGGAAAGGAATTTGATGAGTGAATTGAAAGAGCAGGTTTGGAAGAAAGTTATATCTGGACTCAGTGAGCTGATTAATCAAGACGCGATTACTGCTTGGTTTCGTCCATTAAAACCTCTAAATCTTAATGACAGCACATTAGAAATTGGAGCGCCGAATCAATTTTTCATAGAATGGATTTCAGAATATTATACCAAACCATTATCACAAGTGCTTGCCCAATTAAACTTAAAGATAAATTTTTCGGTGTTACCTGAAGAAACAGATTCCGAGAAAGCAGATTCTGTAAAAACTCAGAATAAAACCGCGAATACACATTCCCGGCCAAACCAAATTATTGACCGGCTCAGTAATACATCCCGACTTATTGATCGGTACACTTTTGAAAATTTCATTATTGGTGAATCTAACCGCTTTGCTTATGCAGCTTGTAAAGCAGTTGCATCTGCTCCAGCCAAAACATACAATCCGCTATTTATTTATGGCGGAGTCGGTTTAGGTAAAACACATCTTTTACATGCTATTGGAAATTATGTCAAAAACACTAACCCTCAAGCAAAAATCTGCTACACACCTGCAGAACTCTTCTTTCTTGACCTTATCCAATCGATTCAGGAACGAAATCAATTCGCTTTTAATAACAAGTATCGGAATTTAGACTTGCTATTAATAGATGATATTCATTATCTTAAAGGTAAAGAGCGATTACAAGAAGAAGTTTTTCATCTTTTCAATTATTTACAAGGGATGGGAAAGCAGATTGTTTTTACTTCGGATCGTCCGCCAAAGGAAATTCCGACTTTAGAAGAGCGTTTGGTTTCGCGATTATTATCTGGTTTAGTATGCGACTTAAAACCGCCGGATTTAGAAACCCGAATTGCCATTCTGAACAATAAAGCCAAAAACGAATCAATCAATATCGATCCAGAGATTATCTATTTTATCGCAGAAAACATTAAGAGCAATATCAGAGAACTTGAAGGCTGTTTAATTCGCTTAGCCGGCTACGCCTCTTTGACTAATACACCTTTAACCTTAGATATTTGTAAACAGGTTCTATCCGATTTAAATATAACTTACGAAAAGCCTAAGCCGTTGAAAATCATTGAAATAACTGCACAACAATTTGGGGTTACAGTTGAACAATTACAATCTAAAGAGCGAACTGCGAATTTGGCTTTAGGTCGTCAGGTTGCGATGTATCTTTTAAGGACTTTGTTGGCGATGTCATTAAAAGAGATTGGTTCGTTTTTTGGAGGCAAAGACCATTCAACGGTTATTCACTCTATTGAAAAAATCACTGAATTAAAAAAATCTGACCCGGATTTATCCCAGAAAATACAAAAGATTGTAATGTTGATAAATGGTGGATAAATTGTGGAAAACTTGTTGAAATTGTGTTAATTATCCACTTCGTTGAAAGTAAATTTATCTGTTAGGCGGTTTTTATCCACAAAAGACCTAATGGTTAATTTCCTATGTGGATTTACAGTATATATGCAGATTGTCTTCTTCTGACTTCTCCCATTTATCCACATAATTAATAATAAAATAATAATATATTTTTTATTATTTAAATTACTTATTTTTCGTTTAATTATAATTAGATAATTAAACGATTGAATTTTTAGTTTACTATTAAAAAGATTGTTTTTAGAAACCCAATGAATTAGAAGTTATTTTATCTTGACGTTGAGATTTTTTGAATTATAATTGTCATATGATTAATAGACCATTAAGTTCAATTTTAGACACAATCGGCAATACTCCATTAATTGGGATGAATTTTGAATACGATAATGAAAGATGGCATTTTTTTGCTAAATTAGAATTTTTGAATCCAACCGGTAGTGTTAAAGATCGTATCGCAAAATATATTATTGAACAAGCTGAAAAACGCGGTGAATTAAAACCAGACTCAATTGTTGTTGAAGCTACTAGTGGTAATACTGGGATTAGTCTTGCAATGGTATGTGCAGTAAAAGGGTATAAATTGATAAATGTAATGCCTGAACATATGAGTATTGAACGAAGAAAAATCATGACAATGCTTGGCGCGGAAATCTGTCTGACTCCAGCTGAAGAATCTTTTGAAGGCGCAAGAAACCGAACACGGAAAATGGCATTAAGAGACTCGAAAATTTTTCTGTCGAAGCAATTTGAAAACCCTGATGATATTCTGTGTCATTATCACACAACGGCTAATGAAATTTTAAATCAGCTTAGCGGAAAAAAGATTGATGCTTTTGTTGCTGGAATTGGTACAGGCGGAACATTAATGGGAGTGGGTAAAAGATTACGAGAGGTTAACCCAGATATTAAAATCATTGCCGTAGAACCAGAAGAAGCAGCAATTCTTTTAGGTTGTAAAAATCCCAAAACTCATGAAATTGCTGGTATCGGCGGTGGCTTTATCCCTGAATTAGTAGATGTAAAGCAGATCAGTTGGGCTATAGCAGTATCAAGTAATGAAGCAGTACAAATAGCAAGGAAAATATGTCAGAACAATGGAATGATGGTTGGAGTTTCTTCTGGTGCTAACATCTTAGCTACAATTAAAACCTTAAAGCAAATCGGTAAAGATAAGATCGTGGTAACTGTATTACCTGACAGGTCAGAACGATATTTTTCTACTGAGTTGTATCAAGGCAAAAAGGATGAAATAATCAGAAATTGTCGACAAGGCTGCGAAAACCCCTTCTGTATCGGTTGAAAAACTGAATTCATCCCTATATTTCCAAATTCCATAGAAGCCCTAACTCCCAACACACAGATAATAATTAAAGAATATATTTCTTTTACTAATTGAAACTCAGTAAGATATATCAAACATTTATCTGGAAGGTCTTGGTGCAAGCTTTATTTTTGAAACTTTATTAATTTTAAGGCAATTGGTTAGATGGATATGGAATTTTAGGATATCTTTAAGCGAGATTGAGTTAAAATCGTTAAAGGTTAAGGAATCAGGGGTTTTTTTTAACTTATAGGCAATATAGGAGGTTGTATAGATAGAGAATAGGTTTATGTTAGCGTATGGTCTGCGTAAGCATAACCAATTAGGTAGTCTTGACCGAGCCCTGGCATAGTCAAGGGACTAGCCACGGGCTAGTCCCTTAAGCGTTTTTGTAAGATAATTTAGATTATAAAATTCGGTGAGAAACAAAAGATTGTAGTTAAGCTCTTATGAGGATATAATACAGTTTATTGAAAATCAGATAGATAATACAGACCAACTTTTAAAATAGATAAAATAAAAAGGTTTAAGTAATTAGATATGAAGATGATAAGGGTTATGTAATGCTACAATACGATTGATTGAAAATCAACCGAAAAACTAAAGCTTAAACAGATTAGTTAAAATACTTAAGTATTGATTATTATTAAGTTTATTATAGTTTCTGTATAAATATTATAAAATTAATGTTAGGTGAATTAGATAAATTGGAATTAGTTTCTTTAAATAAAATACAATCTCTTGGCATCGCAACTTAATCGGTTTTTGCTCAGTTTATACTTGTAGTTGCATTAGGCGTTGGATGCGTTTTTCTATTGGGGGGTGAGTGGCAAAAAGATTAGAGACCGATACCCGGTCAGTGCCAAAAGGGTTAGCAATAAACAGATGAGCAGTTGCTTCGGAAGCGGTTCTTAATTTACCGCGATAATTTCCAATCTTTGTCAAAGCTGAAGCCAATCCATGCGGATAACGCAAAAGATAAGCACCAGAAGCGTCTGCTAAATATTCTCGTTCGCGAGATATTGCGGCGCGAATAAGAAGTACCAATATCGGTGCGATTATTGCTAAAGCAATACCCAAAATGATTAAAATTCCACCACTGCCAGCACGTCGGTCCCGGCTTCTACTTCGGGGCATAAAGAACATTGAGCGTAAAAAGATGTCGCGAAACAAAATAATCAGACCGCCAATAATTGCTGCAATGGTCATAATCAGGATATCGTAATTTCGGATATGAGCGATTTCGTGAGCAATAACTCCTTGAAGTTCTTCACGATTCATCATAGATAAAAGTCCAGTAGTTACTGCGACCGAAGCATTTTGAGGATTGCGACCGGTAGCAAAAGCATTGGGCATCGGATCATTTATAACATACACCTTAGGTTTAGGAATACCCGCAGCAATTGAAACCTCTTCAACCACATTATGCAGTTGATAAAACTCGTCTAAAGAAGCAGGCTGAGCCGAAGAAAATGCCAGAGCAATTTTATCTGAATTATAATACAAAAGCAGATTGTAGAAGATAATAAATAATCCGAAAAAGACATAACCTGCGGTTCCCCATTGGAAGACCTGAACTAAGATATAGCTGACTAAACCTAAAATTAAACTGAACCCTATAATAAAAAGACCTGTTCTAACTTTATTTCTATGGATTAAATCATACAAGGTCTGTTTCATAATGTTTGCATCTGATGACTCTAAATGTTAGTTTTCTTAATAATACTTGTATGCTGCGACAATTATAACCTATAAGGTCAACGACATTAGAACCATAACATTGAGCAATTAACTAAGAAAGCAGAATTTTTAATCTTACCATGCTTCAAATATTATATCTTATATATTAGACTTTATGAGCGGATGCAGGTTTACTTAATTACTTACTGATTTCAATACTAAGTCCAAAGATTATGGTCACGGTTAAGACAATTTATACAAAGTTAGGGATATTACCAAAATTCATACCTTATTTAGCAAAAGAAACTTTTACCGGTTCTTTTTCTATTTCAGGAATTGTATAGAATTCTTCAGGCTTAAAGCGGAAAATCGCAGCAACAATATTAGAAGGAAAACGCTCAATAAAGATCTTATAAGCCATTGCTTCGTCATTATAGAATTGACGGGCAAAAGCGATTTTATTTTCTGTGGCAGAAAGCTCTTCTTGGAGTCGTAAGAAGTTTTCATTGGCTTTCAGGTTAGGATAATTTTCCGCAACCGCAAAAAGAGACTTTAAGGTTTCAGAAAGCATATTATTGGCTTTTGCCGTCTCAGCCACAGACTTTGCAGACAGTGCTTGGCTACGGGCTTGAGTAACTTTTTCTAAGAGCTCGCGTTCGTGTTGCGCATAACCTTTCACGGTTTCTACTAAATTAGGAATTAAATCATACCGGCGCTTTAACTGCACATCAATCTGTGCCCATGCATTTTTTACTCGATTCTTTCGGCCGACTAAGATATTATAATTGCTCACTAACCAGATAGCAATAATTACTATGAGAATCAGTAAAATTATCATAAAGTACTCCTTTTAATATAATCATTATATTGGTGCTATCGAAAATATAAATAATAATACACTTTTGTACTAAACTTGTCAATAGTAAGCAACTTAGCCAATAAGGGTATCCGCACTTTAAGACCAAGACCAGCAAGATACAAAGCGAACTTATTGCCAGGTTTCAGTTCAACTTAGATTAACACCAAGCGTACCGCATAGGTGGTTTTGGTTTGTGATGCTTGAACAGGTTGTATTATAGATAAGATAAAAGGTAGTGTTAAGATTTTTGGAATAAATTGGTCTTCATTCAGAAATAGTTTTTGCATGTTGTTTTTGTCATCTTGATTAAAATTAACTTTTGCTAATTGAAAAACCTGTTTCTCATAACCATTATAATTAAATTTCATAAACTGTATAGTATGTGTTGGACCGATTGCAAAATGATATTGACAATTCTAAGAAATTTCAGTATCTTTACAATACTTATGTTTAAGATTTTAACTAAGAAAATATTGGCCCCGAACATCAAACTCTTTGAATTTGATGCGCCGTTAATTGCCCAAAAAGCTCAACCTGGACAATTTATAGTTCTAAGAATTAACGAAACTGGCGAAAGAATACCGCTTACAATTGCCGATGCTAAAAAGGATAAAGGAATTTTAGTGATTGTGTTTCAAGAAGTAGGTAAAACTACAAAATTATTGGGAACGCTTAATTCTGGTGATGCGGTTTTAGACTTACTCGGTCCTTTAGGCAAGCCCTCAGAAATAGCAAACTATGGCACAGTCGTTTGCATCGGTGGCGGAGTTGGAACTCCCGAAATTTTTCCTGTTGCCCGAGCCTTAAAACAAATTGGTAATAAAGTAATTTCAATAATTGGGGCTCGAAGTAAAGACTTGTTAGTAATGGAAAATGAGATGAAAGCTGTTTCCGACGAATTATATATTACTACAGATGACGGAAGTTATGGAGAAAAAGGATTGGTTACGGATATTTTTAAAAAATTAATTGATAAACTAGAAAAGATTGATTGTGTATTTGCTGTCGGCCCAGTTATTATGATGAAAGCAGTTTCTGATACGACTCGACCATATAATATTAGAACAATTGTAAGTTTAAACCCCATTATGCTTGATGCTACTGGTATGTGTGGTGTCTGTCGAGTTGAGGTCGGTGGCGAAACTAAATTCGCTTGCGTTGATGGTCCAGAATTTGATGGTCACAAGGTAGATTTTGATCTCCTAATGAAACGACTTAAGACCTATCTGAAAGAAGAAAAGGAATCGCTGGAATTGTTTAATAAGCAAATCGCCAGTTGTCAATGCCAAAGGAGCTAATCTATGTCTAAACCTATTCCTAAAAAAACACCGATGCGAGAACAATCACCCCAAGAGCGAATTAGAAATTTTAAGGAGGTCCCTTATGGATATACTGAAGAGGAAGCGGTTTTAGAAGCCCAAAGATGTCTCTCTTGTAAAAAACCACCGTGTGTTGCTGGTTGTCCGGTCGAGATTGACATTCCGGGTTTTATTGCTCGTATTGCGGAAAAAGATTTCAAGACCGCAATCAGAATATTAAAGCAGAAAAATGTCCTTCCCGCAATTTGTGGCAGAGTTTGTCCCCAAGAAGACCAATGTGAAAAAGAATGTGTTTTAGGAAAAAAGATGGAACCTGTGGCTATTGGTAGATTAGAACGCTTTGCTGCAGATTGGGAAGCAGAACAAGGTGTATTGGAAATTCCTGCAAAGAAACCTGCTACGGGCAAAAAAGTTGCTGTCGTTGGTTCCGGTCCTGCGGGTTTAGTCTTTGCCGGGGATATGGCACAACTTGGTCATGAAGTTGTCTTATTCGAAGCATTACATAAAGCCGGTGGAGTTTTAGTTTACGGTATTCCGGAATTTCGGCTACCCAAGGCAATTGTCCAAAGAGAAGTTGAATATGTAGAAAAACTTGGGGTAAAATTAATTACCAGTTTTGTTGTCGGACGAACTAAAACTGTTGATGAATTATTACAAGAGTTCGACGCAGTCTTCATTGGGACCGGTGCCGGATTGCCTTGGTTTATGAATATTCCAGGAGAAAATCTCAATGGTATTTATTCGGCAAATGAATATTTAGTACGTTCGAACTTAATGAAAGCTTATTTATTTCCAGAGTATGATACGCCAATTGTTCGCGGCAAACGAGTTGCCGTAATCGGTGGTGGTAATGTTGCAATGGATGCAGCTCGAACTGCTTTAAGGCTCGGTGCTGAAAAATCAATGATTGTCTACCGCCGAAGTAAAACCGAGATGCCAGCGAGAATCGAAGAAATTCACCGCGCGAAAGAAGAAGGCGTGCATTTTGAATTTTTAACACTGCCCGTAAAATATTATGGTGATGAAAACGGCTGGGTAAAAGAAATGGAATGTATCCGAATGGAGCTGGGTGAACCTGACGCATCGGGTCGAAGAAGACCAATTGCAGTTCCTAATTCTGAATTCGGAATTCCAGTGGATACAGTGGTCGTCGCCATTGGTCAAAGTCCTAATCCATTAATTCCTCAGACAACACCCGGTTTGGAAATTGGCAAACATGGAAATATTATTGCCGATGAAAAGACCGGTAAGACTTCGAAAAAAGGTGTTTTTGCTGGTGGTGACATTGTCACTGGTGCGGCAACTGTTATTTTAGCAATGGGCGCTGGTCGAATCGCGGCTCGCGCCTGTGATGAATATTTAAAAACAGGAATCTGGTAATTTAGACAGTGAGTAACGAGTTTCATAAGTCTCGGGATGAAAGTTCGGCAAAAGCCCTATTTGGTTATTCTAAACTTGATATAGGGTCTTTTAATCATTGACTTTATTGGAAGCTGAAACCGATTAGTGTCGCTTCATCTCGCTTCGCATCAGTATGACATTACATGCCATCGTAAACTTTTGCCGAGCCCACCTGTATAATCTCATTACTCACGACTAATTGGGAGGATAAAATGATTGCAACTGCGTATATTTTGATAACAGTTGCTCATGGTATGGCAAGAAAAGTCTATGAGCAACTACAACAGACCAAAGGCGTAGTCCAAGTCCATGCCATTTCTGGACCATACGATATTATTGCGACCGTCCAAGGTACTGACTTTAATGCGATTGGTAAATTAATTATTGATAAAATTCAACCGATCGAAGGAATTGAAAGAACATTGACCTGTAATGTGATTGAATTTGAACAGTAAAATTATAAGTCAGGCGGATAAATAATATATTATGTATTATATCGAACTTTTCGAAGAATTATACAAGAACCAAATTAAATATCTAATACTTGGCGGATTGGCAGTCAATCTTTATGGTGTCCCAAGGGCGACTCAAGATATTGATATCGCAGTATCCTTTGAGCAAGAAAATATAATCAAGCTTATTACGCTATTGAAAAAATTAGGCTATGTTCCCCGTTTGCCCGTAGACCCCCAGGAATTGACCGATGCTAATAAAGTGAAAGATTGGATTAAAAACAAAAATCTTAAGGCATTCAACTTTTATCACCAACACGATAATTATAAGGTAATAGATATTATTCTTGCTTTTCCTTTAGATTTCGAAGAGTCATTTAAGCACAAAACAGTGAAAAGAGTAAAAGACATTGAAATCTATCTGGCGTCAATCGATGATGTCATAAAGACAAAAGAATTAAGCGGAAGAGCGCAAGACCTAAACGACATTGAAATGTTAAAAAAGGCAAAGAAATATCTTAAACAAAAAAAATGAAAAGAAAAGAAATAAAAATAGGATTTTTCTATTCGCTTGAAGACGAGAAGATAATCGAATATTTGAAACTCTCGACTGAAGAAAAATTGAAGTGGCTCCAGGAAATCAATGATTTCACTAATATGGTTCTTTCAGACAAGGAGAAAGAATTCAGGCAAAAATTAAGAGCTGGTACAATATAAAATATATATATATCGATAATTGCTAAAAACATCTATTTTATAGATAGTATATCCCTAATTTTAACATATCTTGAAAAAGAAAAATTCAGGGGTTGACAAATATAATTACTTAGTTATTGTATTAATATGTCAATTCTATTTTGTTCAGCGGACTTATTTGCACGATCCTCAAGTTTTTTATTTTATAGGAGGTGTAATTGAAGTCACAAAAATCAACCATCGATATAGAATCCAATGATATAGAAGAAGTTAAAAAGATTCTCGCCACCTATGATAATAAAAGAACCGCGCTAATTGCGATTCTCCAAGATATTCAAGAGCGTTTTCATTATCTTCCAGAATCAGCTTTATGTGAAGTAGCAAAAGGGTTAAATATTCCTTTATCAGAAGTTTATAGTGTGGCAACATTTTTCCGAGCATTCAGTTTAGTTCCTCGTGGTAAACATACTTGTGTTGTCTGTATGGGAACTGCATGTCATGTTCGGGGCGCACCCAAAATTTTAGATGAGTTTGAACGCCGTCTGAATATTAAAACTGGTGAAACAACTTCAGACCAACAATTTACTTTAGAAAGCGTTAACTGTCTTGGTTGTTGTGCCATTGGACCGGTAGTGGTAATTGATAAAGACTATTACGGACAGATGAGTACAAATCGAGTGCCTAAGTTGATTCAACAATATCAAACCAAATCCACCAAAAAGGAAACACTATGAAAAAGATAACTTCGGCTAAAGTTTTAGAAAAAATTATCCAAAAGGCAAAAGAAAAACAACATTCTGAGTTACCAACCATTGTTGTCAGTTCTGGGACTTGTGGCCGTGCGCGAGGTTCGGAAAAAGTTTTTAGTGCTTTCAAAAAGGTCATTAAAAAGAGAAACTTGAAAGACAGAATAAATCTTCGCAGTAGCGGTTGCCATGGGTTTTGCGAAGCCGAACCTAATGTGATTATATTTTCAGATAACGGAAATAAACCAATTTTCTATCAGAAATTGGCTCCATCTGATGTCGAGGAGATTATTGAGAAGACTTTGCTCAATAATGAAATAATAGACCGTCTAAAATATGAAGATCCGGTATCAAAACAAAAGTTTACTTATTACGATGAAATTCCGTTTTATAAGAAACAATATCGTCTAATTTCAGGGAATAATGTCTTTGTCGATCCGACTGATATTAATGACTATTTTGCCATTGAAGGATATCAGGCATTAGCCAAAGCATTTACAATGATTCCGGAAGATGTTATTGCAGAGGTAAAAACATCAGGATTAAGAGGTCGTGGTGGTGCGGGTTTTCTCACTGGGTTAAAATGGGAAATTTGCCGAAAACAAAAAGGCGACGAAAAATATATCATCTGTAATGCGGATGAAGGTGACCCAGGCGCTTATATGGACCGAAGTCTGTTAGAAGGCAATCCTCACTGTGTGATTGAAGGAATGATTATCGGTGCTTATGCCATTGGTGCCAAACAAGGAATTATCTATGTCCGAACCGAATATCCATTAGCCATCGAAAACTTAAAAATTGCCTTAGAACAAGCAAAAAAATCCGGTTTATTAGGCGAAAATATTCTTGGCTCGGGTTTTAATTTTGATATTACGATTGCACGTGGCGCTGGTGCTTTTGTTTGCGGTGAAGAAACTGCCTTGATTGCTTCAATTGAAGGACGTATTGGCGAACCCAGACAAAGACCTCCATTTCCTAGTGAAAAAGGTCTTTGGAATAAGCCTACCAACATCAATAATGTTGAAACTTGGGGAACAATTCCTACTATTATTAAAATGGGCGCTGAGAAATTTGCGGAAATTGGTACCGAGAAAAGTAAAGGCACAAAAATCTTCTCCTTAGTTGGGAAAGTAAGAAATACCGGATTAGTTGAAGTTCCTATGGGAATAACTCTAAGAGAAATAATTTTTGATATTGGTGGTGGTGTTCCAGACAATAGACAATTCAAAGCCGTGCAAACTGGAGGTCCATCCGGTGGCTGTATGCCGAAGGAATTACTTGACTTAAAGATTGATTATGAAGGATTAACTGCGGCTGGTTCAATGATGGGGTCGGGTGGAATGATTGTAATGGATGAAAATACTTGTATGGTTGATGTTGCCAAATACTTCTTAAATTTCTTACGCGATGAATCTTGCGGCAAATGTTTTTCTTGTCGCGAAGGCACTCAACGAATGTATGAAATTGTGTCGGATATAACTGAAGGTAAAGGACAAGAAGGTGATATTGCTTTCTTAAAAGAAATCGCCCAGATGGTAAAAGATGCTTCAATGTGCGGCTTAGGACAGACCGCAGCTAATCCCGTACTTTCTACACTCCGTTATTTTGAAGATGAATACGATGCTCACATTAAAGATAAAAAATGCCCGGCTGGTGTCTGCAAGTCACTTATTAAATATCTAATCTTATCTGATAACTGCACAGGATGTATGAAATGTATAAAAGCATGTCCCCAAAATGCGATTAGTGGCGAACGGAAAAAAATCCATACCATTAATCAAGAATTGTGTATTAAATGCGGAATTTGTAAAGATACTTGCCCATTTAAGGCAATAATTGTAGAATAGGAGAACCAATGCCGAAATTAAAAATCAACGGAATTGACTTTGAATTCGATAAAGGCACAACACTCTTAGAAGCAGCCAAATTTTTGGGTCTAGAAATCCCGACTTTGTGTTACGATGAAGGACTTAATCCCTATGGTGCTTGTCGACTTTGCGTTGTCGAAATATCGTATGCTCATAATCCAACTAATAGTAAATTGGTATCATCTTGTACTTATCCGGTAGAAGATAATTTAATTGTCCGCACCCATTCGAAACGAGTGATGCAAACACGACGATTATTACTGGAAATGTATTTAGCCACTTGCCCGCAGTCAAAAGTTATTCAAGACTTAGCATCCAAATGGGAAGTAACTCAATGCCGGTTCCGAAATATTAGATATGATGATTGTATCTATTGCGGACTTTGTGTGCGGATGTGTAAAGAACAGATGGATGGCAGGGCGATTAATTTTGTCCAGCGTGGTTACAAACGGAAAATCACAACTCCATTTGATAAAAAATCCGAAGCCTGTCGTCTTTGTGGTGGTTGTATTTATATTTGTCCTGCTTGTCAAGCACGATGTCAAGGACCAGAAGAAAAAGAACCGATTTGTAATGCTTGTCTTGCGGAAAATCCACCGTGTCTTGAAGCATGGGAAGATATGAAGTGTTATATGGACCCATGTGCGTGGTGTGAACAAGAAAAAAGAGAAAAAGCCCAAACTGAAAAGAATAAGATAATATAAGGAGGATATAATAAATGCCAACATTTACCCGATTAAATGCATCAGCAGCAACATTAACTAAAAACCGAACCGAAGACTCAAGAACTCACATCAGCGGGATGTGTGTTACTTGTGTTGACGGCTGTATCGGAATGTGTGAGATAGGAAAATCGGCATATCGTGGTGCCGAAGTTATTTATCCCCAACCATTTGGTATTATTACGACCGCATCTGAAAAAAATTATCCTGTAGACTATTCACATTTTACTATTCAAGGAACTGCAGTCGGTGCTCACGGCATTGAAGCTGATTCGGATAAAGCAATTTTCCCCAATGTCAACTTAGAACAGAGAATCGGTCATGATAAGGGAATTAAGGTTAAACTACCTTTTGTCATTCCTGGACTAGGCTCAACTCAAATTGCCCAAAATAATTGGGAAGGATTAGCCGTTGGCGCGGCAATCACCGGCACAATTGTCACAATTGGCGAGAATATCTGCGGAATGGATGTCCGCTCAGAAATTCGGAATGGTAGAGTTATTCACTCACCAGAATTGGAACGAAGAGTTAAACTTTTTATGGATTGGCAAAGAAATGGTTACGGCGCAGTGGTATTGCAGGCGAATGTGGAAGATACCCGTCTTGGTGTTCAAGAATATGCGATTGAAAAATTAGGTGTTCAAGTAGTCGAATTGAAATGGGGACAAGGTGCTAAAGATATTGGCGGTGAAGTTAAAATCAAAGACTTAAAAAAGGCACAGTTGCTTAAACAACGCGGTTATGTTGTCTTACCTGACCCTGAAGAGCCTGAGGTAATCAAAGCATTTGAACGTGGTGTCTTTCATGAATTTGAGCGTCATTCCCGTGTTGGTATGGTGACTGAAGAAAGTTTTATGAGGCGAGTTGAAGAATTACGTAGAGCGGGAGCTAAATATATTTTCCTAAAGACAGGTGCTTATCGACCCGCAGATTTAGCCCGAGCAGTAAAATTTTCGTCTAAAGCCAAAATTGATATGTTGACTGTGGATGCTGCTGGCGGTGGAACTGGGATGAGTCCTTGGCGAATGATGAATGAATGGGGTATTCCAGCCGTGGAATTGCACTCATTGTTATATCGATATTGTGATATTTTGGCGAAAAAAGGTGAATATCTTCCATCAATTGCTATCGCTGGTGGTTTTACCTTTGAAGACCAGATTTTCAAAGGATTAGCCCTCGGCGCGCCATATTTCCATATGATTGGTATGGCACGTGGTCCACTAGCTGCAGTAATGGTCGGCAAGACAATTGGAAAACGAATCAAAGAGGGCGATATTCCGGTCTATATTGAAAGGTTCGGTCAAACCATAGATGAAATCTTTGTTACCGCACCCGAATTAAGAAAAGAATACGGTGATAAATTTGACGAAATACCTCCAGGAGCAATTGGGCTTTACACCTATTATCAAAGATTAGCCCAAGGATTACGACAACTAATGTGCGGTGCGCGTAAATTTGCCTTACAATATCTCACGCGGGATGATATTGCCGCATTAACCAAAGAAGCCGCAGAAATTTCCGGAATTGCTTATGTTATGGACTCAGATAAAGAAGAAGCTGAAAAAATCTTAAATTCATAAACCAAAAAATTGGGGAAGCAGATATGCCACAGAGAACACAAAGATTATGTTGTCTATCGGTAATTTTTGTGTCTCTGTGGCAAAGGTTAAATGAAAAATTGGATAAGTCATGAATTTTTCTTTAGCCAATGTTGTTAGAGAACAAGTAGAAAAAGCATCCGCCTATACTAAAATTCCTGAATATATTCTGAAAATATTGAAATGTCCGATGCGAACTTTAAAAGTTATTTTTCCGGTGGAAATGGATAATAAAGAGGTTATCTGTTTTACTGGTTATCGCTGTCAATATAATAATGCGCTTGGTCCAACTAAAGGTGGCGTCCGATATCATCCAGATGTGAATGAAGATGAAGTTGTCGGCTTAGCCGCTTTGATGACCTGGAAGTGTGCTTTATTGGATTTACCTTATGGCGGCGCAAAAGGTGGAGTAATTTGTGATCCAACTAAACTTTCAGAAAAAGAATTAGAAAAACTCACACGGCGTTTTACTGCGGAAATTATGCCCATATTAGGGCCACAAAAGGATATTCCGGCACCTGATGTTTATACCACAGCCAAAACTATGGCTTGGATGATGGATACTTATAGTATGTTTATTGGCCATGCTGAACCGGCAATTGTCACGGGTAAACCCGAAGTATTAGGTGGCTCTAAAGGCAGAAAAGAAGCAACCGGCCGTGGTGTCGCAATCTGTACTCGAGAACTCTTTAAAAAACTTAAAAAACCCTTAAAAGATGCTACGGTTGCAATTCAAGGGTTTGGTAATGTTGGTAGCCATGCTGCTTTATTTTTAGAAGAAATGGGCGCAAAGATTGTAGCCATTTCGGATGCAACTTGTGGCTTTATTGATTGGAACGGACTACCGGTAAAAGAAATTATGAACGAATGCACGGAAAAACAAAAATGTTTAGCTGAGTATCGAAAACTGAAACCTTGTGATAAGAATGATATTCTCTTTTTGGATGTTGATGTTTTGATTCCAGCGGCATTAGAAAATCAGATTCACCAGGATAATGTTAATAATATTAAAGCCAAAGTTATTAGTGAAGGGGCTAACGGACCAACTACACCCCAAGCGGATGAAGTCTTAGATAAGAAAGGTGTGTATGTTGTTCCTGATATCTTAGCCAATGCGGGTGGTGTTGTTGTCAGTCATCTGGAATGGGTGCAAGCCTTAAGTGGTCTATACTGGGAAGCCGAAGAAGTTAATCGACATATGGAACGACGAATGGTTTTGGTATTTGACAAGGTTTGGAACAAAGCGCAAGAGTACAAGGTTTCATTACGCACTGCGGCTTACATTGTTGCGATTGAACGCATTGCCGAGGTCTATAAGTTTCGTGGACTTTTCCCATAATTTATCCTGAATAATAGCAATTTAGGTCTATTTCTCTAAAAATTTATTTGCCGAGAATCTTTTAGTCAAATTTAAGATAAAGTCGGTAATCATCTTCGCTGGATGCATCGTCTGGTCCATAGTTCATAAATAAGTCCATATTCTCTTTTTGAACATATCTATAGCCTGCAGTATCGCCTAATAGTTTTAATCGTTCTCTTCACCTTTATCTCTCCAATTAACTATAATGCCTGAGCTATAGCATAGAAGTTATTTTTAGTGATTTTTATGGGCAGCTCGTTTGAGGCGGTCCATAATGGCATATCCTAAATTAATTTTGGGCACGGGTTCGGCGTAAATGATATCTAAACCAGCTTTGTCAAGCCGATGAAGGCAGGAAAACAAATTTGACGCCGCTTCGCGCAAATCTCCTTTTTCCGATAAGACCTCCACCATCGCAAAGTTTGAGGTATTCTTTTTCCGCGTAAACGCCAAAAGTCCACATCTTTTATTCTTTTTAATTTTGGTTCTTGGGTTAAGAATTATTAATCGGGTGTGCGGAGAATAGTGTTGGGCAAGTTGGCCGGGTGAAAGCGGTTTTCGCGTCGGCTTAACTGCTAATTTTATTTTACCAATTATTGCTTCTAAGGACTCAACAGGAATTGCGCCTGGTCTCAATAATATTGTGTCATTTTTAATAAAAGTTATCACAGTTGATTCAATACCCCTTTCAGTTTTTCCGCCATCAAGAATTAAGTCAACTTTATCGCCGAGCTGGTCTTTAACATGTTCTGCCGTAGTTGGGCTTAAACGTCCAAAAAGATTAGCACTGGCCGCAGCAATTGGTTTTTTAAGTTGATTAATCAAAGACAAAGCCACCGGATGTGAGGGCATTCTTACGGCAACAGTTGGAAGTCCTGCAGTAACAATATTCGGAATAATTTTTTCTTTAGGCAATACTAAAGTCAAAGGCCCGGGCCAGAATCTATCAATCAGTAATCGTGCTTTTGAGTTAACCTTGCGACATAATTTATAAATATCATTTTTATCACCGATATGAACAATCAAAGGGTCAAATTGCGGTCGGGATTTAACTTCAAAAATTTTTGCAACCGCCATGGGATTAAATGCATCGGCACCTAAGCCATAGACGGTTTCAGTCGGAAATGCAACTATCCCTCCTTTTTTTAGAATTGCTACTGCTTTTTTAATTGCCAGTTGGGTTGCTAATAAAACTGGCATTATTTTATTGTTTAACCTTTTTGTTTAAATATTCTTTATACTCGTTTTAAATATTCTCTATATTTTTTTCAAATATTCTTTATAACATTCTTTATATTAGACAGTCCTTATATTTGTTTCAAGTATTCTTTATAACCAAGCGTTTTTATTTTCTCTGCTTTGGCATTAACTTCATCCCTCATTTTTTCGCGATACTTTAGTATTCGCTCTTTGATCTGAGGATATTTATTCGCTAAAATTTGAGCGGCAAACAATCCCGCATTTTTGGCATTATTAATTCCTACGGTAGCCACCGGGATGCCTTTCGGCATCTGAACAATTGACAGCAATGAATCTAAGCCATCGAGATTGGATGATTTAATCGGAACACCGACAATCGGTAATTCTGTAAGCGATGCCAATACTCCGGGTAAATGTGCTGCGCCACCCGCACCGGCAATAATAACCTCTAATCCGCGCGCCGAGGCATTCTTGGCATACTCAGAAATTCGTTCAGGTGTTCGATGCGCCGAAGCAACCGTAATCTCAAAGTCAATGGACATTTCTTCCAGCACTTCTGCCGCGTCCTTCATAATTCCTAAATCCGAATCACTTCCCATAATAATTCCAACTAACGGCATATATATTTCCTCCTGATTATACAAATTTAAGAACAATGATACTAATGTTAATAGCTAATGTCAATAAATTTTTACAAAGTTTATATGGGTTGGATATATTTAAAGGGAATTTCTATTATTTGTTCTAAGATATTTCGTTTTAATCCTCTATTACCCCATTTCTCGACAATCGGACGCAAATTGTCTTGGATCGCAGCGGATAGCGAGATGACCGAGATTTTTTTCAGGTTTTCTTCCTTTCGTGATTTCGTGATAAATTTATTTATCACCCGATAACATTCTCGGGCAAAGGCTTTATAAAATTGATTATAAAGTCGTGGTTCATTAGAATCTCCAAGTAATAGAGTAATTTCCCGTTCAATCTGTTCCATTACTACCCGATATTTACCAAATTCAACTGCCATCTTTTCTTTCTGTTCTTGGGTTAAAGGTTTTATATTTTGCTTTTCTGAAAATTTGGTTTTAATGCCTTGAGTATATTTTGCCACATCGCGGTCAATTTTCTTATAATATTTTGTGGTCGGAACTTGTGCCATAATTTTCTGGTGTTGTTTATCAAAATATATCTCGGCTAACTTTTCAAAAAACACCGACCAGGGTTTTTCGCAGATGGTAAGATAGTTTAGAATTAACTTCAAAGACGGATTTTCTATTTGACCTCTTTCTAATTTAGAGACATATACTCTTCCGCTTTTACCTGAGAATCCCAATCTCACTCCGATTTCTTCTTGAGTTAAATGTGCCTTTTCCCTTATACCTTTTAATAGTTTTCCTATCTCTTTAGTTAAAACAATTTCCAGTGTGTTTTTATCTGTGTTCATCTGTATTTATCCATGGTTTCATTCTATTTGTGATTCCAGGTAATGTATACTTAAAAGTTTCTCAAAAATCAAGCATTTTTTTGATGTAACTACTTGAAGCGGATGGCGATATGCGGACAACAACCTCAAGGCAGGGTAGTATTCCCTCTATCACCTTTTCAGCGGTGTATTAGGTCAATCAGCAGAGTAGAATCTTTATCAAATAACAAGTCTATTAAACCATTATTTATTCAAGTAATGTTCTCATTATTAAGACAATCACTTATGAAGTCAGATACAAAATCAATCATTCAATCAATTCTAACATCATTCACCAAGATATTTAATAATTCAGACACCAAATAAATTATCGTATTATTGAGACAATCACGGTACTGTCAAAAATAAAAATAATTTTCAGGATGTTTTATAAAAAGAGAAGTACGGTGTCACCAAAATTTACACTTTTAGCATTTCCCTTAATTTCTTTATTTGCCAATCATCCATCATATACTCCAGCTCCATAAAGCATCGTGTATTGAAAATACTTCTTCAGCAAATTCTCGAAAATGTTTTATAACTAATAAGTTCTTACCTTCATCAAGAAGTTTTATTTTCCTTTCACAGAGAAACCAATTGTGGGCACATTTGTATCTTAAAGTATTAAGTTTCTCTAAAAATTTAAATTCTATTTTTGAAATTATTCTTGCATGATATGCTAAATATTTCTTCTTTACCAAATTTTTTTCGAATCGAACTTATGCGCTTAATAAATTTTAAAATACTATTCCCAAATACCTGGAATCTTATGTTTACAGAATTTGCAACTACCTTTGATAACATTATTTTCTAAAACCGTGAAATGAACTCGATAGATAATCCGTTTGCCACATTTGGGGCAATAAGTTGAATTATACTTATGACCGGGCACATTACCGATCGTCACATATTCTAAGCCAACTTCTTTGGCAATTTTGTGCGCCCGTTCTAAAGTGGAAATAGGAGTTGGTGGTAGATTAGTCAATTTATAATTCGGAAAGAACCGAGAAAAATGCAATGGCGTCTCAGACCCTAAAGTATCTCGTATCCAGATACACATCTTTCTGATTGTTTCCCAATCATCATTAAGCGTTGGAATTACCAGATTGACAATCTCTAACCAACAACCTTGCTCTTTGATGATTTTTAATGAGTTTAAGACTGGTCGTAGTTCGGCAACGGATGCCTCTTGGTAAAATTTTTCGGTAAAACCTTTTAAATCAACTGTAACCGCATCCGTATATTTCAGCAATTCTTTTAATGGTTCAGGATTTAAGGTGGCATTAGTGTGAAAAAGAATTTTTAGTCCGTGTGTTTTGGCTAATCTTGTAATATCATACATATATTCATAGAATGCGATTGGGTCATTATAGGTAAATGAGATAGTCTTTATATTTCTCTTTAATGCTAGCGCCACAACTGATTCTGGTGGCAATTCGATATAATCCATCTCCTCTATTGACTTTTGCGAAAGGTGCCAGTTGTGGCAAAACTTACATCTAAAATTGCATCCCGCAGTGCCAATACATAGAATTTCAGTTCCCGGTAACATATGTAATTGGGGTTCTTTTTCAATTGGGTCAATGTGAACTGCAGAAGGTTTAGAATGGACTAAATTGTATAATACCCCATCCCGATTTTCTCGGTTCCGACAGAAGCCTCTTTTTTGGGGAGCAATCACACAATTGCGAAAACAGATTTCACAGCGCACTTTTTTATTGTCTAATTTTTGGTAAAACATTGCAATCCTTAAGTTTGATTTTTCTTTACCTTTGGATGATTTACTACCCACGATAAAAAGTACACCTAATAACAATATGATTACTGAAATTTGCCTCAAATATTTATGATGAAATCGCATACTCATTACCCAATAGCCCAAAAGGAACTCATTTTTACCATCATCCCCAAATAAATGAAGTCAATAGATAATCGGTTGTTATCATACTTTATTATAATCTGAAAACACATGAAGTCAATGAATTATAATTTTTAAAACCCTGGAAGATATTTAAGGTCCGCCGAACTTTAGAAGAAAAACCGAGAAACTCGCAAGTGCACGCTGGATCTCTTGAGATAATATTGACTCTACCTGAGTTCTCTATTAAATGCTTAAACGAGTTGTTTTCGTTTTATTTTGCTTTGCATCTGCATGGGATTTTGTGTAATTACAGAGTTTTACCAAGTTCACTAGTTTTCTAATTTGACATATCCCAAAACACGGACTGCTAACCGAGAGAAGAACAAAAATAATAGGCTCATGACCAGAAAGTGTGGTAAAATAGTTGAAAGGCATCCGTTAGATCCATATAATATGGATATTCTTAAGAAAAAGGATCTAAAAGATGCCAAAAGATTATATTCAAATCTCCTTAGGTTTGCAAAAGTTTTCTGTGCTGGGTTGGCAAGAGGATAAATCAGGGGTCATGGTGGAAGTGATAAAGACTTTGTCTTATGGTGTTTGTCCACAATGTATGGCTTATGGGTATCGTAATTTTTCCAACCAGCATTTGCGGATATTGGCTCGAACCGTTTAAATAAAAGAGTTCTTGACTTTTCCTGAGTTGAGTATATAATTTTTAAGATTGGTCTTTGAAAACATTTTGGGAAAGTGCCTGTTCTTGAGTCTGAAAGGGGGTGAAGA
>CAYYPG010000030.1:0-21062 GCA_964473505.1 uncultured bacterium | reverse complement strand
TTTTCATCAAGGGACTGTAAATAGCTCCTTAAACCTGCACTATCCCGGCCGTTTAAGGTTGTGACAACGCAATGCTTTTCTAAATCAGTTAGCACCGTCTGATACTTAAGCCGCTTGGCAACACTAAACTCATCAATCCCCATCATCCTCGGATATTGAAGAGGCCGATTATCCAATACCTTTTTAGCACAGCGAAACCACAATCTACGCAGGGTGGTGTATTTTACCTGATATTCTATGGCAATATCCTTTAGGGCTCGATTCTTACCACGCTCGTATAGATACTGCTCATAGCGGATAGTGCGATGACCTCTGGAGCTGATACTCTCAAAACGCTCGGTAAATACTTTACCGCAACTTGCACATTTAAACCGACGCTGCCTGAGCTTAATCTGTAATCTTTTACTCTGTATGGGAATATCATCAATTGACCGCACTTTATATTGGTGAACTTTATTAGTGCTTTCACAACATTGTGGACAAACACCATAAGACGAAGTCTTTATCACTTCCACCATGACCCCTGATTTATCCTCTTGCCAACCCAGCACAGAAAACTCTTGCAAACCTAAGGAGATTTGAATATAATCTTTTGGCATCTTTTAGATCCTTTTTCTTAAGAATATCCATATTATATGGATCTAACGGATGCCTTTCAACTATTTTACCACACTTTCTGGTCATGAGCCAATAATAATATAAATGTTGAGATTAGAGAACGGATGGTTGCGGTTAGGTTATCTGGAATTGGTTATATATCAATCGTGTATCAATAAAAACAACTTGATGGAACCTTACACAAATAAAAAAGATATGCTTAACTATAACAAATCTCCACAAACATTGACAATATCTCAGGACATCTTAATATTCTATCTGGTGTTAGTGCTTTTATTTTATCCACAAGACAGCAGGTTTTCAATTTTCTCATACATTTGATTGTATTTTTAGTTTCAGAAAGTTTGCTTAAAGATAAGTCTATGCAAGAAAGAATGAAGGTTGCGTTCTCTTCAAGTTTTTGTCCCCAAAACAGACATCTTGCTAATCTTTTTAAAATGGACAATATGTATTAGTACAAATAGACAAATTTTTATAAGTATTATAAATGTCTTTTGTCGGGCTAACCACGAGCAGTAGTTACAACCAAGCCATAGACTTCTTTAACTCCATTTTGAAGTAAAACTCTACCTGCTTCAGATAATGTTGCACCTGTAGTAATCACATCGTCAATTAAAATTACTCTTTTGTCCTTTAACAAAACACTTATTTTTTGTTTGAGTTGATAAGCGTCTTTGATATTTTCCGCTCTTGCGGTATAATCAATTAGGGTTTGTGATTTAGTGTTTTTCATGCGTTGGAGACAATCCAATAAATTAAGTCCGGAATTAAATGCGGTTTGTTCTGCAAGGAGTAATGATTGATTATATCCTCGTTCTCGTAATCGTGCAGGATGTAATGGAATCGGTACAACATAATCCGCCCGACTTAAAATTGGGTCTGAAGTGATAACATTGGCTAATCCTAAACCTAAAACTTGGGCGATTTTACGCTTGTTGTGATATTTAAAGTTATGCACCAATCCTTTATACGGAGGTATATGTTTGCCCAAGGCGCGAATTCGGTTTAATGTTGATGCTTTAATACCTGACTTAAAAATCAAATGCTCACATTGCTCATTCCAATCTTTAGGCATACCACAAACTGTACAGACACCTAAAGCAGTGGTTGTGACTTGAGTAAAACACTTTTCGCAGATAAAACCATGCTCAATATCTTTCTCACACCCATAACAACGAGGTGGAAAAACGAAATCAAGTAATGCAGTAGATAGTGTCTTTAATATCTGTAGAATCAATTTTCCAATTATTTTTATTATCAGGCAGGACATAAGATTGTGCTTAATATTTTACCCACATCTATAACAACAAGGTAAAAAGATGAAATCAGATAATGCAGTAGATAGTATCTTTAATATCCGTAGAATCAATTTTCCCAATTATTTTATTGTCTGGCAGGACATAAGATTGTGCTTAATATTTTGCCCACATCTATAACAACAAGGTAAAAAGATGAAATCAGATAATGCAGTAGATAGTATCTTTAATATCCGTAGAATCAATTTTCCCAATTATTTTATTGTCTGGCAGGACATAAGATTGTACTTAATGTCTTGCCCACATTTATGGCAACGAGGTAAAAAGAGTAAGCGTCGAAATTTTGGGGTAAATTGTTTTTTCATCCTTGGAGATGTTTTTCTTTCTAAGGAGATTATAATTAAAATGTTTAAACAAAAGAGAGAAAACTCCTTTTTCTTTAATATATCGGTATTGGATTTACACAAAATATTAGACACTACCTGAAAAGATAAGATCGCATAGTGCGACGGATAAGTTCTTTAATATTTGTAGGATTGTAAAACGAACGTCCGTATGGATTTACAATCATTAAAACATAAAAATAGATAGAAATTATTGTTTACCTTTTATCCTAATAATTATGAAAGCGATTGCAAAGATTGAAAGGCCTAAAGCGATAATTTGATTCGCCCAAAAATTAGTAGCATTTTCATAATAACGAACAAAATCAATTCCAAATCTAAATAAAGAATAAAATAAAAGGATAATACCAAATAAGACTCCTGATTTGAGTTGTCTTTTTTCTAAGATTAATGCAAAAACAAAGAGGATAAGTCCAGCAAATGAGGAATAGAGTTGAGTCGGATGAACTGGACATTCAAAGGTATATCCAGCCGCGGAGTGTTTGGGGAATGTTATGCCTAACAGCGAGTTGGTCGGTTTACCAAAACAACAGCCATTAAGAAAACAACCAAGGCGGGTAAAAAATTCCCCTAACATAATTGCCGGAGTTATCGCATCAAGCATTTTCAGTAAAGGCATTTTGGCTTTTCTCGCATAAAGAATCCCAGCTAATAACCCAAATAGAAATCCACCATAAAACATTAATCCGCCTAAACCACCTCGCCAAAAAGCAATAATTCCAATTAAATCAGAGGCAAATTCCGACCAGTGAAAAATAACATAAAATAGTCGTGCACCCAGAATCACCGCAATCAAAACAATTAATGCCAGATTAGTAATTTTATCTGGGTGAACACCAAACCGTTGTGCTCGATACTCAACAATTTTCGTCCCAATTAGAAATGAGATAAATAAAAATAGACCATAAGCATAAATATTAAGGTCACCAATTCTAAAAATTATTGGATACATATATAAATTCTCCTTCTTTGATCGTTATTTTATTCGGAATAATGGAAAAGATATTATCATAAGTTTAGTGAATAGGTTTTCTACATTTTTTTGTTGTAGGGTCAAGATATTGAGTAAAAAAATAGTTATTATACGACAATAAAATCATATCTTTTGTGCATCTTGACTATTTTATGGGGAACGGATTTGGGGTAAATGTACAGATGATGATTATGAGTGACACGAAGGCTAAAATCTTGTCACTAATTCTTAAGGGCGTGATTTCATCTTGAGTTTGCGGATGTCTTAAGCCGGTAATTAGAATTAATAAAATCCAAAAGAACCAGCCTGGCCATAGCAGACCTAATAATGTCATAGTCGGAAGTAGCACAAAGGTAATAATTTTGCGGTATTTTCCAAATAAGGCATAAGCAATATGACCACCATCCAGTTGACCAGCAGGAATAAGATTTAATGCGGTCACAAATAAACCCAACCAACCGGCAAATGCCATGGGACTTAATACTAAATCATAACCTTGGGGAATATTACGATGAAAAAGAAAAGTAAAAAATTTAAACAAAAGTGGTGCGCCTAATCGAATCTGATTTTCGGATTGAGTGATTTGAGTAATTTGAGAGTGAGCAATACCGATAAGGATAATCGGCAGGGAGATTAGAAATCCAACGATAGGACCTGCCACCCCAATTTTTAATAGCGCACGACGATTAGGTACCATGGATTTTATTCTAATAAACGCACCCATGGTGCCAACGAACGGATGAGGAATCGGTAGAAAGTAAGGCAAAGTTACTGAGACGCCATAATGCCGAGAAGTAAAATAATGACCAAGCTCATGACCACCCAAGATTAATAATAATGAGAAAGAAAAGGGAATACCGAGCGCAAGATCCTTAAATTGAGCAAACGGATTACCACCACGATTAATGGCACCAATTAAAAGCGTCGTTAAAATTGTTGCCAGAAATAAAATCAAATTAACTAAATTAGCCCGAAACCAGTTTGTCGGTGGCGGAGAAGTAAATTGGGATTGAACGACTAAATGAATCCTGTGCGGATGAAGTTTATTTCCCGATTTTTCAAATAATGCTTGATAATTAAATTGATTGAAATACTCTTTTAATTTTGTAATATTTTCTTCTAACGGCGGAAGAATCTTGCCGGTAATATGTGTTGCTTGGATTTCCACAACTTCCATATATTGCGAGAATTCTTTTTCATCAATCCAAGGATGATTCATCGTTTTTAAGAGAATTATTCGCCAGATTCGGATGCTGCCATTTTTCTTATTCTTTGGACATACCGACGTAAAAATTCTGAACTCTCTAAAAGACCTATGGGTTGAATCACAATTCGGTTGCTGATAGGTAGAACTTTTAAACTATAAGCCGAACGACCCGCCTCACCTACACGATATCCACCACTGAAGGCTATGGGATATTTAGAATACATTTTGCCCGTTGATTGACTTAAGAATTTCATTAAATCCGAAACGACCAACAATATGACTTCATTAATATTAGTATCCGGCTTTAAGGGTAGAATTACAATTTCACCACCGAAACTGCGGTCATCTTTGAGCGCAACATTTTTCGCATTTATGAATTTAACAAACTCAGCCATTTTATTATCTTAAGCGAACCGAGAAAAACTCATTTTGATTACTTTAAATTTATTAAATGTCTTGGTTAATCTATTGTTGCGGAAAGTTTGACAAAAGACCACTTTTACCATCCAGAACTTGATACAGTGTCTCACAACCATTAATTCTACCTGATGCTAAAACTAATTCAGTATGAGATTTTGCTGGGCGGCACAAGGCGAAAATGCATTTCTTGGTTTCTCTTTTGAGTCTCGGTGTCTGACGAGGATTTCATTACAATACGCAACCTTTGTCTGGTTTGTATTTGCGATTATTGGTTTGGGACTCAAAATGAGATTACAGGCATTCATAGACTTTTTTTCAGGTTTATCTTTCTATTACGAATGCGCTACGAGACTTCCATTCCGAATAAATACGCATAGACTTTAGCATCGTTGACCATATTCTCAATTAGACAATATTCATTAGGTTGATGGCAGGTATTAGCAAATTTTCCCCAAACAACTGCTGGAAAACCCTTGCGTCGCAAAATTGCCGCTACGGTTCCGCCGCCTATACCGCGTGGTTTAGCATTAACATTATAGACTTTTTTTATTGCTTGCTTAAGTAATTTCACAACATCGGCTTCAATTGAAGTTGCCGGTGCAGACTGTTCACCGTTGACTTTCTCGCAAACAATTTTTGCGGAATATTTATTTTGAAATCTGTCCAATTCTTCTTTAAGTTCAGTTAAAACATTTTGAATATCGTAGTCAGGCAGAATTCGGCAATCAAAATAGAACACATCTTCGCCGGGAATGGTATTAATGTTGGGAACATTATTTTCTTTTTTTGTCGGTTCAAAAGTTGATATCGGTGGCGAAAACAATCGGTTTTTTGCCTTATATCTTTTCTTGAAAAACTTATCTAAATGACAAACCAAATTCGCACCAATCCGATGTGCATTTAGTCCCTGATGAGGAGCAGAAGCATGAGTTTGTTTGCCATAAACGACAAATTTCAGCCAAAGCATCGATTTTTCCGCAATCTCTAATAAAGTACCATCTTCATCGCCTGCATCAGCGACAACAAAGAGATCATCTTTTTTAAGTAGTTCTGGATAATTGTTCACCAAATATTGGGCACCAAATTTACTACCCGTCTCTTCATCCGCGACTAATAATAGGGCAACATCATAATTGGGTGTTAAGCCTAATAATTTTAAGGCTTTTACCGCCGCAATCGAAGCCACCATCTCTTGTTGATTGTCTTCAGTTCCCCGCCCAAAAATTTTGCCATCCTTAACTACCGCTTGAAAAGGGTTGGTTTGCCATAAATCTTCAGGACCAGAAGGCACAACATCAAGATGGGTCATAATCCAAATCGTTCGATTCCGATTGATGCCTTCTAAACGAGCAACAAGATTCGGCCGATAGCCAGCTGGCACGGAACTGTCGGGGGCATTATATTCTTTAATGTTTAGTGACAAATCCGAGAGATAACCGAGCAAAAACTTGGCTTTTTCGGCTTCGCCGGTACCACCATTTTGAGGACCGATTGCCGGAATAGCGACCAGTTTTGACTGCAGTTCAATCATTTCCGAACTCATTTCCTCAATAGTTTCTCTAATTTTTTGCCAAACTTTATCTTTCCACATTTTCGCTCCTAAATAAAGACTAATATAATCAATTTAATAAGACACTAAGTAATATAAAACTATACAAAAATAATTTTAAGATTGCAAGAGTTAAATGTAACGAGATAGACATATTAAGGTAGCGGCAATTTGAACTTGACATGAGAAAGAAAATTGAAGTCTCCCCAAAATTAGTTTTTTGTCATCCAGATGATAAACAAATATGGTCAATATTTAAATTTTCAATAACGCAGTGCAACTAATAGTATAAAATTAAAAAGATATGTGTGGGGGATAATGAAAAACGGTTTTCCAATTGATGATAAATTAGATATTAGATAAACGAAAACTCTTTATAGGTTATTTTATTGTTAAATTGTTAAAGACCCAAATATCAAACAGGCATTAGTCTCTGCTTGTCACAATCAAGAGTTTATTGGACAAGCACCTGTTGTAATTTGCTATTTTATAACAACTATTCTCTAAAATGAGAAGTCATGTTGTTTTTGCTTCCTTTTCAAATTATCGAGACTTTGTATCTTTAGCGGCCATTTTTCTTTTCAAGTGAGATTTTTGAATAAGGCATGTGCTTTTTGCACGAATTTAAATCTTCAAAAAGCTTTAGATTTTTTTGTGTCTTTTAAGATTTTTAAATTTTCAAAAATTAAGACTTGACATTTTGGGTTTTTTCGGATATAAATTAAGATTATATAAATTTAATCCTTTGTCTTTGAAAAATAAAATTATATAAGTATTAGTTAGTGTTTGAAGTTATCAAATTTTATGAAATCGTATATTGCTAAACCAGATGAAGTAAAACGACAGTGGTATTTATTTAATGCTGAGAATAAAACCTTGGGTCGTTTTGCGTCACAAGTTGCTCGCGTCTTGATTGGTAAGGATAAGCCGACTTGGACGCCTCATGTCGATGCCGGTGATTTTGCCATTATTATCAATGCTAAAAAGATACGGGTGACTGGCAAGAAAATGACCAATGAAATCTATTACAGACATTCAGGTTATCCTGGTGGGTTAAAAAAAACTACCCTCAAAGAGATGTTTGCTAAACATCCGGAACGTATTCTTTATTTGGCGATAAAACGAATGTTACCGAAAAATCGTCTTCAAGCCAAAAGAATTAAACGACTCTTTATCTATCCGGATAGCGAACATCCCCATCAGGCACAAAAACCAATTATGGTAGGTTAAATTATGAATTTGAAAGACGCTTTTTTTGCTGTCGGTTCAAGAAAAACCGCTACGGCTAAAGTCTGGTTGCTTCCGGGTAATGGCGATATCCGAATAAATAATCGACCGGCCCTAAAATATTTAGGCCGTGATGATTTATATCAAGTGGTTTTATCGCCCTTCAAGATTACCGGTTTAACCGGACAATTCCAAGTAATTTGTCAAATTAAAGGTGGTGGCCTTTCAGCTCAGGCAGATGCCATTGCCTTGGGAACCGCACGGGCGTTATGTATATATAATCCCGACTTGCGTAAACCCTTAAAAAGTGCGGGATTATTAAAGCGAGACCCACGAGAAAAAGAACGAATGAAGTATGGATTAGCAAAAAGGAGAAAACGATTCCAATGGACCAAACGTTAACCACGCAACACACTTCTTATCCTTTAGGGATAACTATTAAAGAATTACTTGAAGCTGGCGTTCATTTTGGACATCGCGCTCATCGTTGGAATCCTAAAATGAAGCCCTTTATCTTTGGAAAAAAGAATGATATTTATATTATCGACCTCGAGAAGACCTTAGAACGAATAAAATTGGCTTATGAAGCAGTAAGAAGAGAAGCCGAAACCGGTCAAGACATCATATTTATTGGAACGAAACCACAAGCCAAAATGATTATTGAAGAAGAAGCCAAACGATGTAATGCCTACTATATTACTGAAAGATGGGTCGGCGGTTTAATAACCAATTTTGATGTTGTCTCAACGCGCATTGGCAAAATGGTCGAATTAGAACGCATCCTTCAAGAAGCTAAACCAACAAATATGACTAAAAAAGAGATGTTGGGTTTAGAGCGCGAATACAATAAACTTAAGAAAATCTTTATCGGTGTGCGAGATATGGACCGTTTACCGGGTATTGCTTATGTGGTTGATGTCACACGAGAAGCCACGCCTTTAGCTGAACTGAAACGAGCCCAAATACCCGTTGTGGCAATGGTTGATACTAATGGCGATCCAGAACATATCGACTATCCGATACCGAGCAATGACGATGCTTTACGTTCAATAAAACTTGTGACGAGTATAATTGCTAATGCTGTATTAGAAGGACGAAAGGGCTTTGAAACCGAGGAGGTACAATGAACATTTCGATGGAATTAATTAAGGAATTAAGGGCACGAACCAACTCGGGTATTTTAGATTGTAAACAAGCATTAGAAGAAACTCAAGGTGATATAAATAAAGCCATAGAACTATTAAGGAAAAAAGGCATTGCAGCCGCAGAAAAAAAACTCCAGCGAGCGACAGTCGAAGGTGTGATTGATGCTTACATTCACCCCGGTGAGCGTTTAGGCGTTCTCGTCGAAGTAAATTGCGAGACCGATTTTGTTGGTCGTAATCAAGATTTTCGTCGCTTTGTTCACGAAATCGCAATGCAAATCGCTGCCACTGACCCAATCGCAATTTCCCGTGAAGACTTAAAACCAGAAATTATTGAGCGGGAAAAACAGATATATGAAAGCCAATTAAAAGACTCTGGTAAACCACCCCATGTAATTGAGAAAATTGTTCAAGGAAAACTGGAGAAATTTTATTCTGATGTCTGCCTCTTAGAGCAGCCGTTTGTAAAAATACCCGAGAAAAAAGTCGGCGATTACCTCAAAGAGCAAATAGCCAAATACGGCGAAAACATCAAAATTAGACGATTTGTCCGATTTAAACTCGGTGAGGAATAATCGTTGGCCGAAACGGTCTTCTTTTTAAACTATCCTCGAATCAACCGCCGTTTAGGAGAGGGTGGCCGCGGATGACCGAAGACGCGGACAAAGATTCCCCTGATCCAGACAATCTCAATGATCCATTGTTAAAAACGATTGCGGTTAAGTAGATTTATTTGTGGACTATAGAAGCAAGCTTATGTAAGCATAAAAACATCTTTTGTAAAAAGATGCCGAAAAAATATCCCCTTAATTATAATAAGAAGTTCGAAAAGGAGAATGTATGTTAGAGGAAAAATATAAACAAATCAAAGAAAAGATGCAAAAGACAATCGACCTTTTGTCTTTAGAATTATCTCGAATCCGAACTGCGCGTGCTAATCCAGCAATCTTAGATGATATTAAAGTTGAATATTATGGAACTTTAACTCCCTTAAAACAACTGGCATCAATTTCAATTCCCGAACCCCGCCAATTATTGATTCAGCCTTGGGACCGATCAGCGATTCCCCAAATTGAGAAAGCGATTCTTAAATCTGAGTTAGGCTTAAATCCAATCGTTGAGACCAATCTAATTCGGATTCCACTTCCACCGTTAACCGAAGAGCGAAGAAAAGAACTGGTAAAATTATGCCATAAATTAACCGAAGATGCGAAAATTGCAATTCGTAATATCCGTCGAGATGGTAATGAGGAGATAAAAAAACTGGAAAAAGATAAAAAAATATCTGAAGACGATGTCCGAATTGGTCAAAAGAAAATCCAGGAGATTACAGATGAGTTTATCAAAACTGCAGATAAACTGTTTGCGCAAAAAGAACAAGAGATAACGGAACTCAAGCCAGGACGACAGGATTAAAAAATATTTGAGTTGTTTAGGGTTTCTGAAGAACTGATAAAATGAGTTTTGAATTTAGTTCTACAAGACCCCGTAAACAAATAAAAAACATTTTAGCTAAGAACAATCAATTTCTTTCAAGAAATGCTTAATAATGAAAGATTCAAAAGTTAAGATTCCGACGCATATTGCAATCATTATGGATGGAAATGGTCGCTGGGCAAAAAAACGCGGGTTGCCCAGGTATTGGGGACATCGAAAAGGAGTGGAGGCAGTGCGGACTACAGTTAGAGCATGTGGAGAATTTGGCGTAAAATATTTAACCTTGTATGTCTTTTCTTCGGAAAATTGGCAACGACCAGCATCCGAAGTAAATAAATTGATGCAGTTGTTACAAGAATTATTAGTCAAAGAAGAACCAGAACTTAACAAAAATAATGTTAGAGTAAAAGCCATTGGCCAATTAGATCGATTGCCGGATAAAGTTAGGAAAAATCTCGAATATCTTATAAACAAAACCCAGAACAACACGGGTTTGGTTTTGGTGTTAGCCTTAAGTTATGGTTCGAGAACAGAAATCGCTGATGCCATAAAAAGGATACCGATTGAAGATATAAAAAACTTAACCAGTGAAGACCTCAGACAATATCTCTATGCCCCAGAAATTCCTGACCCGGATTTGTTAATTCGCACCGGAGGTGAGATTCGGTTATCTAATTTTTTATTATGGCAGAGCGCTTATACTGAACTTTATTTTACTGATGTGCTTTGGCCAGATTTTGATAAAAAGGAACTTTGGCAAGCAATCCAAGATTTCAGTAAGCGGAAACGACGTTTCGGGCGGGTTCCTGAATACGAAACTACAGAAAGATGAGAAATGTTCTCAATAACGGAAATTAACACAAAATATAAGAGAACTTACATCTCTAATGTTAAATACCCGAAATCGTGGCCAATCAGGACTAAATAATTATTAGCCCAAACAGAATAACCGGTCAATAGAAAGAAGATGGCGAAAGATAAAAAGAGCGAACGGCCCAAATAACAGATGAGTAATTTTATTCAACGTTGTTTAATTGGTAGTGGGCTTGGTGTTATAGTTATCCTGGCCATCTTTATTAAAAATCCCTTATTGCTTTTGCTGTTAAGTTTGGTTTGGATTGGTTTTGCGACTTTTGAATTTCTTCACATGCTCACATTAAAAAATATCCGGCTCAATCGATTTTTAATCATTGGACTTAATCTTGCTTTTCCCTTAATCCTTTATTTAACCCGAACACCAATGTGGTTTTTAGTTTTACCGGTTATTGTTTTTATCGATGCATTAATTAAACAAGAGTCGATTTATCTGGTTATTCCATTTAGTCTGTTTACCTTGTTCTATTTAGGATTTTTACCCACACATCTTTTATTATTACAAATGTGGAGACTACAACAAAAACTGCCAGCGTGGATTGTTTTTTTTCCAGTGCTTTTTACTTGGATTAATGATACATTTGCCTATGCAATAGGTAATTTATTTGTAAAAGTCATCAAATGGTCACATAAATTAGCAGTACGAATTAGTCCCAATAAGACCGTCGAGGGTTTTTGTGGCGGTTTGGTGGTAAGTGTAATCTTTGCGATTATCTTTCTAAAACATTTTTACCCCAGCATACCGTATCAAATAAATCTTATTTTAGGAATAGTTCTTAGCCTTGGCGCACAAGTTGGGGATTTAGTAGAATCAAGTTTTAAACGCGCTGTAAATTTGAAAGATAGTTCTAATATCTTTCCGGGTCATGGTGGATTTCTGGATCGAATTGACAGTCTGTTATTTACAATTCCGCTCTTTTACTATTTTTTAGTATATCTTCTTCCCCGACTATTGTAAGTTCAATTAAAATTTTGATCTGTGGGATCCTAACCTATTTTTAGATTCCGGAAAAAACTCTTTTTTTATCAATCAATTTTCAGATCCATCCCCAAAAACAGGCTCAACGTCCCGAGGTTTTCTCAAGATTTCCCGCTCAAATTCTTTGCTTCTTTTTATGTCTAAGCTATATTTTACCATATCACTATATTAATACAATATACAAGAGATCATTTCCGGCTCAACAAATAATTCGGCCTTGATCAGTAGTTAGATTACTTTTGATTATGAATAAAAAGTCTATTTTTTATATACTCAATAATTTTTAGAAATTACCCAGGTCAAAAAAAAGGACTTCTCTTTAACGAATTCTAAATTGTTTCTTGAGTTATGAATGAAGATTTTATCCGCTAATGATGAAACAGATTACTTTTTAGATTATAAAAAAAGTCTACTTAATACACTCAACAATTTTTAGAGATTACTTCTTCAATAATAACCTAACGCGACGAATCCTAAATTACTTTTTAGAATTCTTATCAGCCGAATTGCCAAATCGCTTTATTTCTTCAGGTGATTGATAAAAGTATCAATAGGAATTGCCGCAAGCGTCATCACATGAATTGTTCCTCGTGAACCCAGTTCTATAGAGATTTTCGAAATTGTTTCGTTATCCGGAGCTTCAACAATATTAACAAAATCATATGGCCCGAGCACGCTATATTGAGCAAGAATTTTGGCTCCCATTGATTCCACTTCTTTATTAACTTCTTTTAAGCGCTCAGGTTTCTCCTTGAGGGTTTTTCTGCCCTCATCAGTAAGGGTAGTAAGTAATATATAAGTTGCCATACAAGCCTCCTTTGTGTTATTTAAGATACTTGCATTACAGATTTAATTTATAACTTTTACATAATATACTATTAAAGTCTTGTACTGTCAAGCAGTAATTGCGAGCGTTCTGAAAAAGTCAAAGTGCATCGAAGGCCGTATCAAGCTATGTTATCTTATATCCTCAAAGTTTCCATCTTTACCATTGTTTTCTTTATAGTCAGGAGTATAATCTTTTTATCTTTTTCTGCCTACAATATTAAACTGACCAGACAAGGTCCTCGTATCATTATCATTACAAACGTTCTGAATAAGTCAAGGTGCCCTAGAGCATTATAAATCTATATTCTCTTGTTCCTCAAAAATTGATCATCATACCATTGCTTTATTGATATATGGGGGTATAAACTTTTCATCTTTTTCAGTTTCTCGATATTACCTCAGCGGACAAGGTTTCCTGTGGTCATTAGCTTCAGATTTTTATATATCTTTTGTTAAAACGCTTAAATTAATTTCGTTTAATTTATTGAAAAAACAATAGAACTTTTTCAGAGTTTCAATTACAATTGATAGCGTCAAGATTTTTTGGTAAATTTTTTTCTTCCATAGGGTGTTCTTGTTTCTAACCTCATTAATATGTTAAATCTTTGGCGAGATACACTTTTTCTTTAATATATCAATACTAAATTTACACGAAATATAATTACGCTACCTTGCAATATGTTGGAGAATTCTGCTACTGTCTAAAAGTACACAAATATTATGCTGAATTGATTTTGGCATCTACTAAAATCAATGGATGTGCGCCTCTAAATTAAGTCGAGTGATAACGAAGAAAACTTTTGCTGAACTTTTCAAACATGACTATTGACAAATCTTATCCGCTGGACTTATAATAAATTATGCCAATATATGAATATCAATGTGATAGTTGCAAGCATATTTTTGAAGAATTGATATTCAACGCCCAGGACCGAATGAAATCTAATATTTGTTGTCCGAAATGTCACAACAAAAAAGTTAATTTGCGGTACTCAACTTTTGGCTTAAAAGGTGTAGAAAAGAAAGTTTCACAATCTAATTGTGCTAGTTGTTCTGCCAAAAGTTGTAGTGGTTGCAAATAGGAGGTTTATATGACACTTACTAAATATAAAATTGCAGACAAAATTACCAAGAAATTTCAACCACGGATTACGCGCAGCGATGTTTTAAGAATCATACAAGAATTCTTAAATGAGATTGAAAATGCCTTGTTGGCTGGACATCGGGTAGAGTTTCGGGATTTTGGCATTTTTAAGACTAAATTGCGTAAACCCAAATTAGCCCGTAATCCGAAAACTAATGTGCCGGTGCCGTTGCCTTCAAGATTGGTTGTGGTTTTTAAGCCCGGTAAGAATTTAAAGATGAAAATCGCCAAAAAGGGGTGATGTTATGCCTTGTGGTCGAAAAAGAAAACTAAGAAAAATTAAGCGCCACAAATATAAGAAACGTCGAAAAGCCGACCGTCATAAAAAGAAATTGCGCTGATCTCTAAAGCTTTTTAGACTTTAGGGGATTTCGTTTTCAAAATGAATTTGAAGATTTTAATCTGAGATTGCGCCCGTAGCTCAGTTGGATAGAGCGGCGGATTCCGGATCCGCAGGTCGAGTGTTCAAATCACTTCGGGCGCTTTTTAATAACATAGCAAGGAAATAATTCTATGGAATTTTACGAGGTCATCAAAGCCCGAAAAAGTATCCGTGGGTATAAACCGGATCCAATACCAGATGAGGTTTTAAATAGGATTTTGGAGGCTGGGCGATTAGCGCCTTCCGCCAAAAATATTCAACCGTGGAAGTTTATTATTGTTAAAAACCCATATATCAAACAGGCATTAGTCTCTGCTTGTCGCAATCAAGAGTTTATTGGACAAGCACCTGTGGTAATTTGCGCAGTAGCATTAGAGAAAATCGCTTGGGGTCGTATGGGCGGATATTGGAGTTCATATCCAGTTGATGTGGCAATTGCCTTAGAACATATTATTTTAGCTGCGGCGAATGAAGGTTTGGGAACTTGTTGGATTGGCGCTTACGATGAAGCTGGGGTTAAAAAAATTTTGAGAATACCCGAAGATGTCAAGGTTATCGCCCTGACACCGGTTGGCTATCCGGCACAAGACCCAACACCTAAGCCGAGAAAATCCCTTTCAGAAATTACTTGCGTCGATACTTTTAGCTAATCGCAAACTGCCAAAATTTTGGAGTATAATTAAAAAACCAATGGAAGCCCAATTTCAATACCGTTCTTTTTCCAGCCGATTAGAGAATAAGAGAATTTAGTATTGGGATTTTAAGATAATTAGACGTGCAACTGATAAAGTCACTTGGCGGATAATAAATCTGATTCCAACTGGTTCGAATTTATTTAGTTCTTATCTAACTTTGGTATTACCCAAAAGCATACTATCATAGCATCCGAGTTTTTACTCTCAGAATAAAACCGGCTTCATATTTATTGATGACGGTAGTGTATAATATTTAGTGTAAGTTCAGTATTGATTTTGCGGGAAGTATTATTGTTGTGGTTTATCCTCGGAATAATATTTCGTGTAAGTTCAGTATTGATATTATGTAGGAATAGATGGGGTATCCTTCTCGTATTTAAACAAAATATAATAAGCAGCAAGGAGAGCCCCACTTATAGAAGAAAAAACAACTTACCCCAAAATCTTGACACCACCTTTATTGACTATCCCATTTGTGATAGAAATTTTGTGTAAATTGGTTTTGGGACTAAGATTATTGTTCTTTAATTTGTTGGACTCTAAAAAAGATTTTGCGAAGAAAATCTAGCGGGTCAGTAAGACGGTTCTTTGATTATTAACCAAATTCCGATTGCGAAATTTACTTCTGGATGTAGAATGAAATATAGAATGTTCTGATGTTACTTTTTTACATTGTCGGTTAGCGCCATTGAATGCGGGGAAAAGAAAGTCCGAAGAATCCATCAAGCCCTAAAACAATCGTGAGACATTGGTTATCAATATTTACTGGATAAGCCAGTTCAAAATATAAGCCGGTGGGAAAACTGGATAAGATTTTTTGGTCTTTCCAGCCTTCTTTTCGGAAAAGATGTGCGCCCAGAAATATAATAGTTCCAAAAACATCTTTTTTTTGTTGGGGCGATTCTTGTAGTATCATATTGGACCAGTTAAATGCTTTCAGGCCACCATACATCGAGAAATACTTGGTGATATCGGTCCCGGTCATAATTGCGCCAAAAGGCGCAAGTAACATTTCGTTCATAATATAATCAAAACCAATCAATGTTGCGAGGTATTCAAAAGGTCGAAATTTTAAGTTTATTCCGATTGAAGAATTAATTGAACTGTTGCCATGAAGTCCAACATCTAAATTATTAGCCATTCCATATTGAATGTATCCACCATAGGTTTGAAACTTGGTATGCATGTAGTATTTTAGTGCGGTATCTCGTGCTTGCGTCGTTAGATAGAGTGGTAAAGTGAGAAATCCAGTATAGCCAACATTTCCTTGACCCCGGGTTGAGACATCCTGGCTAATGCCCCAGATCCCATAAGAAAGACTAAAAACCAAAATTCCTAAGACAAGTACAAATCTTCTCAAAACTGGAATGCTCATTGCGGACAACAAATATCGTAAGATCACAATTTTGTTCCAATTACGATAGGTTTTCTAATAAATTCTACTTTGCCTTGCGGTGTAATGCCCTTGAAGTTTAGAATGTAGATGCCAATTGGACAAACTTCATATTTTTCATTCGTGCCATCCCATCTTAACTCATAAAAACCGCCGGGTTGATTGGCTAATAGTTTTTTTACTAACCTGCCTTTCATATCAAATATTTCCAGATAGAGTTTATAATCTGGTGGTGAATTGATTCTGATGACACAAGATTGTAAAAGCGGGTCATCGGCTCGTCGAGAAAATGGATTTGGGAAGATTGAGTCAATTCGCATTACTTCGGATGGTGTGACAGAACTGGTCAAATCGACGATGTCTGAATTAAAGCGGGGCATAACTTGATAGCCGGTATTAAAAGGACTTGAAGTCGTGTACTGGCCAATAATACCGACAATTTGAAAGTTTTTATTTTTCTGAAACTGATTTATGGATATGCCCGTGGAATTAAGAATTCTTATTGTAATTCCCGGGATACCATTTTTGATTGTAAAATTTTGACCCGCACCAGCTGAAGAGGGACTCGAAATTACTGGACCGCTCACTTTAATTAATTGACTTTCCATACCTTCAGTGACCGGGGAATTAAATGGTAATTCTCGGGGTTCAATTATTACACGATTAGAATCCGCAAGCCACATTAAGCCATTAGCAATCTCGGTTAATCCGTTATATTCAGTAACTTTACCAAAACAATACCATTCAGTGCCAACACTATCTAACCAATGTGCGGTGCCAATATAACTGGTGGGAGCGTAGATGTTGATACCATTAGTCGCATCTTGGATATAAAGACTTTTTGATGCGCCACTTGTAAAAATATAAGCCGGACCAGTAATGCGGCCTTTGACTTTGACATATTGCCCTTCATAATAAGAGGAAAATCCATCTGAGCCGGGTCGTTGAACTTCGGCAATCGGCAGAAGAGGGTAAGAGTCAAGCAGGGTCTTAGAAAAATCGGTCATAAATCTCGGCAATAATTGATAGCCGGTATTCACGGGTGGAATCGTATCTGTGGTATATTGACTTTTGATTCCGATTACGGTGAAGGTGTCATTCACCATTATTAATCCCGGTATTTCGCAATCTGCATCAATACGCATAACACAACTATCACTTCCTTGGATCAGATAATAGTTTTGGTTGCCTGATAATGTTGTCGCATTGGTTCTAACTCCCGATAACATTACCAGTCTTCCTTCATGGGGTTCTTGATTCATCATCGCACAAGTTATCGGCAATGGTGCTGGTAGCGGTCGATTATGGGCAACGATGGTAATATCAGCATTAGCAATTTCGGTTTTCCCGCGATAAAAATAGACTTGACCGCTAACGATTACACTGTCGCCTAATGCAGTTGGAATATAAGAAAAGTTAAAGACATTTACACCAGCGGTGTTATCTTGAACATATATATCAGTTTGAGTACGTGAAAAAATACCTGATGGTGCCGTGACGATACCGGTGATCGTAACATTTGTGCCTCGGAGATCAGGGATTCCATCATTATTAGCATCTCTAATTGCGGAGTCGATGGGAATAACTTGAATTGGTAATTCCATATCATTATTATTTCTGGGCATTACTTGATAGCCATTAAAATACGGCGAAGACGGATCGTATTGAGATATTACTCCTACTAAATTAAAATAACCAGTAGGAATTGGCTGTCCAATAATCGTCGAAACATTATTATCAATCCGAATTTGGGCAGTGTTACCCAAGGTATCTTGAATGGTATAGTTGGTGTTTCCGGCAAAATTTCCCGATGCGTTGATAATCCTAATGGATTCTAATCTAATTAAAGTACCTTCATTTTCGACAAAATCGGCGCCAATGTCATCTATTTCGGGAATTGACATTAAGATAGGATTTACTGGTCGGCCACTGGAATGTTTTATGAAAGTTGCTTGAGTGATTTCGGTTAAACCATAAAATTGAATGACCGTTCCGGTAACGGTTACGCTATCGCCGATTGTCATTTGGGAGGCAATTGGAGAATAGATTGCTACTCCTCCTGTGTTATCAAAAACAAATGCAGGTCCAGAAGATCCAAATTGATTTGCAACCGAGACAATGCCGGTTATGGTTACGGTTTGATTTAATAATAAAGGAACTCCATTGGCATTATTCTTCCGAACTTCTCGAATTGGTATTACCTGCGCATAAGAAGAACTAAAAACTAACAATAAAAAGATAAACCACAGATAGATATTAGTTTTGACTTTTGTCTTTTGATTTTTAAGTTCATTGAGCATCTCAATATCTTGGTTGATATAAGTATTTTCCCAATACTTAGCAAATGAAAAACTATCTTTACTTTTGACCTTTAACTTAATAATTTTGACTGTTTTCATCATTATTTCAACTCCTTTTGTAACTTATTGGCTGCATTATCCAAGGCTCTTTTTGCTGAGGTTTTAAGTCGCATTGCTTCTTCCATGGCTTCGCCCAAATAACGGCGACCGGCAAACCATTCTTCACCACGCGGTTCAAAGGTAGCATAATTTAACTGTTCAATACACTCTTTTAATCCTCTGACCTCTTGTAAAAGTTGGGCATATGCCGGTTCTTGTAATGCTTGTTTACAAACCGGCACATAAAAAGTTTCACTAGCCCAACGGGCTTGTTGTTTTGGCCGGGTAAACCATTTGATAAACCGCCAAGCTGCTTCTTTCTGTTTTAAGGTAGATTTACGAAACAGAGCAATATTTGTGCCATAAGCCAGTACTGCATTTTGGTCCCAAGATGGCAGGGGGGCAATACCAATCGGAAAGGTCATCTTATCTTTCATAAACGCCCAAGAGACGATAGTGCCAAAAATGAGACCAAGTTTTCCTTGGAGAAAGTCATTTTGTGGTTCATAACCCGAGAGAAAATTTGCCGAAGAATCTTTGTAAATTAAATCAATCATATATTGTAGTGCCGAGACACCGGCAGGTGAATTAAATTCAACACGCTTAGTGATTTCATCTAACAACTTACCTGATTTTTGATAGAGCATACAACCAAAGAGCCAAGAATTAACGCCACCGGCCGTACCATAAATATCAAACTTAGCATCATTATTAATGTCACGGGTTAATTTTTTGAGCACAACTCTAAACTCCTGCCAAGTTTTGGGGAACTCTTTAATTCCTAAAGATTCAAACATTGCGATATTATAAAAATAGACCGGAACACTCTTGTTAAAGGGAAAAGTTAGAAATTTACCATCCCATTTATTGTTTTCAACAAACACCGGATAAATATCAGCGATTTCTTCAGCAGTAAGCCCGTTAGGGCTATACACAAATGAATCTAAAGCAAAGAGTTGATTCTGTTGATAGAATTGAGTTGTCCAAGATTCATAGACTTGAGCAATTGTTGGTGGGTTATCTACTGCAATTGCACCCATTAATTTTTGTGCCAGAGCCGAATAATCACCCATACCAACCAAAGTAATTTTAATATCCGGATTCTGTTTTTCAAAATCTCGAACCATTGATTCTAAGGATTTTCCAAGCGGACCGCCCATGGCATGCCAAAATGTAATCTCTGTTTTTGTCCCTTGTGGAGAACAAGACCCAAAGAGTAAGGCAATAAATAATAAATAACAATAGATTCTCATAAAATAATTTTAACCAGATTGTTTCTAATGTCAATTATTTTCTTTGAGGCAGAAGAGAAAACAGCCGAATCTTCTGCTGACCCAGAAAAACTTTTCCGTGATTTTATAATGTATTCAATAGAAAAAAGTTACGCGTTATTAGTTAAAAGTCCAAATAAGAGGATACCTTTGCTCCCCTGAACTTGATTTTGTTTTGCTTCATCTTATTTCGGTGCAGTATGGCATTTTGTTTCATTAGAGTTTTGCCAAATCCATTTGAAGTATCTAAAACACGGACTGCTGACCAATAGAAAATTAAAGAAAAACAAAAGAATATTTTGTTCTCTTTCATCTGATTATGTTATAAGCAAAAAACTCACCAGGGTTACAAAAATAAACACGGTTTTTTAAGAATATATTAACTTTACGTTACGCATTAGATTTTGAGACCGTAATAAAAAATATTTTACTTTTTACTCACAAAAACAGCATAAGAAGCACTTTGAGCTATTGACAATGTTTATGGAAATTTATTATAGCTAAGCATGTCTTTTGTCTTTGTGTAAGGTTCCATCAAGCTGTTTTTGTTGATACACGATTGATGCAACCAATTCCGGACAACTTAACCGCAACCATCCGTTCTTTAATCTCAACATTATCTATATTACTTATAAAATATATCCACCCCCTCAAAATTTTTCTTTTTTGTTTGATGCTAACTCCATAGATACTCTACTTAAAAGTAGAGTTAATTTTATGCCCAATAATTGGGTAGCAATCTGATTAATTGCTTGGTTAACAAGGGGTTAGATAATCCAATCGGTTGTCCAAAGAGGAGATAGGGGGGGTATTGTGGATGTGCATAAATTAAATTAAAACACTCTTTTCTTGTCTTAAAAGC